>CAYSCH010000429.1:0-7686 GCA_964429355.1 uncultured Planctomycetaceae bacterium | reverse complement strand
AGGTTAGTAGTACAGGGCGGCAGGGCCGCCAACGAATACGAGCTACCGCTCGGCAGAAACAGCATTTTCCCGGGACAACTCACCATCGTCTCTTCCGAGAACCTTTCCTGCGGCTCTTCTTGGCGGACGGCGGTTTCGATTGGTTGGCGAAGATTCCCATGGCATCAAGCTTGCGGAAGAGTGCGGCATCATGTTTCGAGTCTGCCAGCTCGATCACCGTGTCCGTGATGGCCATGGCGTTTTTGCCACCGGCCGCGAGGACACGTGCCGCCGTGTGGGCGTCGGGGCAATCGACGAGAATTGCCCGCCTGACCGTCACCCGTCGGCACTGACCGAACCAACCTTGTATTTCTCGCTCCAGATTGGGGGGAACCTCTTTCGCAGAGTTGGACCGGAGCGTGTCGAGAACCTGTTGAGAGGTCATGCCGGTGCATGCGGCAGCGAGAATCGATGACTTTGTGATCTTGAACAGAGTCCCGACGCGCTGGCCCATGCGCTGGGCGAAGCGCCCGATAGATGCCTCGGCTTGTGGTGACGGGGACATGAACACGACGTCGAAATTGGGTTGGACCAGGACGGGCTTGTCGCCGTCGTGCTCGGGCCCATAGTTGAAATCCTCGACCAAGCCCAGCAGATACCGTCCGGCGTCGGTCAGCGAAATGCACTTCTCGCGATGTTTACCGACGATTCCCATTCGTAGTCCTCCCAGCGGAAACAACCGAGTGAGGGCGAATTCGGCAAGAAGGTTTCGCCAGATGGCCTCCGTCTCCTCTTCCGAAGGCACGTGCCTCGACCATCCAATGCCGAGTTCCAGGGGCCTTCCTTCCTTCCGTAAACTTATCAAAGGGTTGAGCTGTTGGCTGTGCCAATCGAGGAATTCCTCGACGAGCACGAAGTCATCGCCGCGAAGCGTTTCGAAGGCCCTGACCAGTGCTGCCAGGAAGCTCCAATCACGATTGCCTACGATCTCAATCGTGAATGGAATCAACCTGAACAGATAGGCAGAATCATGCCAATCGCCGTCGATGAATTCAGGCACGGGGTTGAACGGATTCGTTTTGGGCGACCGCCCCTTCTTGCGAGTTCCTGACTTGTCCGGATTCAACCGATCGAGAATCGTGATCAGCCGATTTTTGGCGATTTCCGCCAGCCAGTCGGCCCCCCGATCGGTGGTCCGCAGCGAAAGGTCTTTGCCCTCCCTTCCGGCCGTCTTGACATACTCCAGCATTCGAAGAAGCTGTAACGCCGTATCGATTCGTTCGGTGGGCGAACAACCGTCGAACTCCCCGATCCAGTCGGGTACCGACACGAGGCTCGACATGATCTCCTTCCGGGCTTTCGCGAACAACGCTCCGTCGTTGGCGCGAATCCGCAACGAGCAGGTTGTAGCTGCCACCAGGATGCTCGTGATGTCGTCCATCAAGAGTGCACTGTGATACGTTTCGTCCGGCGTAACACGTTTTGGTTGTTTGGGTTTGGGACGATGCAGGCGTTGGGTGATCGCCGGCCAAAGGCCGATTACGGGTGTCATGTCGTCCGGGCGCATGGCAGGAAACAAGAACAGGTAGCGGATGCCCGCCCGAATCGCCTTGCCCAACTCTGCCGCAGACAGTGTGGCGAATCGGTCCGGCAGGTCGCGCAGGGTGACGGGACCGTGAAACGTCGTGAGCTGCCCGACGACCTGGCGGACGGCCGCCAATATGTCCGGTTGATTCAGCAGCGGCTCGCCGAAGTCGCCGCCTTGTTCCCAACGAGTGCAGTCCTCGGCCGTCTGCAGCCGCTCCAGCCATGCCATGGATCTCGAGTGCCGAAGAAGATACGTCTCGTCGCCGTAGCCGTAGCGGTGAGAATGCGGCGTGAGGAGGGTCCGCTGCCTGGCCGTGAAGTGATCGTGGAGATATGCGTAATAGGTCTCCTCGCCGGGACTCCCGAAAATATCGTGGCGGGTCATCGCGCGGACAGCGCCGGCAAAAGGGTAACACTCCCTGCAAAGCCTGACACGCTGGCCGTCGGCGTAGTAGCTCAGGAAACCTGCCGCGACGAGGTCCGGTGCGCAGCCGTCGAAGTTCGTTACCTCGCTACCTCGATCGGACTTCAACTCGGTAAACGCCTTACGCGCCGGCAGCGAGAGCCGATCCCACGCGGCGAGCCGCTCGATGAAGTCGGACCAGTCGATTTCAAACGGTCTCATATCTCATCCAGGCCGGTCAAGGGGTCAAGCCACGGCCATTCTCATGCCCGTCGTGAATCTCGTAGGCGTAGCCCTGTTCGCAGAGGAACAACTGTCGTTTCAACGCGAAATCCTGTTCGACCGTATCACGACTGACGACCGTGTAGAAGTGGGCCTGGTTTTCACCCGGTTTGGGACGAAGAATGCGTCCCAAACGCTGTGCCTCTTCCTGGCGTGAGCCGAATGTACCAGAGATCTGGATGGCTACGGAAGCATCCGGCAGGTCCACCGCAAAGTTGGCTACCTTCGACACGGCGAGTACGCCTATCCGTCCACTCTTGAAGTCTTCGAAGAGAGCGTCCCGTTTGCGTTGGGACGTCGAACCGGTCAACACGGGAACGCCCAGCTCCTTGGCGACCTTTCGAATCTGATCGACGTACATGCCGATGATCAACGTCGGTTGATTGCGATGCTTTGCCAAGAGGCTCCTCACCACGTCGGTCTTCAGTGGATTTTCCGACGCGATTCGGAACTTCTGCCGGGCGTCCGCCACGGCGTAGGGCATCTTGATTTTCTCGGGCAGGGCGAGCCGGACCTCTGTGCACTGGGCTGAAGCGATCCATCCCTGGCTTTCCAGCACCTTCCAGGGGACGTCCACTTTTTTCGGGCCAATCAGGGCGAACACGTCGTCTTCACGCCCGTCTTCGCGGACCAGCGTGGCGGTCAGTCCCAATCGTCGCATGGCCTGCAAGCCGGCCGTGACCTGGAACACCGGCGCAGGCAACAGATGGACCTCGTCGTAGATAATGAGACCCCAGTTGCGTTGATCGAACAACTCGAGGTGGACAAATTCGGCGTCCTTGCGGGGCCGGTAGGTCATGATATTGTACGTGGCCACCGTCACCGGCTTGACGTCCTTGTTCGAGCCGTTGTACTCACCTATCTGGTCCGCCTGGAGAGACGTTTTGTCGAGCAGCTCGGCGATCCACTGGCGGCTCGCCGTGACGCCTGTCGTCAATACGAGTGTCGACGATTGCACTTGTGCCATGCAAGCCATGGCAACGACGGTCTTTCCGGCGCCGCAGGGAAGCACGATCACCCCTGATCCGCCGCGAGCGGTGCCGTTTGCATGGAACACTCGGGCCGCCTCGTCTTGATAGCGTCTCAGGTCAAAGCTCTGACCGCCGGCCGTCGTCGCGCGGAGCGAGATACGGAGCGTTTCTCCTTCCCGATATCCGGCCAGATCCTCGACCGGGAAACCGATCTTGATCAAGGCCTGCTTGAGCCGCCCTCGCACCAATGGGTCGACGCTAAACTCCAGCGGCGAAAGATGTTCGCCGAGCAACGGCTCAACGTGCTTGTTGTGGCCGATCTCTTCTGCCAGCGGTCGATCGTTGGCTGCCAGGACAAGGCCTCGGCTATCGCGAGACAGGCGGAGACGTCCATAGCGAGACGCGTAGTCCCGGATCTCCACGACCACATGCTGCGGCACGGCGTACTTGGAGAACTCGTGCAGGGTATCCACGATCTCGGCCGTTTCCACTCCCGCGGCGCAGGCGTTCCAGATCGATAGCGGCGTAATCCGGTACGTGTGGATGTGCTCGGGAGACTTGATCAACTCGGCAAAGCGAGCCAATGCATCGCGGGCGCCCAGATAGCGTGGGCTGTCGACCTCCAGCAGTACGGTGTGGTCGCCCTGGACGATCAGCGGGTTCTCGGGGTTGAATTCGGCCATCGTTTGGGTACTACCGGCGTTTACGTCTCTTGGTTCTGGCGTTGGTCAGCGGTTTGATTCCGGCCTCGCTACTTCGGCCGTCGTCCAGCGACGCGAGTTGGAACGAGGCATCGATGCGAAATCCGAGACGTAGCAGTAACCGTTTGACTTCGGCGGCCTTGTCGTCCCGGACAATGAACCAGCACGGTGGAATGTGCCCGGCTAGAAATGGTCGAAACACGTCGCTGCCAAGAATCGCATCACAATCGCTACCTCGCGTGAGTTGAAGCAGGTGGACCTTTCCGGCAAATGCACTCGCCCGGCCGGTCCAGTTACGAATTGCCGTTTCTAGCAAGGCCGGAGTCGCGTGCAGCAGGTGCGTTGACAACCAGGCGAGCATCTGGTCGGTCGTGAAACCTTGCTTGCGTGCCCGCGTGGTTGATTTTGCTGAGATCAACCAACCGTCGGCCGTCTGATCCGCCAGGCAGGCCAGCCGCATGCACGACACTGTGTCCTCTCCGACGGCCTGCAGGCGTCCAAGTTCGTCAACGCTCCATGCTTTCGGGAGATCGGCGTGATGATCAAGAATCGCCCAGCCGGGGAAGTCCTTCGTCGCCGTCTTCTCGCTCCTCTTGTTCATGACAACACAGTGGTCTCCGAGTAATTCGCCCGAGGTTGGAAGTTCTGCGGCCTCGGCGGCCTCTACGAGCAGCCCCAGCGTGACGGCGTTGCGCAGGACCAGCGACTCGCGCTTGCCGGACCATTCCATCAGTGCATGAACTACGTTGGCCGGTAAGTCGGTTCTGCCGTGCTCGACGAGAAAAGCCTGGATTTCGGCAGCGCTCATTCCGTTTTCGAGTGTCTGGTAGACCGACTCGCGACTCAGCGAAAAGGTTCGCACGGGACCGATGTTGGTTTTGTCGTGTCGGGCAAATCGGGCGAGAGTGCAGATACGCCGAGCGTCGGCGGCGTCCATGTACGCCAGGATTTCGTGGTTGGGTTGGACCGTGAGGAAGGGCCCGACATCTTGACGATCCTCTGCTTCCGCCTCGGGCATGCCGAAGACCCGGCGCCCGAGGTCAGTGAGCCGAAAGCAGGGGCACTTCTTCTTGCCCCCCGACTGGCCACGCTGGACCAGCCCCAGCATGACGAACGTGACCATGACCACGTTGGCTGCCCAAGCGCCTGTGCCATCGAGCCAGAATGCCAGACTGCGGTCAGAGCCGGCCGCGAAATCCCGCTTCGACCGCGCCATTGCGAAGTCCGGATCCCACGTGTACTGCTCCCAGTAAAACCCGCTTTGGACCTCGTGCGTGGCCTGCCAGAAATCCTTCAAGAACACTTCAAGGTCAAGCCAGTCACAATCCGAGTGGGCCAAGCAGCAGAACGCCCAGATCAGCAGCTCCTTGGCCTTCCGCAGGCTGTCCGGTTCGATACGAACCGGCTCGTAGTCGTTGTCTCGGTCCGGCACGACGCCGATCCCATCCTGCCAAAGTCGAATATCCAACCACGCACGCAACCAGTGCCAGGCTTGCGCGACGGCTGGCTCGGCAAAATGCTGTTCGAGCCGAGCACTCAGTACACATCGCGGCTCCGTCGTCGCCGACAAGAAGCCCATCTCACGCAGCAACTCGTAGTAGAATGACTCAGGATCGGGCAGAGCCAGGGGCGCGTCGTCGGCCGACGGAAGCGATGTCATTCGCCGCAGCTTGTTGCGACTGCCCTTCGACAACGCGTCGCCTTTAACAGTATTCCAATTTCCCATCTCACGCAGCGCTTCGGCAACACGCCACAGATCCAAGGCTGGTTCTGCCGAGTTGCGTGCCAGTAGTCCCTGTGCGTTCGAAACCGGCGTCGACGACTTCCACGGCAGCGGTGAGGCCGGCTCGATCGCCTCGGCAATCGCTGGGTGCAACACCAGTTCCGGGTAGCGTCGGTCGTAGCTGTGGCCGTAGTAGTCGTAGCCGGAACTGACCAAGACGAGCTTTTCACGGAGCCCGTTCACGACGTCGTTGCGACGCTGTTCGTAGAAAGATCGAGGCGAGTCGTCTGGCTTTTCGACCAACCCGCGCTGATGTACCTCCACGAACAACAAGGGCCCGGAAACGACGGGGCCGAATCGAGCGAAGATCTCCAGCACTCGCTTCTGCTTGTCTGTAATGTGAAGTGCGAGTTTCTTAGCTGCGCTCTTCTTACTGAAGACCCTCGTCAGGGTCGAAATACTCTTCTGTTTGTTGAACTTTGCCGCCTCTTTTCCAACCCAAAACCGAGCGGCACTTTTCAGCTTGTCCGCAAGGTAGTGATCCAAATCGATTCTTACCTCTCGCGAACGGCTCAAGATGTGCGGGAGCCTCAACGGATTCCTCCTTGCTTCGTTGTGTACACGGCCGAGATGCGATTGGCGTTTGTGAAGTCGACAGCAGCCAAGATGCTTACCGCACGTTTTCCATGATTCGGTGATGTCTCAGACTATCTTCGGCGTGTGCCCGCCGGCCAACAGAGCGCCTTCGAACAGTTTGGCAGAACCTGGATCGACGAGGGCCGCAGTGTCAGACAGGCGTCCCAACAGAAAACCGCGAAACTTTGGGTCTGCGGCCAACTCGGCAAGCTGCGCCGGTTCGGCCACTTCCAAGACCGTCGCGTTCAGGTGAATCTCGTTTTGCCTCGGCTTAACCTGTGGCAACAGCGAATCCAGTGTCTTGGATATGGACGACACTTGTAGCCTCCTCATCTCGGCAGGATTGCGGTGTCTCGACAGCGAACCCGTAGTCTACCGTACGCGCAGGCGTGCGGCTAGGACGCCGATGCCGCTCAGGCTGAAGAGAAGGCAGCGAAGAAGACGATGGTTCGAAAAAATGGAGAGCAACCGCTGGCGTCCGGCCTACCAAGGGGATTCAACCCATACGGTGAGCGTGTCTGCGCCGGGATTGCGTTCGTCTTCGGCATATTCTTGCCGAATACGATCTTCATGCTCACGAACCCAGCGAAAGAAATCGCGGCTGGGCAAAGAAATGCTCCCGTTGTGATGGCGATGGATGACGCAGGTCAACTGCATTTCGCCTGTCGGATGCGCCCCGACAACGTGTGACTCCGCTCCATCGCAAACGAGCATGATGCAATCCGCACTGTGTTCGTAGGCCGCCGACCAAACGGCTCGCGAGCTTTCGTAGTCCAGTTCAAGACCGCCGGTTGACCCTGGTGGATCGAGTTCACTCCACCAGACCGGAAAAGCCTCTTCACCCGGTTGAAAGAACGCCTCAGGCGTTTCGGGGTGAAAGGGCTTGCCGGAATCGTCGATAGAGTCTTGATTCATGGTGCACTCCCCTCGGCGATTGCCAAATCCACGTCTTCACGGTCCGTCCCATGATTCTTCTGCCCTCCGCAGCCTTACCCAAAAGACACCGAGTTCTGAAATCACGCCCCGAAACACCTCGGGCGTGCCAGGAGCAAGGTGGTCGATCACCACCCCGTTGGCGGGTTTCGTCGGTCACCGCGGCGCGCCTCAGGAGGGGGCTTTCTTACGCCCGTCATCAACGGGGCTGTGGCCTTTGGCCCACAGGTGAGCCCGATGAAGCAGGACAACAAAGGGGATGAAGTCGAAGGCCAGGGGGTCGGCCTTGGTGAGCGTGTTTCGGTTGGTGATCTGGCCACCGTTGGGAGTGCCGTTGGCTCGAAGACTGGGCAAGAAACGAAAAAGGCCGGACAACAGTACCTGGGTACAGCAGACCGGCCGATTTGATGTAACTCAGTACACCCCACTGGGCTCGAACCAGTAACCTTCGGTTCCGTAGACCGATGCTCT
>CAYSCH010000428.1:863-7694 GCA_964429355.1 uncultured Planctomycetaceae bacterium | reverse complement strand
CGTTTCCAACAACCGGGTCCACGACGTCTACTCCTACGACTACTATGGCCGCGGCGGTTGGGGACTCTACAACGACGAGGGGTCCAGCGACTTCCGCCTGGAGAACAACCTCGTCTACAACACCAAGACCGGCGGCTACCACCAGCATTACGGCCGCGACAACCTCGTCCGCAACAACATCTTTGCCGAGTCGATGGACGGACAGATCCAACGCTCGCGCAAGGAGGACCACATTTCGTTCCACTTCACCAACAACATCGTCTACTGGAACAACCAGAGCCCGCTGCTGGGCCGGCCAGCCACGGACGAAAAGGTCGTCTTCCACCACAACCTCTACTGGAACGCCGCAGGCCCGGTCGATTTCAACGGGCTGACGCTCCAGCAGTGGCAAGAACTGCCTGGCGGAAAGGGTGAGGGCTCCCTCGTGGCGGATCCCCTCTTCGTCGATGCGGCCGCCGCTGACTTTCGCCTCAAACCAGAATCTCCGGCCTTCCGCATCGGCTTCCAACCCTTCGATTACACAAGGGCCGGCGTTTACGGCGATCCGGCGTGGACTGAATTGGCAAAGGCCTACGAGTTGCCCCCGCTGGAACTGGCCCCCCCGCCCCCGCCGCTGCCGCCGATTACGATCAACGACGACTTCGAGGCCTCGCCCCCGGGCTCGGAACCCTCAGACGCCGCCCATACTTACCACGGAAACAAGGGGGACACCGCATTTGCCCGCGTCGTCGATGAGTCGGGGGCCGGTGGCTCGAGCCATTTCCTGAAACTCCAGGATGCGCCGAACCTCGATCAGGTCTTCAACCCCCACTTCTACTACACCCCCGGCTACACCGAAGGTGTCACGCGTCTGTCCTTCGATCTGCGAGTCGATCAGTCGTCGGTCTGGTTCATCGAGTGGCGCGACAATTCCAGTCCCTATCGCACAGGGCCACAAATCTCGGGAGCCGAGGGCAAACTCGCTGTCTCGGGCGGCGGCGAAATCCAAATGCCGGTCGGCCAATGGGTCCACGTCGAGATGACCGCCGCGCAGGGGAGTGACTTCACCGGCACCTGGGACCTGACGGTCACCCTGCCGGGAAAGGAGCCGATTCGTTTCGAGAAGCTCAAACAGTCGGGAGAAGGCATCCGCAGACTCGATTGGCTTGGTTTCTCCAGCACGGCAAATCATGCCACTACGTTGGGCCTGGACAACATCAAGCTCGAGAACTCGGAGATCAAGCCGTGATTGGACGAACTGATAATCGAGTGATTCTTTGCCTGATATGGGCGGCTTGCCTGGTCGCCGGAACGGTCCGCAATCTGGTCGGACAGGAGCCGCGGGCCATGAGCGTTCCACTGGTGTCCCCAAACGGGGGCGTGGGACTGACGGCGGCTCCGGGGTTCGAGACCGATGCGTCGGCCAAGGTCATCAAGGGAGCCTCACCAGATGCGGTGATCACTCGGCTCACTTTCAGCAATCCACTCGCGGAACGCCGCATCGCCGCCCTGGAAGGCACACCCAAAGGAACCATGGATGGTGCACGGGCGCTGGTGTTCGACGGCCGATTGGCCCTGCAGCAAGGTTCGCCACCGTCCGTTGTTGCCGTTTTCTTTGAGAGTGACGGGGGCGTCTGGTATCGGATCAGTGGCAAAACCATGTCAGGAACCGAGTTCGGCGAAATCCGGCTGCCGTTGAGCGGAACCTTCACCCGGGCCCGCTTCGCAACGGATGCCGACGAGGCGATCCGCTGGGAGCAAGTGGAACGGGTCTGGCTCGGGTTGCTCGTCAACGGTCCGGCGTCTGGTGTTTTCGAGTTACGACATCCGCGATTCACCGATGCACTATTTCGCCCCATATCGGCCGTTCGACTCGGACCGACCTGGGACGTCGCTCAGGATCCTGCAGTTCAAAGTAAACTCGACCCGGCAGTGACCGAACCGGACGGTTCCACTTCCATGGAATACCGCTTCAACCTGCCCGGCGGCCGTCACATGTTTGCTCTCCCCCGGACGCCAGTCAACGTCGAGGAACTCGATGGCTACTCGGCACTCCAGTTCACCTACCGGGCGGATCTTCCTCCGGGTATCGACGGGCTGTTGGTCATGCTGATCGAGGCAGACGGTACCCAGTACCGTGCAGTCCCTCCGCCTCCTGCCAGCAGCGAGTGGCGAACGGCAACGATCCCATTCCAGAGATTTGAGCGGGGTAGCTGGTCCAAGGACGAGAACGATCGGCTCAACCTGGGCGATGTGAGCCAAGTGGCGATCGGCATGCACGGAACCACACCCGCGGCAGCTTCTGGGGCGATCAAGGTTCGGGACGTGCAGTTTTTGCCCTGAAGCGGCTGCGCCGGAAGCATCGCTTCACCTTTCTCTTTCCCGTCCGCTAGCGATTGCTGAGCCGCGTAGGCCAACAGTCCGCCCGTGGAGGACGCAAAGGTTCGAAGCGACTCCAAGCGGCTCAAGGAAATCCTGAACATCGACCCCGAACAGCTCTGCCGCCTTCAAACGGAGGGCAAACGATGAAGATCCTGTTCCTGTGCACCGGGAATTCCTGCCGCAGCCAGATGGCCGAGGGCTGGGCGCGACAACTCAAGAGTGACAGGTTCGAGGCCTTCTCGGCCGGTATCGAGACCCACGGGCTGAATCCGAAGGCCGTCCAGGTCATGGCCGAGGCCGGCGTCGACATTTCCGGCCATCGATCCAAGCATGTCGACGAATTGAAGGACATCCACTTCGACTATGTGCTCACCGTCTGCGGGCATGCCAACGAGCACTGCCCGTTCTTTCCTGGCCAGCCTCGTGTGATCCATGTGGGTTTTGACGACCCTCCCCGGCTTGCAGCCGGCGCTACCTCGGAGGGGGAGCGACTTGCCCCCTATCGCCGGGTGCGGGACGAGATTCGCGCGTTTGTTGAAAGCCTGCCAGACTGTCTTGAAGAGGCTTAGAAACGACTCAAGAGCACGATCGAGGGGCTCTGGACCGGCATTGTGCGGGAAATGGTATTTGGCTAAAATGCCAAGTACCAAACCGCCGATAACACCCTGGCAGCGGCGCTTGTGCAGAGGTAACCATGAAATCGCTCTCCTGTTACGAATCCCGAGTCCGTGTGGTCAAGGCCATGGCGCACACCACGCGGATGTTCATCGTCGATGAACTTTCACGGACGGGTGAGCGATCGGTTTCCGAGCTGACCGAGATGGTCGGGGCCGACATCTCTACCGTCTCCAAGCACCTTTCACTGCTCAAGAACGCCGGGATCATCGCGGATGACAAACGGGGTAACCAGGTTTATTACCGCCTGCGAGTGCCGTGCATCCTCGATTTCTTTCGCTGCATTGAATCGGTGATCAGCTGCAAGGGACAGGGCAAATCGAAATGCATGGTGTGCGAATAGAAAACCACCAGGCGGCTCCGGGCCGCCTTTTGTTGACAATCGTAGTTGGCAATTTCGCCAAGGAGCGGATTCTCGATGCGTGACGGTGTCACCAAGCGGCTCTCCTTTCTGGACCGCTACCTGACCTTGTGGATTTTTCTGGCGATGGCCATTGGCCTCGGGCTGGGCCGGTTCTGGCCAAACGTTTCCGAGCTGATCAACGCGTTCAAGTTCGACGAAACGACCAGCATTCCGATCGCCCTGGGTCTGATCCTGATGATGTATCCGCCGCTGGCGAAAGTGCGCTACGAGGAGTTGGGCGACGTATTCCGCGATTGGAAAGTACTCGGGCTGTCCCTCGTGCAGAACTGGATCGTCGGGCCGGTGCTGATGTTTGCGCTGGCGGCCCTGTTCCTTCGCGGCCAACCGGAGTTCATGGCGGGGTTGATCCTCGTTGGCTTGGCCCGTTGCATCGCCATGGTCATCGTCTGGAACGAACTGGCCAAGGGCGACAGCGAATACTGCGCCGGGCTGGTGGCCTTCAACAGCATCTTCCAGGTCTTCTTCTACAGCCTCTATGCCTATCTGTTCATCGTGGTCCTGCCGCTGAAGATAGGGCTCCCCCTGGCCGTCGATGAAGAGACGCTCCGCACGAAAGTCACCATCGGGCGGATTGCCTGGAGCGTGTTCATTTATCTCGGCATCCCCTTCCTCGCTGGCATGTTCACGCGGCTGGTCCTGGTCAAAGCCAAGGGACGGGCGTGGTACGAGAAGGAGTTCATTCCGCGAATCAGCCCGATCACGCTCGTTGCGCTGCTCTTCACGATCCTGGTCATGTTCAGTCTCCAGGGCGAGAAGATCGTTGCGCAGCCGCTCCAGGTGCTGATGATCGCGGTTCCGCTCCTGGTCTATTTCCTGGTGATGTTCCTGGCCAGCTTCTACATGAGCCGGAAGGCAGGTGCCGACTACACGAAGACAGCAACTCTGTCTTTCACGGCGGCAAGCAACAATTTCGAACTGGCCATCGCGGTGGCCGTTGCCGTGTTCGGAATCAACCATGGTGCGGCCTTTGCGGCGGTGATTGGACCACTGGTCGAGGTTCCGGTGCTCATCGGCCTGGTCAACGTCGCTCTCTACTTCAAGCAGCGATTCTTTGCCGGGGAGAATCCGCCGGGCAAGACCGCGATCCCAGCCGCCGGGGAAAAGGAATACGAACAGGCCTGATACCCGGTACGAAGCGTGCGAGGACATGATGCTCCACCCTGCCCACTTTCGATAAGGAGATTCACGTGACGGAGTTCCTCGAAACTTCGGTGGACAAGTTCATCTTCAAAGTGGCGACGGACCGCCTCTATACGCCAGAGGGTGTGTGGGCGCAGGACGACAATGGACGGGTACGGCTGGGGGTGACCGACTATCAGCAGCAGCTCAACGGCGACGTGGCTTTCGTCCATTTGAAGCCCGCGGGAACCAGTCTGGCGGTCGGAGATGAACTGGCCGAGATCGAAACGATCAAGGCGACGCTGAGTGTCCATTCGCCAGTGACGGGAAGGATTGTCGAGATCAACGGCAACCTCGACCAGTCGCCGGAGATCGTCAACGAGGAACCCTACGGAAGCGGTTGGCTGGCCCTGGTGGAGCCGGCCGACTGGCCTGCAGCCCGAGTGACGCTGCTCGACGCCGAAGCGTATCTTGCCGTCATGAAGGCCCACGCCGAAGAGGAGTTGAATACGTGAGCAACCGCACCGCCACCTACCATACGACCGTCGAATGGAAGGGTGAACATTGGGGCCATGTCAAGATGGGTAACGGCCCGGAGTACGATTTCTCCGCGCCCCCTGACGCCCATGGACATGCTGGAGTTTTCACACCCGAAGACGCCTACGTGGCCGCTGCGAACACCTGTGTGATGATGATGTTTATCTGGGCCGCGGAACGGTTCAATCTGAAGCTCCTCTCCTACCAGTGCCGCACCGAAGGCACGAAGCTTATTGAGCTGGACCGCACCGAGATTTTCACGCGGCTGTTGTTCCTGCCCAAGATCCGAGTTGCTGCCGAGGGGCAACCGCCTGCGTCGGTTGAAGCCCGCGTGCGACGGGCGATTCCGTCGGCCCAGAAGTACAGCCTCGTTGCCAACTCGGTGAAGTCAGAAATAGTTATCGAACCGGAAATCCTGATCGAGGAACTGTCCCCATGATCATTCAAGTATTGGGAACTGGATGCACGAAGTGCAAGGTTCTTTACGAAACCGTCACCAAGGCCGTTGCGGAGACGGGCGTGGAGGCCATGGTCGAAAAGGTCGAGGACATCCAGAAGATTCTGACCTACAACGTCCTCATGACACCGGGCCTGGTGATCGACGGCTACGTGAAAGTTGCCGGTCGAGTGCCCAGCCTGGAAGAAGTCAAGAAACTGCTGATGGAGGCCAATGCTGGCTGAAGCCGGACGAGGAGAACCGTCCATGGAAAAGAATCAAGAACAAGAAGTGCTGATCGTGCCTTGCAGCGGGATCGGCAAGGTTCACGGGTTGATCAGCCGCGAAGCCGTTTATCAGGTCACGGATCGACTCATGCCGGGTCTGTCCGACACGGTATGTTTGGCACTCCTGGTCACCGGCGACGCGGGCACCCTGGCGAAGGTGAAGGCCAATCCCTGTATCACCGTGGATGGATGCCCCAAACTCTGCGCCAAGAAAAACGTCGAGCTTGCGGGTGGAAAGGTGGCCCTGGGAGTTCGCGTTTACGACACGCTCAAGCGGCATCGCGGCGCTGAGTTCGGTTCTGCGACCCAACTCAGCGATGCCGGCTGGACGGCGACCGAGGAAATTGCCGCCGCGATCGTTCAGACAGCCGGCCAGCTTGTGGCCGCTGCCAAGGAGGCGCGAAGATGACAGAAGCAACCAAAGTGGGTATCATCGCGTGCAGCGGCGAAGAGATTCCTGCCGGTACCCTGTCGCGGCTGGCAACCCGCCGCGTGCTGGAATCGCTCCGGCCCCAATCGACCGTCACGCTATGCCTGCCGCTTTTTCTGGCGGGCGAGGAGCAGGAGCGGCGTTTCGCCCGGCAGCATCCCACGATCACCGTTGACGGTTGCGACAAACTCTGTGCCAAGCGGGGCACCGAGCAATACAGCGGCCAAGTGGCGGCGTCGCTGGTGGTGACCGACATCCTGGGCGATCGCGTCCGCAAATGCCACCGTTCGACACGCGATTATGACCAGGAGGATGAGCAGGCGGTGTGGATCCTGGCGGATCGCATCGCTGCCGAAGTCGACTCGCTGGCAGGTGTTGCCCCAGCCGAACAGCCCGCCGGCACTGCCGAGGGTGCTTCGTGCGGGTGTTCCTGCGGCAAGCCGCCGGCCGAAGGCAGCATCCAGATGGGCGGCCGTAGTGTGGCCGTCAATGGCCTGCCGCTGATCTTCGACCACCTGTTTCGTCAGGGTTTGCGGCCGGGTGACGGCTGCTCCGATCAGCT
>CAYSCH010000428.1:0-853 GCA_964429355.1 uncultured Planctomycetaceae bacterium | reverse complement strand
ACAGCGAACAACACCTTTACCGCGACGCCCTGACAACGGCCTACGGCGAGTACTGCGTGAAGCGAAAGTAAGACAATACACCTGCAGTGCCCGAACCTACCGTTCGATAACTGGAGCTTTCGATATGACCCGCGAGACTCAAAAACCAACTTGTGCATGTAGCGCCGCCCCCAAGCTCATTTTCGCCTGTTCCGGGGCTGCCGATGTTGGGCAAATCGCCGATCTGGCCGCCCGAAAACTGTCCAAGGAGGGCGCCGGCAAGATGTTCTGCCTGGCCGGTATCGGCGGGCGAGTCAGCGGAATCATGGAAACCACGCGGGCAGCGGCCAAGATCCTTGCGATTGACGGCTGCCCCCTGAATTGCGTGAGGCTGTGCCTGGAACAGGCTGGCTTCAGCAATTTCGAGCACCTTCAACTGGCCGACCTTGGCCTGGCCAAGGGGCAAACGCCCGCCTCCGACGAAACGGTCGCCCGTGTTGCTTCGGTCGGGGCCGGGAGACTCGCGGTTGGATGACCGCCCCCTCAAAACAAGCCAAGGAGACGCTGATGAGCCGTGAAATGCACAAAGCGAATCGAGCGTACTTCAGTCCGAACCCACCATTCGTACTGGTGGTGGTCCTGGCGACACTGACGTTGGCGGGATGCAACAAGACGAGCAACCGGCCGGAACCCGGCAGCGCCACCTCGCCAACCGTAGCCGCCGCTCAGGCCGGTCTGCCCAAGCTCGTCGACCTGGGTGCCTCGCAGTGCATCCCGTGCAAAATGATGGCCCCCGTTCTCGATGAGTTGGAGAAAGAGTATGCCGGGGTCATGGCCGTGGAGTTCATTGATGCCTGGCAGCCGGAGAACCAGG
>CAYSCH010000427.1:0-7705 GCA_964429355.1 uncultured Planctomycetaceae bacterium | reverse complement strand
GCTAGCGCCACAAAGAGAGCGTTCACCCGCGGCCAATACGCCGCTTGCCGTCATCATCCACGCGCCCAGCGGAGAAATGTCGTTCTACGAGGGCACCCCTGAGCGTCGCCGGGCACAGGAGGCCCCCTTCTCCAAGGCGCCCGTTGAGATCAAGTGGAACTACTGGAATCCGGACCGCGAAGGCCAGCCGTTGCCGGAGATTGTCGAGGGCGGTTGTGCCTGTCCCATCCCCTGCCAGGGCTTCGAGGTTGACGAAAAGGGGATCAGGCACTGGAAGCAAGGCCAAGAGACGCCGTGGACGCGGCAGATCGCCACCATCGAGATCGCCGCTCGGGACGCCGTCAGCGACAACGGCCAGGAGATCTACAACCTGCTCCAGCAGCGTGGCATCGACAATGTGATCCTGATGGGAGTCCACACGAATATCTGCGTCTCCGGCCGTCCCTTCGGCCTGCGGCAGATGGTGTATTACGGAAAGAACGTCGTTCTCTGCCGTGACCTCACCGACGCGCTGTTTCAGTGCCCGTCGGGCAAAATCGACCAGTTCCGCGGCACGGAACTGGTCGTTGAACACATCGAGAAACACATTTGCCCGACGATCACGTCGAAGTCGATAACAAGTGACGCAGAATTTCGATTCCGCGGCGACACTGACCCGTCATCGCCCTGACCAGGGTATCAACGCCTCGGTGGGGCGAGCGACGCACCCAACCATACGCCCGCTTGCCCATGTCGGTCGATCTCATCACGTACGCAGGCAGTTACATCTTTCAACGGGATGCTCTACCGGGGCACGCAAGGAGTCGCTTTATGGCGGAGGTGAGTTGCCCTTCGGCCTGGGAGGAGGCTTGCCTCCGAGTGTGTCTCATTCGGGCCCTGTTTTCGTGAGTTCTCGGGCCTTTGATTATGAGATGGTCCTTTGGGACTCGCCGACGTAGAATTGCGATCAGAAACGGCTGGGGAACGTTCTGTATCGGCAATCGAAGGATTGTTGGGACGGGGGACACCTTGACACCTGCTCGCCGCCAGGTGTATCAGTCAGTGCCGTTGCCGCGCTGTTATGGTAGACTTTGGCTGGTCAAGAGCCGGCTGCTGTGACGCAATCAACCGGGAAATCTTGAGGGGAGAAATGAAGATCAACGTTCGCTGTCCGCGCAAGGACTGTGGGCAGACTTACTCGGTCGAGTCTTCCCAACTTGGGAAGAAAACGGCCTGTAAACGTTGTGGCCAGCCCTTCGAATTGGTGGCCGAAACGCTCGACAACGCGCCAACGGATGAAACCCATCCAACGCCGACGAAATCAGCAGAACCGGCGCAGCCCAAGGGCCAGAAGTTCGGACGGTTTGAGATCCGAGCGCAGGTCGGTTCCGGCGCCTTTGGCACCGTGTATCGAGCCTACGATCCGACGCTCGAGCGGGAAGTGGCACTTAAGGTGCCGCGGTCTGGCGTGGTGATGAGCGAGCAGGCGAAGGCCCGGTTTCTGCGCGAGCCGAAGGCCGCCGCCCAATTGCAGCACGCACACATTGTGCCAGTCTTTGAAACCGGCAGCGCTGGCAAACATCTCTACATTGCCTCCGCCTTCATCGAAGGCGAAACGCTCGACGACAAGATAGGGCAAGCCGGGCTTGATTTCCGGCAGGCCGCCAGGATCGTTCGCGATCTGGCCGACGCGTTACACAATGCCCACATGAAAGGGATCGTCCATCGCGACGTGAAGTCGTCGAATGTGATGATCGACCCGCTGGGGCAGGCGATGCTGATGGATTTCGGCCTAGCACGGATGGACTACGTCGATGAGCACCTTACGCAGGAGGGCTCGCTGACGGGGACACCGGCCTACATGTCACCTGAACAAGCGGGTCAAGGGGCTGACAAGGCCGGACCGGCCAGCGATCAGTACAGTCTTGGGGTGGTTCTGTACGAGCTGCTGTGTGGCGAGCGGCCTTTCCAAGGCTCGCTCATGGAGGTGATGCAGGCCATCCTAAGTCGCGAGCCGACCCCACCGCGACAGATCAATCCCTCAGTGCCGCTCGACCTCGAAACGATCTGTCTTCGGGCCATGTCGAAAGAACCAGAGCGTCGATACGAAAGCTGTCAGGCCATGGCCAGCGACTTGCATCGTTGGCTGGACGACAAACCGATTTCGGCTCGCCCAATGGGCCCGAGTGAACGAGTGGCGAGATGGTGCCGGAGGAATCCTGCGCTGGCCGGCGTGTCGCTCACGGCCGTGGTTCTGGTGGCTGTATCTGGCATCGCACTTTCGGCGTTCTTCTCGTCAAGCAGCGAACGCGATGTAGCCCAGACACAGAAGCAGCAAACCGAATCGAAGCTCGGCCAGACCGAATCGAAGCTCGGCCAGGCCGAATCGGACTTGGAGAGGCTCAAGCGAGAGTTGGCAGAAACTCGACAGGAGTTGGCGGTTGCAAAGGAAGCATTGGCGGAGGCTGCGACGGCAGAAGAACGGGCTGCTGCGCAGGCGCGAATCGAGGCTGCCGAAAAGCAGTTGGCCGCCCTTCAAGAGAAGTTGGGGGAACCTGAGGACGACCTCGCTCCTCCGGCTGAGCCCCGAATTGTGGCGCCAACAGTGGACGAGCGGGCACCACCAGAACCGCAGCCGAGTCCATCGCTCAATCCCCGGGCATTGGTGTCCCAACCTGCCTCGATCTCCGGAGTGGACTCATGGACCATTGAGACGGTGAGAATGCGGGGTGACATTGTAGACATCAAGTTCAGTCCGGACGGAAAGTACTTCGCAGTTGCAGGCGAGCAAGGAACCGTGCAGCTTTGGGAAGCCCAGATGCGACAATTGAGACATGTGATCGTGTGTCCCACCGAAACGTATTCTGCCTCTTGCATGGCATGGTCTCCGGATAGCACAAGGCTGGCCGTGAGTTCGTTGGGGCTACTCAAGATCTGGCAAATCGAACCCTCCCCAAAATGCATCGCGACTACAGAGCGTGGTGGCCAGATAGTCTGGAGCCCTGACGGCAAGTACATCGCCAGCGGAGGTGATATCTATGATGTTGATGCGGGAAAGTGGGATAACCTCGTGGATCGTAGTTGGATCTATCGTGAATGCGAGTGGCACCCTGATTCGCGAAGACTTGCGATCGCAGCAAACGAGTCGGTAGAGATCTGGGATGTTCAGGATCGCAGCTTGATCCGCTCGCTAAAGGGGCACGGTCCACGACGAGTGGAAGTTTTGCGGTGGTCGCCCGATGGCAAGGTTCTGGCAGTCCAGGTAGACGGAAAGCTTCCTGACGACAAGGGTATCGTTCTCTACAGTGAGGACTCCGGCGAGGTGTTTGCGCACTTTCAGGGGGACTGGGCATTTCGCCGTATTGGATACACCTTGCGGTGTTGGAGCCGTGACTCACGACGGTTACTGATCTCGGGTTACGCATTATCGGTCTTGTGGGAACCGTCTTCCGGGAGAAGAATCGAGTTACCAGGGGGAGGGGCAGGAAGCGATGAATTCCAGACCGAATATGTCTGTTTCTCGCCAGACGGACGAAGCCTTGTCGGGCATGGAGTACGACAAAAATCATGTATTGTAGTCACAGATGGTGACTTGAAGAGTACCATTATCGGTGGCGTACCGGATTGTTCTCCGGTTTCGATTTCCCCGCTTGGTTCTGCTGTCGCATCCTACCACGAATCATTGGGAATTCGCGTTTTGCGATTGGACGACCTTCAGAAATACGCGACTTTCCCTGCAGCAATTCTTGGTGGACTGGCGTGGACACGAACAGGGTCGATCCTGGCGTATTCAGGGATTGAGGCTTCGATCATCAATGTTAACACAGGCCAAACTCGCAATTTCTCTTGGCAATGCAGTGGTGCCCCGGCATGGGCACCGGACGGGCGGCGTTTGCTCATTAGCAGTGAACCTCAGAGCGCCGTTTTGGCTGACACAGTAACGGGCCGAGTTCTGTACCGTCTACCGACGGCGAGTGGGCCTGTCGCTTGGTCACTCGATGGCCAGCGGTTTGTTTGCGGCAAGGCCGTATACAGGTCGATTTCCGGGAATAAGCTCTTCGATCTCAGTATCGATGAGGCAGATTCGATGATCAGTGATTCAGCCTACTCACCCAACGGCGAGTCGATCGCTGTCCTGAGCGAGAAGAGGCTCTGGTTCCTTGAATCGACGACCGGAAGGCTTGAGAGTCATTATCAAATTGCAGGCGGCGTGACGGGGTTCGGCAGACTGAGTTGGTCACCCGACGGAAGCAAGGTTTACGCTTCGCTTGATACCGGACAGGTCTACCACGTGGACCGCAAGCGGAAAGAGGTGAAGCGGATTGAGTGCGACCGGCCCCGCAGTTCATCCGCCGACTTCGATCCCCTGGGGAGATTCATGCTTTTCACCGATAGTGGAGCCATGTACTTCGTCAATCTTGAAACCGGCGCGAGGTTCGCAACCGTCCTCCTGGTTGACGAGAAACGAAACATGACCATATCGCCGGAAGGACACTACATCAGCACGTCGGACGCACGAAGCCAGATCGTCTATGTCGTAGAAACCCAGAACGGCCAAGAGACGCTCTGGCCCCACGAAATGGAAGAGAAGTACGGATGGAGAAATGATCCCGCGCTGGCGGTGATTCATTGGCCGGAAGTAGCGAAGGAAGAAGTGACTGAAGAGGCAAAGCCATGACCGAGGATTGGAGGACGCGTATCGAGCAGATCGGCCGAGCCTTCTGTACTGTCTGGGATGCCGGGCGGCGACCGGATATCGCCAGGATGCTGCTGGAGCTACCCGAAGAGCATCGGGGCGCCCTGTTTGCCCATTTGCTTGAGTGCGAGGTAACCAAGCGGTGTGAGCAGAACAAGACGGCCGTGATGGAGGAGTTTCTGGCTCGTTTTCCCGAATACCCCGAGGCGATTCTGCGCGTGTTTCGGTCCACGCCGGCCGAAACGCCTATGAAGACTCTCGAAGATCCTACTTTGGCACAAACACAACTCCACGAATCCGACGTGGATGAATCGACTGCCTTCGAATTGGAGAATCCACCGGTCATTCCGGGTTTCACGATCATGGAGGAGCTGGGACGAGGCGGCGTGGCTGTTGTCTACAAGGCTTCGCGTCAAGATCGCCCCGACACAGTCGTGGCTATCAAACTGCTGCGTCCCAATAGACGAGTGAACGACAAGGCGCGGCGGTTGTTCCTGCGGGAGGCATCGGCCTTGAGCAAGCTGCGTCACAAGCGAATCGTTGAGTTCTATGAGATAGGCATGACCGGCGACGACGTGTTTATGATCATGCAGTACATCGACGCCATACCTTGGAACGATTTGCTGGCCGAGCGACAAACCCCAGAAGGCGTCCAGTTCCTTTGCGGCGTGGTTTGTCAGACGCTGCAGGCGTTGGCCTACATTCACGAGCAGGGCATCGTACACCGCGACGTGAAACCCAGCAACATCCTTGTCGCCCAGGAGCACGATCGCAAACGGACGCGACTCGCCGACTTCGGCTTGGCCAAGAGTTTCGAAGGGACCGGGCTGATCGACCTGACCGGCTCACGCGAGTTCCGCGGCACCTTGGCCTACGTCGCCCCGGAGCAACTCGAAAGCTGCCGCCACGCGGGTCCTGCCGTCGACATCTATTCGACCGGCGCCACCTTGTATCGTTTTCTGGCCGGCAAACCACCTTTTGAAATCGGTTCTCTCCAAGAGACCTTCTCGAAGATCGTCAAGGACCCGCCGGAGCCGTTGAGTTCGCTGCGCCCCGATATCCCCGACGCTCTCGTGGCCATCATTGAGCAGGCCATGGCCAAGTCGCCGAGCGATCGTTTCGAAACCGCCGCGGAGATGTATGCCGTCCTGTATCCCTATGCCAAGAGTCGGATGTCCGGCGATGACTCGATGGTGGTCGGCTAGCACAGCGTCCTCCTACGGTGATGGTAATTCGGCAGAGATAAGGGGCGCCCAATTGCTCGAAGTCCTCGCTCAATCATTGGCGTGAAAGACCTGAGTGATGCCCTAGTCTGGAGCCCGGCCCTATCCCAGGCGTCTGGCAGGAGACGTATTGTCTCATCTACCCGTCGTACGTGGGACGCACCAGAAAACCACCGATAAACGACACAAAAGCAGAGACTCCTCTGCTGGGGGGATTTGACGGCCGGATTCCAGGCCGGACCGGGCAAGCTCGATTCGGGCCGGATCCGTGTTCCGAGAATCCAAGGTTTGATGGGACTCCTCGCAGGTTGTGTGCCTCTCCAGATCAGGTTAGTTTATTGCCATTGGTTCGCCGTACCGTCCGGCAGAGGGTAATCGGCGTAGAAGAAGAAGTCAGATGAGTGCGTTTGTCCGATGGTAGATGACATCAGGGAATGCGATTATTGGTGGTTCGGTCAACTCTACTCGGTGCTGGCCGATTTCGCCGACGATCCCGAGAATACGATCAGTCGGCTTGGCCACATTTCCATCCAGGACGACCTGGCCAATCACTTGGATCATTTCCGAACATGTATCCTCGAAAAGTACCCGAAAGCAGCCGACCTTGAGGTGATGCGGGTTGTCACCGAAATCGATGAGATTCTCTGCCGGTATAGTCGGGGCGGGGAGTCGTTCGATGAGTGGTTCTGGACGAATAAAGGTTTCATGACGCACTTCGAATGGGACAAGATCAGGGAACTGGCGCGGGCGCACTTGGTGCACTGAAAGGGCGATGGCCGCGCCCCGAGAAAGGACCGGTTTTGACACAAAGTTGACGGTTCGCCAGAATGGCGTTGGTCGATACGTCATCAAATGAGGAAGGACATGGGTCTTTCTGACGAACAAACCAGAACTAAGCCGAGTAAGAAGGCAATTTGCCGAAAACGCTGGGATTTGGTCGCCGCTGGTTGCATCGCGGCAGGCAGCATGGGAGCCCTCATCCTTTACGGAGATCTGCGGCTCGCGGCCTTCATTGGTGTGCTTCTTCTTGTTGCGGTCGTCTTGATCGGCTGCCCCAGGCCTCTCGGTCAAGGAGTTCCTCGTTGGGTGGACCGTCCCACGCCACCGGTCGAAGTCTACGTCAGCGGTTGGCTGGTCCTGCTTGGAATAGCAGTTGCCGTGGCAACATACGTCTTCTACCACCCTGGCCCTTAGCCAAGCGGTGTTGTACAGCGAGGCGACATCAGTGTTCGATTACGACGACGAACAAGCCCTGGAGGAGTACATTCGGCGTAACCGGCACTTCTTCCTATCACCCTTTGAAGAGCAGGCGATACAACTCGGCATCAAGCGGGAAAAGGCGAAGCATAAGATCGAGGAATCGGGTCACAACCCACCCACGTGGGCCCTTCGCGCTTTACGCGAATCCGAGGTCGAAATTGACGATGCGATCCGGGACGCAATAGGCAATGACTCGAACAGTCTGGTTACGTTCCAGGAGGAGATGTTTCGGCGAATCGATTCGGCGTTCGCACGTGGGAAAGTGCGACCCAACCGTTGCCCTGTCTGTAATAGAATCGTCAAGACACCGGCGTCGCGTCAGTGTTTGTGGTGCGGGCATGACTGGCACAACGGCTGAAGCGATCTCGCGAACGCGGATCGTCGAACCACTCGCTCGACCTAGTCCAGTGCTACGGGACCGATTTTGCGGTGAGATTCCTGCCGTAGGCTGGCAGCACCGGGCAGGTTAGGTCGGTCGTTGTTGCAGTGTCCCAACAAAGGACCCGTTTCTCGGACAGACGACCGAGCAGGCACTGCTTCGGTTACA
>CAYSCH010000426.1:0-7739 GCA_964429355.1 uncultured Planctomycetaceae bacterium | reverse complement strand
ATGTACTTCGGAACATGGGCCGGAAGGATCTACGAGTCGGTGGATGGTGCTGCCTTCACGCTCAAGGCTGACTTCGATGCGATTAGCCACGGAAACATCTTTCCATTCAACGATCTCGTCGTCTGGAAGGGGGCAATTTACGCCGGCACCGGTAACGGAGCAGCATTGCTGGTAAGATCCAGTGATGGCAACATTTGGGAAAGGCTCTCAGTGCCCAGCATTTGGAGTTACGAATCCTTTGTGGCCGCCGCCGACCGACTCTATGTCGCTTCGGTAGAATCCGCGGGTGGTCCCTCGTTCCATATCCGGAGCACAACGGATGGTGTGACATGGACAGACGTGTTTCACACGGATTGGGAGGGAAAGCAGACCTGGGGACGTCCGCAGTTGTTTTCCCAAGATGGGACGGCCTACTTTACCATTCATTGGGGTAGTCAAGGTCGGATGGTTCCGGTCAAGGACGGCGTGGTTCAGCCACGTCTTCTGACGGAACACCTGTTTGCATCCCTTGTTGAAGTGGACGGGCGTCTCTATGGCATCGGTCCGGCGAGCATGTCTTCATGGTTTGCGATGCCGTACGTCATTAGCCGTCTTGGCGACTACGACTTCGGTCCTGTGACAACCGTCGTCAACGTAACCAATGCCTCTCCGGAGCTGACTGGCGTTGCAGTGACTTCTCTTATCAACGAGAACGAATTGGCGACTCTGACGGGTGAGATCCGCGACCCGGGTCTTGCTGACAGTTTCAGCCTGACCGTCGAATGGGGCGACGGGACGCCGGCCGAAACCTTCACATATCCCTCCGGGACGACCACATTCACTGAGAGCCACCGGTACCTGGATGATAAGCCGAATGGAACGTCATTCGACACCTACAAACTCGCACTCAATCTGCGCGATGATGACGGAGGAGGATCGGCTTACTTCGGTGTGCACGGCCAATCCGATGAGTTCGAGGACAACTCAATCGACACGACGAAGTGGTTGTTGGGCGGAGAGCGGCGCGGCTGGGAGGGCGATCCTTCCGGTGGCGAGTGGAACTGGAGCTTCAACGAGACCTGCTATCAAGCCGGCAATTCGGACGGTTACCTTGAGGTTCGGGCGTGGGGGCCTGAATCAGGGAACACGTATGGTGCGGATGCCTGGATAAGAACTACTGAGAATTACAACGACGGAAACGCCCACGTCATCAACTTCCTCTGGAAGCCGGAGCCGATCGATTACCACTATAACGGATACTTCATCCAAATTACCGACGGGTGGATTCCCGATTCAGGAACTCTTCACTGGAACGAGCAGATAGCAAATCCCGGGACATATAATCTGCTGGCCAGTGAGTCAAAGGGCTGGTATTTTGATTCGTCACCACCGCCGGGTCTACTGAATTGGTCAATCGTCCTCGATCCATCGGGCGTCGCTCGACTCTACGAGGGACCGAACGGAACGGGAGTTCTGCGACGCGAAGAGGTTATCAGTACCGCATCGCCATGGTATCTGCGTTTCATGGTGGTCGATGGCACCAGCGCCGGCTTTCCTGCGGGGGATGCCCGTCTGAATCTCTATTCGTTCTCGTCAGATTTGGCAACGAACCTCGGGGTGACAGTCAACAACGTCGCTCCGACGGTCACAATCCTCGGAGCACCGGTCACAAGCCCCGAGGAGACACTGATTGCACTGAGCAGCCAGGTCACGGACCCTGGAACGCTGGACACCTTCACCTATGCCTGGTCGGTGACGAAAGACGACCATCCTTACAATCCAGGTGTCAATGCGACCCTACCGACTTTCTCGTTCACTCCGGATGACGGTGGCACGTACGTGGTGTGCTTGACGGTGACGGACGACGACGGCGGAGACGTGGCCACTTTGTCTACTGTAACCGTGCTCGACGTACCTCTTCCGGTTGTATCGATCGATCCGCTCGCGTCCAATGATTCGACTCCGTCACTTGGTGGGACCGTGGATGACGATTCGGCGACGATCGAGGTGGTTATTGACGGTGTCTCGTACTCGGCCATAAATCACGGCGACGGGACCTGGCGTCTGGCGGACAATGTGGTCGCGCCACTTCTTGACGGACTGTACGATGTTGCAGTCATTGCCACAAATAGTGCGGGGGAATCGAGCCGAGACGATACCACGGACGAACTGCTGATCGATACTACACCTCCGACCAGCGTTTGTGCAACGCTGGATCCGGTTCAATCCTCTTTCACTTTCACAATCAGCGTTACAGGTCTCGATCCGACACCTGGCTCCGGGACCGTATCTTACGATGTCTATGTATCGGTCGACCTTGGCGCCTATCAGTTGTGGCAAACGTTGCCCGCCAATGCAGCAACGGCCAGCTTCACCGGCGAAAGTAACCACCGTTACGACTTCCGCTCAGTGGCCCGCGATCATCTTGGCAACATCGAAAGCAAGGCGGCGAACCGAAGTGACACATACACGATCGTGCCGGACTTGGATCCACCAGTGACTCATGTGGATTCAGTCGATACCTCGTCAGTCAACTTCGAAGTCCGATTCTCCGGCGTTGATGTGGGCCTCAGCGGAGTCGACTTCTTCGACGTGTACGTACAGGTCGACAGTAATGAGCCGCAGCATTATGGCCGCGTTGGCGCTGGCACATGCAGCGGTGGTACATATTTTGGAGTAACGCATTATCAGGCAATTGCGGACGGAGCGACGCATACATACCGCTTCTGGACGGTAGGATCTGACAGGGACGGGAATGTGGAGCCGCCTCCGGAGGCTCCAGCCGACGTAGTGGCGACCGCGGACTTTGCCGCACCGAGCGGTCTGGAAGTCATCGCGTTGGACGTGCAGAAGGGGGCAACCCAGCGGTCGTACATCCGCTTTGTCGACGTCGTCTTCAATCAGTCGGATGCGATACAGGCAATTATCAACACCTTGGCTGATGGTGATTCAACCAACGATGCCGTACACTTGCGACGATTCGACTTGAACGGCAGGAACCCAACTGAAGTATCGCTGACATCCGCGATGTTCCAGGCTGTCGATCAAACGTTGTCAATCGACTTTGGCACCGGCGGAATTGGCGGCAATGCGAATTCGCCGATCGGCAACGGGTACTACGAATTGGCTTTTGATCTTGACGGGGACCCATCAAACGGGTTAGAGGGAACGGTCCACTTCTACCGCCTGTTTGGCGATGTCAACGGCGATCGGACCGTAGATGCGTTGGATGTGGCCGCGGTACAGGCCGTCTTCGGCCAGACCGGAAGCAATCGCAACGAGGACGTAAATGGCGACGGCGTAGTCAACATTCTTGACCGGGTCTTTGCACTCCAGAACAAGGGCAAGATAGTCGACGGATCGCTGCTAATGGATGATTAACGTCTGAGTTTTTATCGTGCTTCGTCGGCAGCGATCAGCGGTCCCGGCAGCGCCCTCCAACGAGTTTAGCACCCCAGGAGCTTCGCCGTTGCCAGCCAGCGGAGTTCGCCTCGACCGAGGGCCATAGGCGTTTCAAAGTCGATGGCAGCCACGGAACCCTTGGCGAAACGGATCTGAGCGTCGCCGTTGCCGATGAGGGCGGCGGCCAGGAGATCGACATCGGGGGCATGGCCAACCCAGGCAATGTGGTCGAAACGTGTGGCCTGGGTGAGCGTCCACTTCACCAGGAGGCTCAAGTCGCCGCCGGGGGCCAGTTCGTCCAGCGGAGTGACTGGAGGACGGTTGGGAGTGGCCAGGGCAATGATGTCCGCCGTCTGGCGGCAGCGCACGAAGGGACTGGTGGCTACGATTTGCGGCGAGAAACCTCGTTCTGCCAAGAGTTCCACGACCTTGGAGAATCGCTCCTTCCCTTCGCTCGTCAAAGGCCTTTGGGAATCATCGGGCCATTGCGGATCGCCATAGTCTCCCGCCCAAGCGTGACGGACAATAAAGAGCAGCATTCCTTGGCCCCCTCTTCGAAGTAGTTGGCAGTATGATATGCCATCACAGCCGCTGGGGGAAGCAGGATCGGCAGATGGGGGGCATGCCCGTATAATGGACAGGGCAACCCAAGGTGCTCCAACCTGACGGAGACGGCATTGTCGATCCCGACACAGAAAATTCAGCCGTGGCAGCGATTCACGGTTCTGGATGCTCTCCTCATGCAGGTGGGGTATGCGATCGCATTCTCACTGGTTCTCTCTCCCTATCGCCAACTCGTGCTTGACCCTTTGACGAAGGGGGGCTGGTGATTCTGCTGACGACGTTCTGCCTCGGCAGTGCCTTTTCCGGGCCAATCGTGCTGGGTTCGCATTGGCTATTTCGCGGGCGACGGGCAGCCATGAGCGCTGGCGAGTGGCTGTGGCTCAGTCCGATGGCCATCCTGCTGACGCTCATGCTGGGTGTTTGGCTCCTTCACTGGGTAGCTCAGGTGCTGCCGGATCCCGAAGGGATACGTGCGATCTTCTATGCCCTGCTTGCCATATTGCTGTTCCTTATGGAGGCCGGATGCGTGACGAACGCGTTGTTGGTCGTGATGGCCCGCTCGTTGGGAGATCTGACGCATCCGCCTTGCTGGTGGACAGATCGATTCGGAGCGTTGACTTGTCTCCTCCTGGGGATCTTCGTGATGCTGAGCGTGTTGGCAGTCTTTTCTTGAAATTCCTTGCTCGAGAAGCCAAGATCGAGGCAAGCTTGTCGAATTACCAAGGTTGTGGGTAACTGCGACTGTCCCGCCACCCGGTTGCACAAGAGGGAAACCGAACGTGGATGCAGCGATTGAGACGGAACGGTTGACCAAGGTCTTTGGCAACCGTCTGATTGCCGTGAACGACATGAATCTCGTCGTGCCCAAGGGAGCCGTTTTCGGGCTGCTTGGGCCGAATGGAGCCGGAAAAACCACCACGCTGCGGATCCTGTTGGGCCTGCAGCGTCCGACGGCGGGTCGAGCCCGAGTCTTCGGGCATGACTGCGGGCCCAATGCAATCGATGTACGGCGGTCGATCGGGTACGTGCCGACCAATCCCCAGTTACCGGGTCACCTGCGGCCCGTCGACTATCTGGACCTGGTGGGCAAGCTCTGCGGACTCCCCCGCGAGATCCGCAAGCCGCGAATCGCCTCGCTGATCCGCGCGGTCGGCCTGCTCGGCGCCACCGGGCAGAAGATCAAGAGTTTCTCAACCGGCATGGCGACCCGTTTGGGGATCGCCGCTTCGCTGGTCGGCGATCCGCCCCTGTTGATCTGGGACGAGCCGACGGCGGGGCTCGATCCGGCGGCCCGCAGGTTCACGCTCGACCTGATCCGGGAATTGGGAAAGACTCGGACGGTGGTCGTGGCGACCCATATCCTTGGCGATATCGACCAGATCTGCGACCACGTGGGCGTGATGCACGAAGGCCGGATGATTTTCTCCGGCCCGATGCACGACATGAAGCGCCGGTTGCGGCGGGATGAATTCCTGTTGGAAATCGAGGGCCAGGACGATCAGCTCCAGCAGCTTGCCGGCCGGATCTCCGAGTTGGGGTCGATCGTTGCGGCTCGTGCGGCGACGCAAACGGTTGCCGTGCAGATCGCACCCGAACACGAACGTGCAGCCGCTTTGTCGGAGGTACTGGCCAAGGTCACCGAGGCGGGCCTGCCGCTGCTTTCGATCCATTCGGGACGAAACGAAACAGAGAATGCGTATCTGCAACTCCTGGAAGAAGACGAAGCGCACGGCTTTCAGCGATTCGATCTGAATAGCGGTTCGCAACAACGCGGGGCATCGCCAACGAACTCCTAGAAGAACAACAGGGCGAATCTGGAGGGGACGGTCCCATTTCTCGCCGCTGCGCTGCGTGTCGATCGGGACAGTCCCCTTGAATGTGAGGTTGCGCATGGATATCAAGGCACGTCTGATGCCGGCATTGGCGGTTCTGCAACACGATTTGGGGTCTCTGGCGTCGAGCTGGCTGGTGCGATTGTGGTTGATACTCAGCGGCCTGGTGGTGCTGTTGCTGCTGTCGGGGCAATGGGCGAAATTCGGCGACGCTCAATTGATTTCCTTGTTGTTGGTGCCCTACCTGGTCATGCCCTGGTTCCTGGTCGTGTTCATGCTGGGGGTGGGACCGGTGGCAGGGAGCCGCGCTGAATCGCTTGCCGATGGGATCCTCAGCCGGCCGGTCACCCGCTACGAGTACCTCCTCGCCTCCTGGGCTGCCCGGGTGATTGCCGTGCTTGGCGTGTTTCTGATCGTGGTGGTACCGGCGATTCTGCTGATCGTGTTTGCGGACCGGCCTACCCCGGAGACCCCGGTGACGAGCTACGGGATCCTGGCAGCCCTGCTCGTCGTCTGCCTGGTACTGACCTTGGAGGTCTCGCTGTCGTTCTTTCTGGGTACGCTGCTGCGCCGCCCGATGGTGGCCGTGGCGCTGCTGGCTTTGGGATGGTTTGTTTCTGCAGCGGTGCTGGGCACGTTCAAGTTGGAGGAGCTTTCGCCGATCAGCCTGAACCAGGCGATGCCGACCCTGCTGGCGCAGCGATGGACCGAGGAGGAGGATGCGGACGACATGGAGATCGACGATATCGGCGAGTTCTACAAGTCGATGGGAGACATGCTCGGGTTCGGAGCACCACCACCCAAGGAAGAGGGCGAGTTCTTCAACAGCGAGGATTTCCAGGACATCTCGTTGTGGCGGGTGACGCTGGGATACGGGATACCCACGCTGCTGGCGATCAGCCTGGCAACGTTGGTATTCTGCCGGCGCGATCTGTGACGCGAACGGAACCGGACCTCTCTCACTTCGGGCCGAGCGCAAACATCAGAATCGCCGAAGCGGTTCCGTCCATGGTCGGTTCGTTGGTGGAATAGTCGTTCACGTCGTCGTGGTACACGGCCCGGGGATCCTGGAATGCGGCCAGCGGATCGGGCTCTCGAATCGACACTCCGCGGAGGTTCCGGAAGATTCGCTCGTAGACCGGTCCATCCACCAGGCCGCCGCGGACCGGTCGCTTGCTGAGTTGCACCGTGATCAGGTGCACGTCCTGGGGGAATTCCTGGCCGATTTCGGTGAACATGGTAGTTCCCCAGGGGTTCCGCCCCAGCAGCCAGTCCCGCTGCCTGGCCGCGAAGGCGCCGTACCGGTTGTCGCCCGTCATCCGCTCGTAGCACAGACATTGCGTTACCAGGGCAACCGCGAGGTTATTCGAGCACCAGATGAAGGGGATACCCATCCGGTACGGATTCTCCCGGCCAGCGTCCACACAGCGGTCGATCCCCTGGCGATAGTAGCCGGCCAGTTCGGCCTGGGTCGACGCATCGACAAGCTCGTGCAGGCGGAAGTGGCCGATGTTCATGAAGGGGTAGAACTGATAGTGCCTTGCCTCGGTGCGGCCCATCCATGATTCAGCCGCGGCAAGCAGGGCATAGCGTTTTGCGTCGTCGAGGTAACCGTGGTCGCCCGTCGCGCGAAACAGTTCGGCCGCGCCCCACTCCATGTCGTCAGCCCAGGTTGTCTCCTCGTAGCGGTATGGGGCCGTGCAGGAGTTTCCCTGCTGCACCCCCTCCTTCTCTTGCCCCAACCGGTAGACCTCGATCCCGGCCTGGAGGCACCGACGGGCGAGCGGCCCACGCTGGGCATCGTCCTTCCAGGTCTGCCAGGCCAACGCCATCGCCGCGGCGTAACGTCCGGCCAGGTTTGCCACGCCGGTCGACTCGCTCTGGTAGGACCGGAGCCCTTGTGGCCGACCGTCGGCAAAATACACAACCCGCGGCCCCCCTTTTCCCCAGCCGTAGTCGGCC
>CAYSCH010000425.1:0-7754 GCA_964429355.1 uncultured Planctomycetaceae bacterium | reverse complement strand
GTGGACCATACCGATCCGGAGCGTTTGTGGGGAGTGCACAAGCTGGAGGCCAACACGGTCCGCACGGTGCTGATCCACACGATGATGCACACCCGCAACACGATCGCCCGCCCGTGGCAGCAGGGGCTCCAGTTGGGAGCGGCTCCCTGCGGCAACGGGATCTGTGTCTTCATGGAATCGAAGGAAGGCTACGAGGGACGTCTCCAGTTCGATGTCCCGCGGCACCGGCTCACCATGGGGTTCGACCAGGACTGGCCCCGGATGAACGCCGTGCCGGAATGGTTCACGGTCGAGCCAGACGAAGCACATCAGTACGAGGTCCGCAACATCGATCGCGGCTCTTCCCAGACCATTACCGGCAAGGCCCTCCACGAGGGTCTGGCCGTGCGAGTCGAAGCCGACCGGCCACTGCGCCTCGTGGTGACCCCCAGAGACTGATGTGCCACGAGCACCCGCGATCCGCCTCCATCTCCTGCCGGCGGCAGACCGTAACTATGCCGAGCGGTATTGGCCATTGTGCTCCGAACCGCCGCACAGGTCCTTGGGTGCCAACGACTTCCAGCCTGCCCTGCCATAGACAGGGTCCTCTTGCCGGGGGGCTTCTCCGAATTACCTTGCCACCTGAGAATGGGAGGGTAACCTTTCAAAGCAGGCCTGACAAAACGTGCGAGTCTTCCCACCGCCATGGATGCGCACAATCGGTGGTTTTGTCAGCGGCTCAACGGACCTGATGGAACGCACTGAACGACAAGGATTCCAATGACAGACAGCGGCCGAGCGGCGGGAATTCTCGCCCATCCGACCAGTTTTCCTTCACCCTTCGGAATTGGTGATCTCGGCCCAAGCGCGTTTCGGTTCATCGATTGGCTTGCAGGAGCAGGCCAACGGGTGTGGCAACTCCTCCCGCTGACCCCCACGCTCGAAGACGGTTCCCCCTACAAGTCGCCATCGGCCTTTGCGGGCAATCCCCTGTTGGTCAGTCCGGAACGACTGGCGGAAGATGGGCTGGTCGAGCCGAACATCCTGGAAGATACCAGATGGCTCTGCCCGCATGAGGCCTCGCCCGTCGATTACGCTTGGGTCGACGCGGCCAAACGCTCCCTGCTCAACCATGCGTATCTTCGCTTCAAAGTGGGGGCCGGTCCGGAGGGACTTACGAAGCAGTTTGACGAATTCTGCCGCACGGAAGCCGGGTGGCTGGATCGGCACGCGCTATTCATGGCAATCAGCGATGAGAATCAGTCGACCGACTGGCTTCACTGGACGAAGCACTTGGAGTTGTCTAGCCGGATGGTCGGCGGATTGGGGGAACTCTCGGCCGCCGATCTGGGGCCTTTGTCCTATGGGGTCGAATTCCACCGTTTCATTCAGTTCCTGTTCTTCAGGCAATGGCAGCAGCTTCGCGATTACGCTCACCGCCGCGGGGTTCATGTGTTTGGCGACATCCCCATCTATGTATCGCACCTGAGCGCCGACGTCTGGGGCAACCGGGGACTGTTCGAACTGGATAGCGAGGGACGTCCGCTGCGGGTCGCCGGCGTTCCGCCCGACTACTTCTCGTCCACCGGTCAGCTTTGGGGCAATCCTCTCTACGACTGGAACCGGATGCGTTCGCAAGGCTTTGCCTGGTGGAACTCGCGTCTGCAGGCCGTGCTGCATCTGGTGGACCTTGTCCGTCTGGACCATTTTCGCGGATTCGAAGCTTACTGGGCGGTTCCCGCCGACCAGCAGAACGCCATCCAGGGAGAGTGGGTCGCAGGGCCAGGTGACGATCTGCTGGCATCGCTTCAGCGGACCTGTGCCGCCAGGGGCCTGCAGGCGCCGATTTTTGCGGGAGGGCTTCCGATTGTTGCCGAGGATCTCGGCCTGATCACGCGGGAAGTGACCGTGCTCCGCAAGCGGTTCGGGTTGCCGGGAATGAGCGTTCTGCAGTTTGCCTTCGGCCAGGATCCGGACGTGCGATTCCTCCCCGAGAATGTGCCAGCCGACACGGTGGTCTACACCGGCACCCACGACAACAACACCACCCTCGGCTGGTTTCGCGAAGACGTGGGGAGCCATCCGGAGGTTCTCAAGCAACTCGCACGCTACGTGCCGGCGGATACCGACTTTTCGTGGGAGATGATGCGGTTGGCCTGGCACACGGAGGCCCGGCTGGCCGTGGCCCCACTCCAGGATGTTCTATCGCTGGGGAGCGAGGCGCGGATGAACACGCCCGGTAGTCAGTCGGGAAACTGGCGATGGCGTTTCGCCTCGTCGCAACTCACCGGCGATCTGCAGCAGCGGCTGCTGGAACTCACCAGGCGGGCTGGGCGGGGGTAGTGGGCGAGGGTGCTTGGAGAAAAGCCGCTCTCGGCAGCCTGCCTGGGGGCCACGTTTGCCGGATTGGATTGGGAAGAAGCCCGCTTGGACGCAAGTCGGCAAGAATCCGGGCTGGACGAATGGGCTGGTGATGACCGATAACATGCTTCGTATGGACGCGATACCTCAGAAACCTGGCCTGGATCTGCCGTGGAAACCTCGCTTCATCGGGAATTGAAGAGCTTCTACGCCGACGACGCGGCCCAATTCGAGGTGCCGCTGGGACAGTATCGGATCGACGTTGTGACTGGAAACCGGCTCATCGAGATCCAGCATGGGTCACTCGCGGCTATTCGAGACAAGATCCGCACCCTCGTCGGCGAGCACGAGGTGACCGTCGTCAAGCCGATCGTGGTTCGCAAGCACCTGGTCAAGCTCTCGAAAAAGGGGGGGTGGGTCAAGGAGCGAAGGCTCAGCCCCAAGCGGGGCCGACTCCTGGATCTGTTCGACGAACTCGTCCACTTCACACGGGCCTTTCCCCATCCGCAGTTGACCCTCGACGTGATGCTCGTGGAGATCGAGGAGTTGCGGTATCCGGGCCACGGGCGGCGCCGGCGCTGGCGGCAAGACGACTTCCAGGTCCAGGATCAACGACTTATCGAGGTGCACGAGACGCATTCGTTTCGTACCGCCGGCGACCTGATCGATCTGGTGCCCACCAAGCTCCCCGATCCATTCCACACCGGCCATCTTGCCGAAGCGCTCGGCGTCCACCGCTGGATTGCACAGCGCGTGGCCTATTGTCTTCGCAACATGGGCGCCGTCACCGAGGCCGGCAAGACGGGAAATGCGTTTCTCTACCGCTTTGCCTCCGATTCAAAGGCCAGATCGGCCTAAATTCTCACCAGACACACGACTTGACAATCAAGAACAGAAGCACGACGATCACGGTCCCGCAGATCAGCACGATCAGGTTCGGCGGTTCTCCGCTGTTGTAGTCAGGTTCAGGCATCGGTTTCTCCCGCCGTCGAATAGGGCGCGGCGCCCCGTGGCAAAACAACGGTTGCGCCCCAGGCTTCTCAGTGGATGCAACACGGATTGTACCGAGGCAGCCGATAGCTCCGAAGGACTCAGGCTGAAGGCTGGGCTCTGGAGGGCTATTGGGGTCGGCAGTACGAAAGGGCGAGCAGGGCGTAGCCGGTCACCAAGTTGGGATCCCCCTCGAGCCAGCGGGAGTTCTCGTTGATCCACGACCCGTTTTCCTGCTGGCGCCGGGCCAATTCGGCGATCAGTTCGGCTCGCCAATCATGTTCAACGCCACGATCGTCGCTGACCGCCGCGGAGCCCATCGCGTCGAGGGCCTTGGCGAACGTGTGGTAGTAGTAGTAAAGGCCCGCGTCGCCCATGCCCGGATTCTGGGCGAGGTCGTAGTGTTTCGATATCCAGGAGTAAGCGGCCTTGACTCGTGGGTCTTCGGGGCCGACGCCGGCATAGATCATGCTCTTCAGGCCCGCATACGTCATCGAACCATAGCTTCGCAGGCCGCCTTCGGCAGTCTGGCCGGCCTGGCTCGATCCGCCGGCTGCGGGTGTGTAGTAAAAACCCCCGTCAGGGTTCTTCGCGGCGAAGGGCGTGGTGTTGTGTTCCGTTTCGAGGTTCTGGCAGCGAGACACGAAGACCAGCGCTCGTTGCATCGCTTCATCGTCGGCCCCGAGGCCGCGGGCCTTGAGCGCGTCGACGAGAAAGTTGGTATTCGACAGGTCCGGCCGTTCATGCTTCCCATAACCGGCGCCGCCGTAATTGTTCGAGGTGATGCCGTGGCCGTCTTCGTCATCCCATTGAGACTTCTTGATGAACTTCTCCGCCTTGGCGAGCACCTGGTCGTATTGTCCCCCGTTGTTGGCTTCGGTGAAACACATGATTCCCAAGCAGGTTTCGTAGTTGCCGTAGAGGGTGCTGGGCTGGTAGATCCCGCCGTCGGGTTGCACGAATCCCTCCAGATACTTGAGGCTCTTGGCAACCAGGGGATCGCGAGGGCTGATCCCGTTTCTCAACAGGCCCGTGGTGACCACCGCGGTAACGCCGGGGCCCGCGTAGGCGGAGAACGATCCGTCGGCGGCCTGACCGGTGGAACGCAGGAACGCAACCGCCCGGTCCAGAGTTCGGCGGTGGGCGGATCCCTTGTCGTCACCAAAGGCTGCCGTGGGAAGCGCCATGGCCACAAGGATGACGGTTATCCAAAAATGCCGGCTTTGGGTACACGTGAGCATGGGGGGTCTCGCTGGGGAATGTTTCGAGTTCATACACCGCTCACAAGGACGGCGCATGGGGAATGTTTGTGGGGTCTTGAGAATTATAACCCTCAACTGGCCGGCAGGGGCCGGTCAGAATGAGTTCGCTGAGATCTTCTTACGCCTCCTCAGAACCTGCGGCCAATCTGGACATTCCTGCCCGTGGGAAGCTCCCCATGCAGTTTAGAAACCGCGATCTAGGCCGTTTGAGGGGGTCGCCGCCGTCCGCCGAATCAAGTGTTTTCCCTTCTCGGATCTTGGACTGGGCGATATACTTGGATATTCTGTGGGGCGCAACTCATTGAAGGTGGGGAACTTGGCGACTTGTGCCTCCTCCTCCAAGGTGCCCAGTGACGGCATGACCTTGGCTTCCCCCTAACCTGGTTCGAGCAGATGCCGAAATATGTAGTCCGGTACGGGGCCATGCGGGTACTCCGCTCCTTCGGGTGCGCTGGGAAGAGCGTTTATCGCCGTGGGCAATCGGTGATTGTCCGCACCGACCGGGGACTGGAGAGCGGGGAAATACTCTGCGAAGCCACCGAGGAGCAGGTCCTCGATCCGTCCGGCGACGGGCAGATCCTCAGGGAAATGTCGGCCGAAGATCGGAACGAGATCGGTCGGATCCACGATCAGGAGAAGTCGGAATTCCAGGTGTGCTTGCGCTGCATTCAAGAGCTTGGGCTCGAGATGCAGCTTGTCGACATCGAGCACATTTTCGGCGGAGAGCGGATCGTTGTTTATTACCTGGCCGAGGGGCGAGTCGATTTTCGGGAACTCGTCAAGAAGCTTGCCGGTGAGTTTCAGACCCGCATCGAGATGCGCCAGATCGGCGTTCGCGACGAAGCGAAATTGATGGCCGACTATGGCGATTGCGGAAAGCCCGTCTGCTGCAATACCCATCTGGTGGCCATGCCTCCAGTATCGATGAAGATGGCCAAACTCCAGAAGGCGACGCTCGATCCTACCAAGATCTCCGGCCGCTGCGGACGCCTGAAGTGTTGCCTCCGCTATGAGTATGAAACCTACGAGTCGGGCGTGACCGAGATGCCGCCGGTTGGAACTTATGTGCAGACCCCGGACGGGGTGGCACGCGTGGTCGGCCAGGAGATACTCGCCCGGCAGGTCCTGGTGGAGACCGAGGACCACGTACGCAAATTGGTGAAACTGGACTCTGTGACAGCCTGTCCGCCCGACGTTCAACCGAAGGCACGACGGGCAAAACAACCGCCTGCGACCTGAACATGCTGGACCCGAATCAACAGCTTGCCATGCTCCTGAAACAGGACCGCCGATACCGGCTGGATGCCTATCTGTTCGTGTTCGAAGCCCTGAGCTACGCTCAGGACGTCCTGGGACTCGGAACGGAAAGTCCCAGCGAACCGGCAGCCAGCGTCGACGACGAGGAAGAACTCGAAGGTCCCCAACGCCATGTCACCGGGCAGGAACTCTGCGAGGCGATCCGCATGTTCGCCCTTCAGCAGTACGGGTTGATGGCCAAGACGGTGCTGGCCAGTTGGGGCATTCGCAAGACGGGCGACTTCGGCGAGATCGTGTTCAACCTGATCCACATCGGCCGCATGCGCAAAACGGCCCATGATCGCCGGGAAGATTTTGACGATGTCTACGACTTCGACACCGCCTTCCGGGAAGGTTTCAAGATCAGGATGGATTGAGCGGAAATGCCAATGAGTCGGCGCAACAAGGAAAAACACCATCGACCTGAGCCGAAGCCTGACCCGGTTCCCTTGGGGTCCACTCCCGATCCGTCCCCCCCTAACCGTCCACTGCTTCTCTTCGCGGTCGTTCTGACCGTGGTTTGGGTGGGGATCCTGGCGGTGCTGGCTGTCTTCACCTGACGCAAGCGGCGCCCAACTCACTACCGGCTGGGAGCTTGCCCCCACGATGACAATATTGGCTGCTTGCAGCCTCAACGCCGCCAGGAAGATGGCGCAAAAAAAGAGCGGCCAGCCTGCCACGGTCGAATGTCGCACCACCGGGGGCGGGACCCGGAAGAGTGTACACACCAGAGGCTCCGGATTCGGCACAACCCCCCTAACAAAGCTTGGGTAGCTGCCGGTCCAGAACATGGAACACTCTTGCGTGCGTCTGGATCACGACCGATTCCAGCCAAAGACCGCCCGAATACAAGGCTGCCCAAATCAAAGGAGCCAATCGTCGGAGCCTGCGGGTAGCTCAACGACGTCGGGCCAGTCGGTGGTCATGCAGGCTGGCCGCGTTGAAGACTCAAGGATGCGCATCTGGGGCAGCGAGATATCGCTGTCCGATTCCGGGGGGGACGCTGTCCCCTGATGCATGAGTCTAACGGTTTCCGTGATACGTTCAAGCCGTTTTTCCTGAGAAATCGTAAAATTCTTCCTTCTGGGGGGCCCGACCACGAATTGCCTTGCTTCGCTCCCCCCGGCGCGCGACAATCTTCTTTCGCCCTTTATGGGCCACCCACACCCCGGAGTGCCCTGGAAATGAAGTTGGTGCCCCTAGGCGAAAATGTGATCGTCAGACGTCTGGAAGCCAAAGAAGCCACCCCCGGTGGAATCCTTATCCCCGATTCGGCCCAGCCCAGGCCACAACAGGGCCGAGTTCTCTCGGTGGGCGATGGCCGTCTCCTCTCCAATGGCACCCATGCCAATCATCATGTCTCCGAGGGAGATCGTGTGCTCTTCCCAAAATATGCAGGTACCGACGTCCAGATCGACGGCGAGGAACTCGTGATCATGACCGAAAGCGAGATACTGGCAGTAGTTACATAGCTAGCTAACGCAGGTAGTCGGCCTCAATGTGGTAGATGATACCGCCATACTTCTTTTTGGGGTCCTTGAGTTTCAACGAGAATATCCCCCCTACGCCAATGAGTCGCGTTGTGTAGGCGGCTTCGCGCGCGCCCGTCAGCTCGATGAACACTTGGTCGGTGATCTTTGGGTTGGGCAGGCAGTACTGGCAGACGCCGTTGTCGCGAGACATGACGAAGGTCTTCAGTCCCGTCTGCTGCCGTGTCGGATACATGTAGCCGCGAATGAATACCCGCTGCCCTTCCAGGTGGCTGGCGGCGTCGGGAATGGGCTTGTTGGGATCGCTGGATTCGAGAATCTTGTAGTCGACCGAGAGATAGCCGGGGGGGGTCATGTGGTAATAACGGTAGACAGA
>CAYSCH010000424.1:6968-7831 GCA_964429355.1 uncultured Planctomycetaceae bacterium | reverse complement strand
GCCTCCCGCTGGTCGGCCTTGGTTCATTCGCAGTGCAAAGGTCACTGATCACGGCCATTATAGCGGCAGGTTCTCCTCATGCCGAGCGAAGGAAGCGACAAGAATCATACGGTGTCCGCCGGGATCGCCTTCACGATTTGCCCGTCGAAAGCCGGAGCGATCTGGTGGCCCGGCGGCACGACCAGGAACCGGTTGTCCTCCCAATTGCCGCCGACCAGGTCGGTGATCAGGCCCATGTCGCCTGGAAGTTTCTCATACTGCCAACCGCGCTCCTGGGCCTGGCGACGCGTCTCTTGCTCGAAACGGCCATCCGGCTCGATGCCCATTTCGATGAACGTGAGCTTGGAGTAGTTGTGGGTCATGTCGGCAAATTGCTCGGCCAGGAACCTGGCGTTGTCTTCGCCGTATTTTTCGACGAGTTCGGCGTAGGAACGGTTCATGCCGTTGCGGATCTGAAACGCATCGGGCCCGAGCTGCTCGAGCTGCTCTCCCCGTTCAATCCAGCCGCTGGTTTTGAAGTAGACCCCGATATTCTTGTGAAAGTAGTCGAGATAGCGATCCTTGTCGCCGAGAAACAGCGTGATGCAATCGTGGGCCCGGGGGAGAACGATTGGGACGGCGTTTGCCTTCAGTCCGACCACGCCGTTGCTGCACAGCGCGTAACCCATCAGGATTGCATCACAAGACTGCGAGTCGACCGCCTCCACGGCTTCCTTGAGACGCGCACTCATGCCAATCTGGCCAATATCATGGAGCCCTTTCGGGAGAAATTCCACGTCCACACGGTGCGGCGAACGGGCAATCGCCCAACAGAACTCCCGGCAAAGAATCTCGCAGGCAATCAGTTTCAATCGCATCGATTC
>CAYSCH010000424.1:0-6951 GCA_964429355.1 uncultured Planctomycetaceae bacterium | reverse complement strand
GTGAGGCCCTCATTCTTTGCCGTGTCACACTCTGTACCACGAACCTCAAAGATCGTGAAATCCGTCACAAAGACTCGCGGCAAACGAGACCAGGCCGTCTTCAACTCCAGCGGTAGTTCGCGACCAACCTTCGGTCGGTGCCCGCTAACCGGCCCTGTTGCCCTGGTGTTAGGCAATCCCATTGTGCCATTTGCTGCCGCTTCCTGCCAGAGTATCTTGGGTTGTCCGGTTGTGCACAGATGCACGCAACGGGCTCGTCATCGGGCAACCAAACGGCCTTGCATGATTCCCAGAAAAGACGTCGTCGTGAAGACCGCCGCGTGGGCTTGCCCGGTGCTCGTGTTCTGTCCGTGTCTTGCCCACGAACTCTGTCGGCCCTGGCCCATCGAGTTCCTCCAGCACCTTGCCGCAATTTCCTCCGGGAATCACGCAAGGCCATCTCGCGGATCGGGAAAGCAGCGAGAGCTCCGCCACTTGCGGCAGCGAAAAAGTGACTGCACTGCCGATCCAATCCGATTCGTCGGAAATCCGGCAGACGTGTGCAGGGTGCAGCCGAAGGACCCCCCCAAAAAAACAACCCTGGAGGTCGCTCGTTGGGGGGAGAGAGTGAGCGACCTGCCAGGGTCTCGCAAGGGATTGCGAAGGGGGGAAATTCGCTAGTTTCAAGCCGCGTCAATCAGCCGCGTTCATTGATCAGGCAGATTTCATCCTCACTTCGTCACTAACAACTTGGGCAATCAGCAGAAAACTCGTAAAGGCCACGAGGTCGTGCCAACCGCCAAAGGTGAGATGAATCTATTGGGCGGGAGTGGGAGCACCCGTAGGTGCCGGGAGATGCCTCGTCTCCGTTCCCGAACCACTCTGATTATAGCCAATGGAAGCAGCGGCGCCAAATGGCTTTTCACATTTCCTTGGCCGACGCTTCCAGAGCGTATCCGGTGGTGCCGTTGATAACGTTCGAGCGACAGCGAGGACCAGGTTGCATGTGAAATACCTAAGAAACTCTGGCAAAGCGTACGAGTTTCCCACGGGCATGGATGTGCACAATCGGTGGTTTTGTTAACGGCTCTAAGAAGCCCTGGCAAAGCGTACTGGTTCTGTTAGCGACTCTAAATGTGCTGATGGCAAGAATATGGAGTGATTGTGCCCAGCCAAAAACGTTTGAGAACCGGTCCCCGTCTCCAGCCAGCCTCTTATCGGTAGCTTCCCAGTTCGAGAGCCGTATCGAAGAGGGCGATGACATTTTCCGGCGGGACTTTTGCCTGGATATTGTGGACAGACGCGAACACGTATCCACCCCCCGGGGCGAGGATTTCCACATGGCGGCGCACTTCGTCGGCGACTTGCTCGGGCGTGCCGAACGCCAGGACACCCTGGCAATCGCAGGATCCGCCCCAGAACGTGATCCGGCCCCCAAACTCCGCTTTGAGTCTCTTGGGATCCATGCCCTTGGCGGTGGTTTGAACGGGATTGAGGATATCGACCCCCATCTCAATCAGCGTCGGCACAAAATCGTAGATCGCCCCGTCATTGTGCATGAAGACCTTCATTTGGGTGTTGGCGTGGATCCAGTCGAGCCCCCGTTTGTAGTAGGGCATAACGAGGTCGCGGAACATTTTGATCGACAGAAACGGTGCATCTTGCGTACCAAGGTCGTCGTTGAATTGCACGATCTGAACGCGATCGCCGACCGCCTTGGCGAAACGTCGCAAGTTCTCGATCCACGCCTCCGTCAGACGCTCGTAGAGCGACTTGACGTAATCCGGCTCGCAGGCCAGGGTCATCATCCACTCTTGGAAGTTCCCAGTGCCCAGTCCGAAGAAGAGCTCGTAGGGCGGGCCGAGGGGGGCGACGATGGCTTTGTCCGTGTTCTGCCAGAGGGCCTCCGCCTGGGCATGGTAGTGATCGCACTCCTCCGAAGAGAGCAGGGGCACATGGAGGGCCGCAGGATCGGCATGGGCGGCGCCGGGGAAGGTTTCCAGGCGATCGAAATAGTGCCCGCCCTTGGGCATCTTCGCGATGGCAGTTCCCTCGGTGTTGAAGAGAACAAGGTCGCCGCGATTGTCGGCGACCGGCTGAAAGCCCCCGGGGACTTCAACCGGCGTGCCGTCGAAAAGTGTCCAGGGTTTCCAATGTTCGTTGGGGATTCCGAAAGCGACCGCATGCCGGTTCAGGCCGATCACGTCGGCCCCGAAACGATCGAGAATTGGCTGCTCGACCTCGGCGAGGATTTGATAAAGATCGTAGACTCGCGTTGGTGTTGATAGTCCCAGTCGTTGTTTCAGATGGTGGTAGGTCGAGGCGGCGATGCCCGATTGCCGCGTCCCTCCCAGATCGATCGGCAGTCGGTCGGCTTCTTGGTGATGGATGGCACAAAGCACGCGCTGACGCGAATTCATGAAGCGAGTTTCCTTTGGACGGCCTGGATGAACTCGGGAGATGTGCCGCAGCAACCGCCAACGAACATGGCCCCCGCCTCGATGAGCCCAGGCACGTGCGAGGCGAACCCTTCCGGAGTCTGGGTGTAGACCGTTTCTCCGTCCACCACCTTGGGAAGTCCGGCATTGGCCTTGATCCAGATGGGCCGGTCGGTCGCCGCGTGGAGCCTGCGGCAAATCGGCAGGAATCCCTCGATTCCCTGCCCGCAGTTCGAGCCGATACAGTCTGCGCCGGCATCGGCCAGGGTCCGGGCTGCGCATTCCGGGGTTGTTCCCATCATCGTCCGATCGTGGTCTTTGCCGGAATCGAAGACCATGCAGGCGACAACCGGCAGGCCGGTGGTGCGTGCCGCCTCGACGGCCAGCCGCGCTTCCGCGGGATCTGACATGGTCTCGATGACCAGGGCGTCGGCGCCGCCTTCGGCGAGGGCTCGCGCCTGCACCGCGAAGGCCTCGCGCAGTTCCTCGGGTGCGACCTCGCCCATCATCAGCATCGCGCCGCTCGGTCCCATCGAGGCAAACACCTTGGCCTTGCTCCCGGCTGCCCGCCTGGAGATTTCGGCGCCGGCCCGGTTGATCTCGACCACCAGGTGCTCCAGTCCGTGGCGTGCCAGGCAGAATCGCGTGGCTCCGAAGGTATTGGTAAGGATCACCTGGCTGCCCGCGTCGACGTAGGCCCGGGCGACTTCTTCAACTGCCTGCGGATTGGTAAGGTTCCACTGGTCAGGGCAGGTCCCTACCGCCAGCCCCCGGGCCTGCATCTGGGTTCCCCAGGCACCGTCGGTGAGAACGGGCCCGCCTGCGAGCAATTCGGCAATCAGTTCGTGCATCGTGAATCTCTCCTTCAGCAAACGTGCCCCGGCCGATTGTTCGTCGCGACCACCCATTCAGGGCCGACCGCAGAACCTGCGGCGATTCCATCCATTTCCAGTGAGAGGCTCTCGTCGCAGTCTTGGGCCCGCTTCTTAGAGCCGCCACCAGAACCACCCGCTGTGTACATCCATGCCCGTGGGAAACTCATGCGTCTTGTGAGGGCTTCTTACGCATAGAAGTCGCGGACCCGCATGATCGAATCGAATCCACTCTGTTTCAGGCATTCCTCCAGGCATTGCATGGCCGGATGGCTGGGAGCAAGGATTTCGTACTTGCGGCGCACCGACCCAATCACCATGTCGAGGCCGAGAGGCATGGCCTTGGTGAGGAAAGCACTCTCCAGGGAACTCTTGACCGGCGCCCCGGCGGCCGTCTTTGTGGGCAACATGACGGTGAAGTTACTTAATCCTACAGACATGTGGACGCCAGCCAGGTTCGCGTCGTTATGGATCATCTCCATGGCGCCGATCAGGCGGGGCAGATTTCCCTCGGAGTCGGAGCCGAGGGGAGCGATCCCGGGGTCGATGATCAGGTCGCTGTTGGCCAGGCCGGACTGGCGGGCCTTTTCGACCAGGGCGACGCTCGCCCGGTAGGTTTCTTCCGCCGTGCGGCACGCCCCCGACCGGCCGTCGACGATCTGTTCGGACACGAGCAGGATTGGCTTGAACGGCCGGATCGCGAGCAGTTTGAACATCGAGAGGCGCAGTGCCGAGATGGAATTGAGGATCGGCTTTTCGCCTCCGGCACGCTCGGCGTCGTAGGCTTCCAGTCCGGCTCGGGCAATCTCCATATCGGGCGTGTCGATGGAGAGCGGCTTGGCGGTTACTTGTTGAACCTTGCGCACCATGTCGGCCATGAACTCGGGACTGCGCGCGCCCACGTTGACATCGATGTAGCCGGCGCCCCCTTCATCCTGGAGCCTGGCCAGTTCCAGGATCCCGTTCAGGTCGCCGGCGTCGAACAGTTTCTTTGTGGAGGGTACCGAATCGTTGATACTCTCGCCCACAATCGTCAAGCCTTCGAGTGCCACTGCTATCCCTTCCCTTTGAGAGTGATTCACCGCCAATCGTCCGGCGACCTGGGAGCGGCCGGTAGAAATCACGAAAACGCCCTGTCTCCGTGGCGGCGACGTTCGTTTCTTCCGGCCGCTCTAGCAAAACGGGTGCCATCACCGGCCTGTCTGTTTCCTGGACTGGAAAAGACGGGGCGGCAACGGCACCCTCCAGCAAGCCCGTGTGGAGCGGTCTATTTGACGAGATTTCGCGCCAGTGCCACCGCCGCGCTGGCATTGTCACTGTAACCATCGGCACCGATTTCGTTGGCATACTGCTGAGTGATCGGGGCGCCGCCGATCATCACTTTCGTGGAATTCCGCAGGCCGGCCGCTTCCAGGGCTGCAATCACGGCCTTCATCTGAGTCATGGTCGTGGTGAGGAGCGCCGACAGAGCGACGACCGTGCCGTCCTTTTCTTGCGCCGCCTCGACGAAACGGTTGGCCGGAACGTCCACCCCCAGATCGACCACTTCGAACCCGCCGCCTTCGAGCATCGAGGCCACGAGATTCTTGCCAATGTCGTGCAGGTCCCCCTGGACCGTGCCAATGACGACCCGTCCGACCGCCTTGCTGCCGGCCGCAGCCAACTTGGGCGTGAGGATCTGCAGCGCAGTCTTCATCGCACGGGCGGCAATGAGCAACTCGGGGACGAAGTACTCATTGCACTCAAATCGCTTGCCGACCTCGTCCATGGCCGGGATCATATACTTCCCAAGCAACTCGGTTGGGTCGGTTCCGGCTTCGAGCGCCGCGTTGGTGACTGCCTCTGCCTGCTTGTCGTTTCCAGTGAGAATCGCTTCATACAACTGCGCCGGGTCGGACATAGAACCCTCCAAGAAACAAGTCGTCAGCCTGAAAAGTCTATATCCTAGCGATCTGTCCCGGCGGATTCCAGTCCTAAGCCGCATGGGCGTGGTGTCGCGGAGCGACATTTCAGGATATAGCCAAAATGGGTGGTTTATTCTCGGGGGGGAGTCCGGCTGCAGGCCGGGCATTTGGCGTGGGCGGATATCGGCCCCCCCCTCATCACACCAGTTTGACAGGCTTACGACAGGGTCTTAAGCTCGTAGGGTCGACGTTGGATCGGCCGTGAAATCGCTGAAGAGGCCAGGCAAGAGGTGCTTTCCCATGAAACGAGATATCCCAACTCTCACCCGTCGTCAGTTCGTGTCCGCCGCTGGTGTTGCGGCTGTGACAAGTGCCATCCCCTTTGGCGGCACGGCCAATGGCAGCGAATCTGCGGCAGAAAAAGTGCCATTTCAACTTGGTTTGGCTTCCTACACCACCCGGAAGTTCACCCTTGAGCAAACCATCGCAATGGCAGTCCGACTCGACCTGAAGAACGTCTGTCTGAAATCGTTTCACTTGCCCATGGAGGCCACGGCAGCCGAATGTGCCGAGGCGGCAAAGAAGTGCAGGGACGCCGGTTTGAGGCTCTACGGCGGCGGTGTGATCACAATGAAGACAGCGGCGGAAGTCAACCAGGCTTTCGACTACGCCAAGGCGGCAGGCATGGAGGTGATCGTCGGCGTTCCTTCTCCGGACGTCTTGCCGTTGGTCGACAGCAAGGTGAAGGAATACGACATCAAAGTTGCCATCCACAATCACGGCCCTGGCGACAATCTGTACCCCACGCCCGAGTCGGCCTTCGAGCGGGTGAAGGACCTCGACAAGCGAATCGGTTTGTGTATCGATATCGGTCACACCGTTCGAATCGGCGGGGACCCCATCGCCGATGTGGAACGCTTTTCAGACCGTCTGCACGACCTGCATATCAAGGATGTCTCCGGCGCAACGAAAGAAGGGGAGACTCTTGAGATTGGCCGAGGCGTGATCGATATCCCCGCGTTTCTCAAGACGTTGATCGGGGTTGGCTACAGTGGAGTGGCTGCCTTCGAATACGAGAAAGACCCGGATGATCCTCTCGCGGGTCTGGCCGAGTCAGTGGGCTATATCCGGGGGGTATTGGCTGCGATTTGACCCATGCTCTGGCGTGATAGTCGCTACAAAGCCCCTAACCTGCCAGGTGCGATTTGGTGTTGGATTGAGGATCGCCGCTACCTGATTGGTGCTTGCACTGCTAGCACTTAAGTGGTATCCTGCCGGTTTAACGTGTAGGATTGGCAGTATTCCGCGCTGCGCGGTGACTTCATTTGTCGCTCGGTTTGCGACGGAGAAACTTCATGCTCGTCCTTTCGCGAAAGGTCGGAGAGAGAATCCTCGTCGGCGACAATATCACGATAACCGTGGTACGCATGGCGCAGGGGGTAGTGCGCATTGGAGTTGAGGCTCCAAACGACATGCCTATCGTCCGTGAGGAGATCAAGGATCAACTGGCAACCGGCAGAGAAAGCCGCTCGGCTGTTCCGGCCAATCCAAAATGACTTGGGGGTCGTGACACCCCAATCTGGAAGAGTTCATGCCTGCTGCAACTCAGGTGGACACGTGTCGAGTTGTCGGAGTTCCACGATTGACGTCGGGCATTCTTAGTTCCCGGCTTCGGCACCCCTGCTTCGCATGGGCTTGGTAAGGTCGTGGTGTCGCGGCCAACCGTCGGGCCCTTCCAGCGTTCCGTAACGCTGGATT
>CAYSCH010000423.1:0-7840 GCA_964429355.1 uncultured Planctomycetaceae bacterium | reverse complement strand
GCTGGCGGCCGCCGGTGCGGTAGGCGAGGCGGTAGTAGGGGCCGCAGCGGCGGCCGTTCGTGGTACGGTAGGAGGCGACGACGGAGCCGCAGCGGGTGAAGATGTCGGCGTGGGAGCGGATGAAGTCGAGAGGGGACATAGGGCACGGAGCAGGGAGCAGGGAGCGGGGAGCGGGGAGTAAGAGGACAGAGGGTCAGGAGTCAGGAGTCAGGGGACGGGGGTCATTTGTCATTTGTCAGTGGCCAGTTGTTGGGAGTCGGGGGGTCAGGGGTCAGGAGACGGGAGTCAGGAGTCGGGGGTCATTTGTCATTTGTCAGTGGCCAGTTGTTGGGAGTCGGGGGTCAGGGGTCAGGGGCCGGTGACGTTGGGAAGAGGTGGCATGGGATTCTAGTATATGTACATATGTACTTAACGGAATCTATACGCGTGTTCAGAGTATAACACAGAAAGCGGTTGGCGGAGCCGTTATTTTTGGCCACCCCCCCAAAAAACGAAGGAAGCGGAAGAAAGGGGTTTGCTGCAAGCAATGTGGTGGTTTTGTTCACGGCTTTTGGAGCCGCTAACAAAACCACCGGCTGTGCACATCCATGCCCGTGGGAAACTCGTACGTTTTGTGAGGGCTTCTTAGAGCCGATCCCAAAACTGCTGCCGCTCCTACCGTTTTCCGCCCGTGGGAGACCTTTCTTGTGGTTTTGGGATAGGTCCTTAGAGAGATTCTTGGATTTTGCCCTTGCCTTTTGGCCGGGAGTTATAAAAAATAGACCGAAGAGGCAAGATTTGGCCTCACTGTGGTCGAAAAGAAGAAACATGAACCGAACCTTTGCTCGCTACTTCTGGTTTTATTTTGCCCCGCCGAGTTGCGGGACCGGAGGTGGTTTGTAGGTTCAATTCATAACGACTGACAAGACACCAAAAGCCCTGAGACTCGGCGATCCGGTCTCAGGGCTTTTTTTGTTTTTTGCGGGCTCTCAGCGCGTTGCCTCGCCAGTCGGAATTCCGGTCGGGTGCCGAGAACCACTCCCCCGGTCCGGGAACTGGGACGACCAGGTTGACAGGAAGAACCAAGGACATTTTTGGATCAGGAAAGTAGACGGGTGTTGCCATGATTGTGGTGATGAAGCAGGTCGCTTCGAAGGAGGAGATCGAGCACATGATCGAGCGAGTGGAAGAGTTGGGGCTCAAATCCCACGTTATCTACGGTACGGAACGTACCGTGATTGCGGCCATCGGCGACAAGAGAGACGAATACCGGCAGTCCCTGAAAAGCGGACCTGGAGTGGCCGAGGTGGTGCCGATTCTGGCCCCATACAAAGTGGCCAGCCTGGAGGTCAAGCCGGAACGGACGGTTGTTCGAACGGGCCCATTGTGGGTGGGCAACTGCCATCTGGGTATCATTGCGGGACCGTGTTCGGTGGAGAGCGAGGAGCAAACCGTGGCGACGGCCCGGGCGGTGAAGGCGGCCGGGGCCACGGCGTTGAGGGGCGGCGCGTTCAAGCCGCGAACGAGTCCTTACAGTTTTCAGGGTCTGAAGGAAGAAGGGCTGAAGATTCTGGCGACCGCACGGGCAGAAACCGGGCTACCGGTCGTGACCGAGGTGATTGCTGCGGCGGACGTTCCGCTCGTGGCGAAGTACGCCGACGTGTTGCAGATCGGGGCGCGGAATATGCAGAACTACCCGTTGCTGGAAGCGGTCGGAGTGCTCAACAAGCCGGTATTGCTCAAGCGGGGTGCCTCGGCGACGCTGGACGAATTGCTCCTGGCTTCGGAGTACATCCTCAACGCGGGAAATCAGAACGTGATGCTTTGCGAACGGGGAATCCGTACGTTCGAGGCCCACACTCGATTCACGTTGCCGGTGGCCACGGTACCCTACCTGCACGAGCGGACCCATCTGCCCGTGGTCGTTGACCCAAGCCATGGAACGGGTCATACGAGTCTTGTGCCGCGAACGGCCGCGGCAGCCGTGGCAGCGGGGGCGGACGGGTTGATTCTTGAGGTTCACCCCGACCCGGAGAAGGCACTTTCCGACGGGTACCAGTCGCTGACGTTCCAGCAGTTCACCGAGGCGATGGATCTGATTGGCCGCGTGGCCGAGGCCGTGGGAAAGAAGATTGAACCGATGACGAACCGGCGGCCTCAAAAAAAGACCGTGGCGACAGGAGGCGGATCGGGGGCTTTGGGGTAATACGTCCCCGGGGTCTCAGTCAATGGGCGGGGCGGTCGATCCAACTGCGATTTGGCAAGCCCAGTCCGTGGTATCGGAATGGTCGGCGTCTCAGCCGAATAGGATCTTGCCCAGCAGCAGCAGAATGACGATACCGCTAGTGCCGAGGGCAATCCAGGCCCAGAGCGGGAGTTCATGTGCCTTCGGCCTGGAGGCGGGAACCGGTTGGGATGGGGCAGTGGCTTTCTTTCGCACCTCGCGCGGAACAGACCGTTCAATGGCGGTCCGAATCGGGACTTCCGTATCCTGCTCGTAGGATCTGGCGATGGGGAGCCCCTCGGTGGCCGACTCCTGATCGAGGGCCAATTCGATTCCCAGCGGCTGAGCCGTAGGAAGGAAAGGAGCCGATTTGAGGGGCGGATTGAGCGGCCTTGCGGTGAAGCGATTCGGCAGAGGCTCGCCGATCGCCCGGGCCCGACGAATACGGGAGGAACCGCCATCGGCCGGTGCGCCGGTGTCGGCAGTGGCGGTGGCGATGGCAGCGGCGACAAGGAGGCGGCTGGAGGAACTGCCGACATCGGGTGAACTTCCGTGGTCCGGATCCTCGACGCCCTGCTCAACCAGCCAGTCGCCGAGGGCGCCAACGACTTCTGCGCAGGTTTGATAGCGATCGGCAGGTTTCTTTGCCATCATCTTCAGGCAGATGTTCACCAGGCCGGCGGGGGCGTCCTTGCGGTCGTGGTAGATACTGGGAGGGGGGTCCTTCTGGTGCGACATGAGTCGTTGCGTGAGGGTCCCTTCCGTGAACGGAGGATGGCCCGTCAGGAAGTAGTAAAGGGAACAGCCAAGTGCATAGATGTCGGCCCGGACGTCGACGCCGTGGCTGTCGATGGCCTGCTCCGGGGCAAGGTAATCGGCTGTTCCCAACACGTTTTCGTCGTAGGCGACGGTCAGCGAGGCGCGTTCCTCTTCGGCGATGAATCTTGCCAATCCCAGGTCGAGGATCTTGACGACGCCTTCGGCATCGACGAGGAGATTGGCCGGTTTGACGTCGCGGTGGATGAGGCCGACGGAATGGGCATAGTGGAGGCCGCGAGCGGCTTGCTTGGTGTAGCGTGCGGCGGTGATGTAGTCGAGGGGTCCCGATTCGTGGACGATGAAGTTCAGGTCTCGCCCGTTGATGTATTCCATCACCAGGTAATGGGTGTCGCCCTCGTTGTCGATATCGTAGGCGCGGACGATGTTGACATGGTCGAGGGAAGCGATCGCCTGAGCTTCGCGGCGAAACCGTTCCAGGTAGGAGGATTCCGTGTCGGCGCCGCGAGCCTTGGGCAAGACCTTGATGGCCACGCGACGATGCATCAGGAGATGCTCGGCCAGGTAGACGGTGCTCATGCCGCCCGTTCCCAAATGGCCGAGGAGTTTGTACTTGCCGACGATGAATCCCTTATGGCGACCCTCGAGGAGCTTGTCGGCCTGCCAGCGAGTAACGAGTTCCAGTTCGACGAGCCGATCGGCCAACTGGTGTGCGTCGGGTTTCGGCGCGGATTGGCTATCGGACTCGGAACGGGTCCCGCCCCCGGTGTCGGCGAGAAACTGCTTCCACCGGTCCTGGTCGACCAGTTTGCTTTTTCCCACCAACTCAAGAAATCTATCTGCGGTCAGCTTGGGCATGGGCAGCCCGATGTGATTGGAGGAACTCCGAAATGATCAGCGATCTGCGAGGAATCAACGCAGGATTTGTGCCGATGGGGAAGAATATGCCCCCCCGCAACCCGTGTCTCAATGTCTGAGACGAAACCCTCTCTCTCCTTAGATTACCATTCTGTCGGAATCGTTGCCAGCATCGCGCCCCCCGGATAGGTGGGTCGCGGCGATTTGTCCACCGATGGTCCGGGGCCGGGGGCAGAGCGGCAGGGGACAGTGACAGAGGACAGAGCGGCAGGGGACAGGAGAACAGGAGTCCGAGGTCAGGGGGCACGGCAGCGACAGTCGGCCCCGCTCTCCCTCCCGGAAAGGAACGGGGGCGGGCGGCTGGCAGCGGGGCGCGGGCGGAACCAGGACGGTGTTGGTACGGAGCCGGTGCGGGTACGGAGGAGAGCGGGCGCGAATAGGATGGTACCCAGCAAATCGCGCTCGATCGTTGAAGACCATGACACATCGCATGGGGTATTTGTATTGTTGCCGAGAGGGGGGCAGTCCTTGCTACGAGCGACGGGAGAGTTGTGATGACTGGAGAGATGCGGGAGGCATCGCAACTGGGCTCCGCTGGCAATTCCTCTTCTGCCTCGCCGGGTGCCACTGGAAGTTTGTCGCGGCGCGGCATTTGTGGTAGCGTAACCGATGGACAGTTCCGTGCGATTTCGACCAGCGGACGAGCATCCCAAGAAGATCCATCCTGAGAAAGTCAAAGGAAAGCAGTATCATGCCGAAGAACGTTTCCCGCCGTGAATTTCTGAAGACATCGGCCGCACTTGCGGCGTCGCTATCGGTTGGCATCCACAGTTCCGTCTCGGCTGCGGTGAGCAGTACCGCGCAACAGAAGCGCTGGTTCAAAGGCAACCTGCACATGCACAACCAGTGGTCCGACGGCCACCCGCTTCCGGAGTGGGCAGTCGACTGGTACAAGTCGCACGGTTACGATTTCATCTGCCCGTCCGACCACAATATCTTCCAGTCGGATGAGCTTCGTTTCAATGGTTTCGGGTTCGAGAACGCGCCTTCCGACATGACCGCGTTCAAGGGAGAGACGTCCCTCTGGAAAGTCATTTCGCCGACTGCCGGTTGGCCGAAACTGACGCAGCAGCACATCGACGAGGCAAATGAGAAGTTCGGCGACGGTTGCGTGCGGACGATCACTGCCGGCGACAAGACCTACGTTCGCCTGAAGCCCTTCGCCGAACTGGAGAAGCAATTCGTCGAGCCGGGCAGGTTCCTGATGATCCCCGGATACGAGCAGACGGGCACCTGCCCCAACGGTCAGCAGGTGCATATGAATTTCATCAATGTCCGCGAGGTGTTTCCGTACATCACGGCGGAAAAGCCGAAGGAGATTCTCGAACAGACCTTCGAGAAAGGCCGCCAGATGTACGGCCAGGACTATCTCTTCACGGCGAACCATCCGTTGTGGCGTTACTACGACTACTCGCCCGACGACCTGATCGCGCTTCCGCAGATTCGGCTGTTTGAACTGAACAACAACGAGATCGACGGGAAGTACGAGGCCCATTCGCAGGGCTGGAAGCCGGAGCAGTTCTGGGACGTGGTGAACGCCTACCGGGCCTCGCACGAGCAGCCGCTGCTGCTGGGAATGGGGTCGGACGACCGCCACTCCTACGCAGAGCCGGCGAAGGCCTGGAGCGTTGTGCGAGCGGCCAGCCTGTGCACGGAAGACCTGCTCCAGGCGGTTCGCGCCGGCGATTTCTACGCCTCCAACGGGCTGGATTTCGATGACATTCATTTCGACGGCAAGACGCTTTCGGTGAAGATCGACGTGCGTGAGGAAGGCCAGTACCGGATTCAGTTCCTCGGAACGAAGATGGGCTACGATCCGGCAAGCCGCGTGATCGAGGTGGCCGAAGGTCCCCGTTGTCCGGCGCGAAAGATCGACATTTACTCCGACAGCATCGGCCGTGTTCTGGCGACGGTCGACGGCACGGAGGGCTCGTACACGCTCAAGCCGGACGATCTTTACGTTCGGGCCAAAATCGTCAAGGTGAGCGACGGTCTTCAGGACGACTGGGAATCGAAGCCTGCCGCCTGGAGCCAGCCGTACAAATAGGCCGATCGCGACCATGACCGAGCGAACGGTTCGCATGCCTGCGATCGCCGGGAGGACTTGCTGCACCCTCTGTTTTGCCGGAGTGGATCAGGCCGGGGCGGGTTCTGCGGATCGGCACCAGAGCCGGGCGACCTGCCGAGCGATGACGGTAGCGGCCTCATCAAGGCTGAACTGGCGATCGATGTTTCCTTCGACGAAGGCGACCTTGTTCATGCCGTAGACATCCGAGCTGGCCTCGTCCTGTCCGAGGACGAATCCGCCGCGTTGGCGAATGGCGGCGCAACCGTCGGAGCCGTCACGTCCCATGCCTGTCATAATGATCCCCATGCAGTCGGGACCATAGATGTCTGCGGCAGATTTCATCATGACGTCAACGGACGGTTTATGGCCGCTCACGGGATCTCCGTCCCGAAGGACGGTCTTGACGAATTTTCCGTGCCGCCGCAGTTCGAGATGACAACCGCCGTTGGCGATGAACACATGATTGGGGCGCAGAACGTCTCCGGAACCCGCCTCTTTGATCGTGAGATTGGACATTCCGTTGAGGCGTCGCGACAAGGGACCGGTGAAGGTAGCGGGCATGTGCTGGACAACCACGATCGGGGGCATTGGGGGCCGCAGGGTTTCGAAGAGCGAGGAGAGTGCCGGTGGTCCGCCGGTGGAGATGCCGATGGCGATGCACTTGTCGGCAAGACCTCCGGCGCCGGTTTCGATCACGGAACTTGGAACGGGACGAGCGGGTCTCTTCTCGTCCCGGCGTTTCTTTCGATCCCGGCGGATGCGGAGTATCCGCTGGACGTCGGAACCGGCAACGGACCGGATCTTGCGGATCAGGTCGTGGCCGAGGGCCTTTGCGACACCCGAACCACTTTCGGGCTTTGCGACGTAGTCAAGGGCGCCGCGTTCGAGGGCGTCGAGGGTGACATCCGCGCCGGCTTGTGTCAGGGCGCTGACCATGATCACGGGGACGGGACGCTGCTGGAGAAGGGCATCCAGCGTGGCGAGACCGTCCATTTTCGGCATCTGGATGTCGAGCGTAACGACGTCAGGACAGTGCTTCCCGCACATTTCGATGCCGTTGGCGCCGTCGGCAGCGGTGGCCACAACCTCCATGTCCGCGGTTTGGGAAATGTAATCGCTGATCATTCGGCGCATCAGCGCGGAGTCATCCACAACGACGACGCGGGTTTTGCCGGGCGACATGCTGAGGACTTTCAAACAATGGTTGGCCAATTGGGAAACCGTACGCCGGACCGCAGGGCCGGAGGTACGAGGCATCCGTCCATGCAAGTCTAGCTCAGACCTCCAGGTTGGGGGAACGGATCGGTCAGGGGGGCGGGAGAGGTCTCTGGCAGAAAAGGGCCGTGCATTCCGTCCAGCCCGTACAACCGGAACGGCCGCTCTATTTTTCACTTCGCAGCGTATTGCGAAACTGGGCCATGAAGAAGCGGATTATTTCGCCGTAGGTGCGGACGCTTCGCTCGAAATCGCCTGCTGCGGTGGCTTGATTGGCGATTTCGGCAAGTTCCTCGTATCGATCCCAATCGACGTGCCAGAGCCGGTTGATGGCCACGTCGCGGACTTCCTGAACAGCCTTGGCCAGGCACATGGGCGACTGTTCATTGAGGCTGCAGTCACAGGTCGTATAGGGCGCTTTTCCGAGCCGCTGCCGGACGATCTCGCCGGTGACGGCGGTTGTTGCTGACTTGACGGGACGAAAGCTCCAGATTCCAACCAGCAGTCCACCCACGGAAGCGGCGACAATGGCCACGGCGGGACTGATAAACCAGCCGACGCCGAACAAGCCGGCCGCAGTGACCACCGGACGGAAGACCTTGGTGGCCAGGGAGGTCTGGCGTTCGGCGTGCGGGTGGTTTGCCTTCGAGGGGTGGGCC
>CAYSCH010000422.1:0-7847 GCA_964429355.1 uncultured Planctomycetaceae bacterium | reverse complement strand
CTCTGACTCCGATTGTCCTGCCCGTGGTGCTGATCTCCGCCCAGACTATCACCAAGTCGATCTCGGAAGGGATTGAAAGCAAGGCGGCCGTTGCTGCAATCCAACTCATCAACATCGCCGGGAATTCGAATCTCGCACTTCTTCTTTCGGCTGCCGTGGCCATGTGGATCCTGGCAACCTACCGCCGGCTCTCCTTCACCGAGTTGGGCAACGCGACCGAAAACGCACTGATGTCCGCAGGGATCATCATTCTCATCACGGCCGCCGGCGGCGCCTTCGGCACCGCCCTGCAGCAGGTCGGCGTGAAACAATCGATCCTCGAACTGGCGGGCTCCGACGGCCAGAACATGGGCTTGGCCATGCTCGCCCTCGGGTTCGTCATTGCCGCCGTTCTGAAGATCGCCCAGGGCTCCAGCACCGTGGCCATGATCGTCACTTCCAGCATGCTCGCCTCCATGGGGGCAACTGCCGATGTGCTCGGTTGCCACCCCGTCTACCTCGGCACGTCCATCGGCGCCGGCTCCCTCGTCGGTAGCTGGATGAACGACTCGGGGTTCTGGATCGTCTCGAAGATGAGCGGGTTGACCGAAGTCGAGACCCTCAAGTCCTGGACAGTCCTGCTGGTGATCATCGGACTGTTCGGCTTCGGCTTCAGTCTCCTCTTCGCCTGGCTCCTGCCCCTGGTTTGAAGCAGGAATCCGGAATAGGATTGTTTCGGACCTGGTATTCGCATTTCGAATCTGAAAGCCGCTTCCTATGCCCGATGCCGCCATGCCCCCCGGACAACGTCCCAGCCAGACCAAGATCGTTGCGACCCTCGGCCCCGCTTCGGACAATATCGACGTGCTGCTCGAATTGACCCGCGCCGGGGTCGACGTGTTTCGGATCAATACGGCCCACGGCCGGCGGGAGGAGCACGCGGCGCGTCTGGCGGCCGTCCGTAACGTCTCCGATCAGGTCGGTCGTCCGATCGGCGTGCTGGTCGACCTGGCCGGCCCCAAGATGCGGCTCGGCGACCTGCCAGGGGGGCAGATCCGCTGTGCCATCGGCGACCAGTTCCGTTTTATCCGCGGCGACGTGGTCCGCAACACGGGCGATCTGACCACAACCTACGAACCCCTGATCGATGAGCTTTCTGCCGGTGACCGGATCATGCTCGCCGACGGAACAGTCAGCCTGATGGTCGAGCAGGTGGGGCGCGACGAGGCGGTCTGCCGTGTGATCCAGCCCGGAACCGTCCGCAGCCACCAGGGCGTCAACCTCCCCGGGGTCAAGCTCAGCACACCCGCCCTGGCCGACGTAGACCGCGACAATGCCGCCTGGGCTGCCCGCAGCGGCGTCGATTTCCTCGGCCTCAGTTTCGTCCGCAGTCCCGACGACGTCCGCGATCTGAAGTCGCTCTTGGCGGCCGAGGGGGGCGCTACCCAGGTGATTGCCAAGATCGAGAAACCGGAGGCCCTGGAACAACTGGACGAGATCATCGCCGTGGCCGATGGGATCATGGTGGCCCGGGGCGATCTGGGGGTCGAGATCGACATCGCCCAGATGGCCGTCGCCCAGAAACGGATTGTCGAGATCTGCAACCGCTGGCGCAAACCCGTCATCATCGCCACCCAGATGCTCGACAGCATGACCCACAGCCGTATTCCCACCCGGGCCGAGGCGACCGATGTGGCCAACGCCATTCTCGACGGGGCCGATGCCTGCATGCTTTCGGGCGAGACGGCCATCGGCGACTATCCGGTCGAGGCCGTCAAGATGATGCACCGCATTGCCCTGGCCACCGAGACGCTCTATCGCCAGAGGCCGGTGCAACCGGAGCCCGATCTGGCCCACAGCCCGGTCGACGACGTCACCGAGGCGACGGTCTACGCCGCCAGCCGGATCGCCGCCCAACTCGACGCCCGGATGGTGATCTGCGCCAGCACGGAGGGGGAAACAGCCCGAACGCTCTCGAAGAACCGCAACTTCGTGCCGACCGTGGGCGTGAGCAATTCGGAAAGTACCCTGCGGCGGATGTGTCTCTACTGGGGTGTGATTCCACTGCGCAACGCACCGACCGATGGCGCCAAGAGTCTCCTGGATTACGTCATCGCCAAGGCCAAGGACATCAGCGCTGTCAAGTCGGGCGACCGCGTAGTTCTCGTCACCGGCAGCCGCATGATCGACCGGGGGCTGAACGCCATTCTCGTTCACGAGATCGAGTAGTTACAAATTTCTTACAACCGCGTGACAACGATCTGACCACTCATTTGGGGACATCGCATAGAATTCGGGCGTGTGGTCGCCGGCGCCGGCGAGTTCTTGCCCGTCAGGTAAAGGAGAATTGCGATGTCGAGATCGGTGAAGTTGGGGTGTGCGGTGCTGATGCTGGCCGTGACGGCGGTCCCCTCGTGGCTGCCGGCCGCCCAGGTCAAACTCGATGTGTCGATGGCCCAGCCCACGCTGATGGCCGAAAAGAAACAGACGACCTTCGTCAAGGTGGGGCTGACGGGGTTCAAGATGTCGTCGAAAGCCGACCGCACGCCGGTCAACGTATCGTTCGTTTTGGACAAATCGGGTTCCATGTCGGGCACCAAGATCGCGAAGGCCAAGGAAGCCGCCACTTGGGCCGTCCGGCGCCTCGATCGGGAAGACATCGTCTCGGTGGTGGTCTACGACTCGACGGTCAACGTGTTGGTGCCGGCCACCAAGCTGACCGACAAGGACGCCGTATGCCGGAAAATCAGCGAGATCAAATCCGACGGATCGACGGCCCTGTTTGCCGGCGTGAGCAAAGGGGCGGCCGAGCTGCGGAAGTTCATCGATCGCAACCGCGTCAACCGAGTGGTCCTCCTCTCCGATGGATTGGCCAACGTCGGCCCGCAGTCTCCCAGTGAATTGGGCGAATTGGGCTCAGCGCTGATCGAGGAAGGCATCTCGGTCTCCACCATGGGCTTGGGCCTGGGTTACAATGAAGACCTGATGGTCCAGCTCGCCCAGCGGAGCGACGGAAACCACTTCTTCATCGAGCGGGCCGAGGACCTGGCCAAGGTTTTCAATTTCGAGTTTGACGACGTGCTGTCGGTCGTCGCCCAGGAAGTGGCCATCACGATCCGCGTCAGCCCCGAGGTTCGCCCGGTGCGAGTGCTGGGCCGTGAAGCGGAGATCAATGGTCAGCAGGTGATCGTGCAAATGAACCAGCTCTACCAAGAGCAAGAGAAGTACGTGATCCTGGAGGTGGAACTGCCGGCAGTCAAAGCCGGCCAGACTCGCCAGATTGCCGAGGTCGACGTGACCTACGCCAACATGCAGACAAAAACCACCGACCGGCTCAGCAGCACGGTCAGCGTGAACTTCGACTTGTCGGAAGAGGTGGTCGAGGCGAAGACCAACGCCGCGGTGATGGCCGAGTGCGTGCTGCAGATAGCCAACGATCAGAACAAGCTGGCTACGGCATTGCGCGACAAGGGCGATGTGGAGGGGGCTCGCAAGGTTCTCCAGGACAACGCGGGCTACCTGACCAGGAATGCCGACAAGTACGGATCGGAGAAACTCCGGCAGCGAGCCGCGGACAACGAGGGACAATCCCGCCTTCTCGATGAAGAGGAGTGGGCAGCCAGCCGGAAAAACATGCGTTATGGCCAGAATGTCGATACTATACAACAAGCTCCCAAGTTCAATTTGTTCAAGAGCAGCGCGGGCAAGCGTTAGCATTGGATGCGGGACGTTGCCGCCGTTACGATGATGGCCGAGCAGCGAGACGCACTTTCCAGGGGCCGGCATGAGTAGGCTTCGACGAGCGTTTCGTTACTCGGCCCGTCGTGAAACTGGGGCCCTCCTGCCGCAACCACCGAGAGTCCGTGGCCAATAGACAGATCCTCCTCTTCTCGCTCATCGTGTGTCTGCCGCTGGCGATGCTGGCATGGCTGGGATCGCGGCTTGCACGCCAGGAGCAGACGACGGCCCGGCAGCGTTTGACGGGCCTGGCCCTGGAACGGCTCGAAGACGTCGACCTGGTGGTCAGCAAACACTTTCGGCAACGGGAGCGAGAACTGCTCCAGTGGACCGAACTGGACAGCTACGATCCGGACCGGCTGCGCCGGATCGTTCGCAGCCGGCCCGGCATCGGTCAACTGTTCGTGCTCGGTCCGGACGGCGCATTGCTCCATCCCGATCCGGCCGGTACGCTCAACGCCTCCGAACGCGAGTTCCTGCTGCAGGCCCAGCGGGCTCTCGACGACAAGGAGTTGATCCGCAACGCAGGTGCTGACGAGAACGACGTCGTGCCCGCAACCTACGGCTGGCACGTTCGATATTGGGGGCCGGGACTGAATCTCATCTTCTATCATCGCCGGGAATCGGGAAATGTCGTCGGCGTCCATGTGCCCAGATCGATGTGGATCGCCGACCTGATCGCCGAGTTGCCCGACACTGCCCCGTCGGTCAGCTCTTGGCACGGCTCGGACGCGCGCATCCGCCTGGTCGACTCCAGCGGGGAAGTGGTCTACCAGTGGGGACTCTTCGAACCCGACGAAGCGGCCGAGGCTCTCGCCGCGATGCCGCTCAGCAGCCCGCTCTCCGCATGGCGGCTGGAGTACTTCGTGGATGAGCATCAGTTCGCGGCGGTCGGCCGCAGCGCCTACTGGAGCCTCTTCTCCAGCCTGGCAGCGATCGGACTGGGGTTGATCGTGGTCGCCGCATACTTCTATCGCGAGTATGCCCGCCAGGTGCGCGAGGCGGTCCAGCGAGTGAATTTCGTCAACCAGGTGTCGCATGAACTGAAGACGCCGCTGACCAATATCCGCATGTACGCCGAACTGCTCGAAGCCGACTTGGAACTGATCGATCCCAACGAGGCCGCCACGCCCCGGGGCCATCTGGAAGTGATCGTGGCCGAGAGCCAGCGGCTCAGCCGCCTGATCGGCAACGTGCTCACCTTTGCGCGCCAGGGACGCAATCAGGTCACGCTGCGCAAGACGACCGGTCGGGTCGATGAGGTGATCGATGCCGTGGTCGAGCGTTTCGGGCCGGCTCTCGAGCAGAAGGCGGTTGAGGTTACTCTCGACCTGCAGGCCAAGGCCCTGGTAAAGCTCGATGCCGACGCCTTGGAGCAGATCCTGGGGAATCTGATCAGCAACGTGGAGAAGTATGCCGCTGGCGGCGGGCGCATGGAAATTGTCAGCCGGCAAGACGGCTCGCAAACCGCCATCGTGGTTGCCGATCGAGGCCCCGGCATCCCGGCGGCCTCGCGGGACAAGATCTTCCGGCCGTTCTACAGGGTCTCCGATCGCATCGAGGGGCCCACGGGCACCGGCATCGGCCTTTCGATAGCACGGAAACTCGCCCGCATGCACGGCGGCGACGTGGTTCTCCTGCCCTGTACCACTGACTCGGAGATCGTGAGGTCTTTCACGAAGATTCGCGACCAACGGGAGCAGACCATTTCAGCTCGAGCGGTAGCTGGCTTCGGCTCACCGGCCCTGCCGCCCGGTGAAAACGGGGCCCGCTTCCAAGTCATCCTCGACACCCCAAGAGCGGAAAGTGAAGGTGCCGCTTGAAAGTTCTGCTGGCCGAAGACGATCGGTTCACCCGCGAGGGCCTGGCGGAGGTGCTTCGCAGCGAAGGCTACCGGGTGCTCCAGGCCGAGGATGGTGTGGTGGCCCTGGAGTTGTTCCATGCGGAACTGCCCGACTTTGTCTGCCTCGACATCATGATGCCCAACCTCAGCGGATATGACGCCTGCAAAAAGATGCGCGCGGCGAGGCCGCTGGTTCCGATCATCTTCATCAGTGCCAGGTCAGAAGAGATCGACAAGGTGATCGGCCTGGAGCTGGGTGCCGACGATTTCATCGTCAAACCCTTCGGCGTGAAGGAAGTGGTGGCCCGCATCCGGGCGGTCACGCGGCGATGCTGTGCGGCGGCGGAATCGGCCGCCCTTGACTCGTTCCGCATGGGCGACCTGGAGGTCTTTCCCCGCGAGCTTCGCGCCCGCCGGGGCACGGAGGCCATCGAGTTGAGCCTGCGCGACGTAAAACTGCTCGAATTGTTCTATCGCCGCCGCGGCGAGGTCCTGGACCGCAACACGATCTTCAATCATTGCTGGGGCGAAGACTATCTGCCCAACAGCCGCACGCTCGACCAGCAAATCTCGCAATTGCGCAAACGAATCGAGATCTCACCCAGACAGCCCCTGCTGATTCGCACGGTCCACGGTGCCGGCTATCGATTCGAAGGCTGAACGGGATTCTTGTGATGTTGTGCCAGCGACCGCCGTGGAACTCCCATCAAAAGGGACCGTTCGGGAGGGGTCTGGACGGGGAAACCCGCCCAGCTACCCGATCACGCGGCAGTGCCGTTCCGTGAGGCTATGTCCCCGGTTTCCAATCCTTCGGTAGGAACATGACGTTTCTGATGCGGCCTCCATTCTTGCTGAACTCGAATCGTAACTGACATTCCGCCAGATGGTATTTAATCCACGGGAAGGCGAAACCTGTTGATCCCTTGACGCCGCCACCGAATTCTTCGGGAACGCCCAGCAAAGCGATCACGTCATCCCGAGTTGAATTGTCGGAGATGCCGCTAATCCCACGATTGGCGAGCCTGGCGATGCCGTCCGGCAGTGAAAAAGTGCCGAAGGCATCATCATCAACGTAGTCGCAGTAGAAGCAAGTATCTTCAGAATCGGAGAACATGCACCGGCAGCTCGGATCTTGACACGCCCATAGACTTAGGTGGGGCTTTGATCCTTCGGCGATGTGGGCTATATCGACAACGTCAAGTTCGAGCTTCCATCTGTGGCGGATACCTCCTTCTGGAAAGTACGTGAAACCGTAACGGCTGCCACCAGCTTCGATCAATCCGCCATAAGCACGTTCACATTGGAGGAGATCGTCTGATTCTATGGTCGCGGAGTTGTGATCCGTCTCGATCATGCGGGCGACGTACCGGATGAACTCACGAAGGTCGTCTGGGACAGCCACCTTGCACTTTGACTTCGGCTGTTTCTTTTCGCAGCGCATGGATGTTTCCAGCCGCATAATGATGGAGCTAAGGCGCGCGAGCTATCGCCTCACCTTCATCTCCTTATCAGGTGTTCCTGAAATCTGTCTCCCATGTGTCCGGCAACGGCTTCGTAATCGAAGCTAAGCATTCTGAGGGCCAGGATCTGGTTCTCCGAAAGATCCTCGTACGGCGTATCGTCGACGATGTCGATGGCACGTTGCAGCACGTTAGCAGTCCGATCTGCTCCGATCACTTTCAAATCCTCAACGCAGTCTGCCCATTGGGCTAGCCCCCGATTGTGGAGGTAGCCTGCAAACCCATTGATCCGGACTTCGGCGTCCAGTGTAGCGATGGTAAAGACCATGCGCTCTGTCCGCGACAGTGACGCATAGCCATGTTCCAAGACTTTTGTGCACGTCTGCTCGATTATGTCGGGTTCTTCCATTCCATTCTCTGCACTTAACTCTTTTTCTGCCCCAGATACCTTCTGCCGAGTTGGGCCGACTTGATGGCATCCAACATACTGCCGCCAATGGCGCCGTCAACCGTTCTGGTCGGTGGTTTGATGAGACAGCGGCCGGAACTCGATGACTACTTGGTCGAGGCGAGTGATGTTCCGTGTTCACAAACACTCAGTCGCCGCGACTTGGCAGCATCATTTTGTTCGTCGGCCCTTGCTGTTCTTGCTGACAAGGATAGCAGCGTCGCCAAGGGCGCGCTGCACTTTCTCAACGCATTCATCCCGGAACGAGCGAGAGACCTTGACATGAACAAGTAGCTCTCCCTCCTCCCGCGATTCCAACTCCGGGATGGCATCGTCGACCGTCAAGAACTCCGCATCAGTACCGTTCTCGGCAACGAAT
>CAYSCH010000421.1:0-7852 GCA_964429355.1 uncultured Planctomycetaceae bacterium | reverse complement strand
AAACGTTGGTGGATAGATCGAAGACTCAGTCGGAAGCCGTCCCTGGAGCCCGAACTCAGACCGGTCCCGAGGAGAAGATGAGCACTGTGCCTCAATCCAAGGTCCTCATCGTCGGCGAGTTGAGCGAGGCGGGTTGTCTTTCCGATGCCAGTGCCAGGCGATACGAGGTCGTGCGCGCGGAGACGCCCCTGGGGGCGTTGGACTGCCTGTCTCGAGAATCGTACGATGCGGTTTACTTCACGTCCGATCATCTCAAGCAGGCTTACGAGCTCGGCAAGCTCCTGCAGAACGAACAGATTCTGGAAGGAATGCCTGACGGCGTCGTGCTGCTCGATAGCGACAATCAGATCGTCTGGAGCAATGGTCGCCTTTGCCACTGGACCAGCCGCGACTCGGTCGTGGGCGAGAACTTCTACATCGTGTTGAACAGCCCGGAGATCCTCGGGCCGGATTTCTGCCCGTTCCACACCGCGCTGGCCACCGGGACCGCCAGCAGTTCGACATTGCGAAGCAGCGATCACCGGTACTTCCACGTGCACGCCGCTCCGGTCCGAGATACCGACGGCCCCGCCAACCACCTGATCGTGACAGTCCGTGACGTGACGCTGGAGATGTTGCAGCAGCAGAAGCTGGCCGCCATTCACCAGGCAGGCATGGAACTGGCCGACCTGACCCCTGAAGAGCTGCTGCAGATGGAGGTCGAGGAGCGGATCGAGCTGCTCAAGGCCAACATCATTCATTTTACCAAGGACCTGCTCAATTTCGACGTCGTCGAGATCCGCCTGCTGGACCCGAAGACCGAGCGACTGGAGACGCTTTTGGCCACCGGGATGGAGCCGGAAGCCGAAGAACGAGTGCTCTATGCCAGGCCCCAAGGGAACGGCGTGACCGGTTTCGTGGCGGCCACCGGCAAGAGCTATCTCTGCGAAGACACGAGCGAGGATCCGCTCTATCTGAGCGGTGCGAAGGACGCCAAGAGTTCGTTGACCGTTCCGATCGTGCTCCATGACGAAGTCATGGGCACGTTCAACGTGGAGAGCCCTGAGCCGCGAGCGTTCACGGAGAGCGATCTGCAGTTCCTCGAGATATTCACTCGCGACGTGGCCGCCGCGTTGAATACTCTGGAATTGCTGGTTACCGAAAAGGCGAGCACGGTGGCTGCCAGCGCCGAAGCGATCCATAGCGCCGTGGCGTTGCCGGTTGACGAGATACTGCTGGACGCGGTCAACGTGATGGAGAAGTACATCGGCCATGAGCCGAAGGTGGTGGAGAGGCTGCAGCGGATCCTCCAGAACGCACGCGACATCAAACACGTGATCCAGAAGGTCGGCCAGAGGATGACTCCCGCTCATGCCCATCCCCAACCGCCCGAGGCCCATCGTCCCGCGCTGGCCGGTCGACGGGTATTGCTCGTCGATGAGGACGTCAGTGTGCAAAAAGCGGCTCACGATCTGCTGGAACGATTCGGATGTGCCGTGGAAACGGCCCCGGATGGCGCCCAGGCAATCTACATGGTGCGAAACAGCGGTTACGACGTCGTCATCAGCGACATTCGCCTCCCCGATATGTCGGGGCACGACTTCATGCTAAAACTTCGGGAAATCTGGAACGTGGATCCGCTGCCACTGGTCTTGATGACCGGTTTCGGGTACGATCCCGGGCACTCGATTGTCAAAGCCCGTCAGGCCGGCCTCCAGGCCGTTCTCTACAAACCGTTCCGGGTCGACCAGTTGCTCGGCACCGTGGAACGGATTGTCAATCCGCCCGGACAGCCCGGTCAAGCCTGATCAAATTGCCATACGGGATTCCCGGAAAGAAGTGACCGTCACCTCTTGTACCAGGCAGCGGGCACCGAACGAACGAAAGGTACGGCCCTTCCGGCAAAGGTGGCAGTCGCCTTTTTCCTCCTGGAATCACGCAGCCTCATTGAGATGTACACCGTTCTTCTGGCGCTTTCATTGCTCTGGGCTTTCTTTGGCCACGCGGTTCTCTGCGTCCTTCTGGTCAATCGAGCCCATGCCACGAGGATCTCGCGGCGAGCGGGCAAGCTGGTCTGGCTTTCCGTATTCGTCCTGGTGCCTGCCGTTCCAATTCTCTTCGGATACTGGTTCTCGGCTCGGGCTTCCCATCTGGGAGGCGGGCTGACATTCGAAACTCTGCCCCCGGCGGCTGTGCCCTATCTGGCCGCATGCTGGCTTGCCGCGTTCGGCGCGCTGCTCGGCTGGCTGCGCCGGCGACTTTCCGGTTCTCCCCCCTCGCTTCGCAGCAGCCGCCGCCGTGTTCTCCGCCTCCGCCAGTCTCAGGCAGCCCCTCGTCTTGAACATGCCCCCCACCATTTCCTGGTGCACCTTCCTGGCAACCAGACGCTGGACCTCGACGTGGTCGAACGGGGACTTGATTTGCGAGGCCTGCCACCGGCGCTGGACCGTTTCACCGTGCTGCACCTCTCGGATCTGCATTTCACCGGCCGGATCGCCAAGAGCTATTTCCAGGAGGTCATCCGGATTTCCAACGACCTGGATCCAGACCTGGTCGCCATCACCGGGGATCTGGTTGACAACGCCGCCTGCCTGAATTGGATCCCCGACACGCTGGGCCGCCTCCGCAGCCGTTACGGCTGCTATTTCGTGCTCGGAAATCACGACATCGAGGTCGGCGCTCCTGGCTTGCGAGCGGCGCTGGAATCAGCGGGACTGATCGACCTGGGAGGCCGGTGGCTGGAGCTTGCCGTCGGCCAGGAACGGATCGTTCTGGCCGGCAACGAGCTTCCATGGTTCCCGCCGGCGGCCGACTTTGCCACCGCTCCACCGCCGTCCGCCGACGGGGGCCCCGTTCGAATCGCCCTCAGCCACAGTCCGGATCAACTTGACTGGGCGCAGCGCAACGTGGTGGATCTCTTTCTGGCCGGCCACTTGCACGGCGGCCAGATCCGCTTCCCGCTCGTCGGGCCGGTCGTCTCGCCGAGCCGTCACGGCGTCAAATACGCATCCGGAGTGTTCCATTCCGGACCGACGCTGATGCACGTCAGCCGGGGTGTGTCGGCGGAGATTCCGGTGAGGCTCAATTGCGGTCCCGAAATTGCCAAGCTGATTCTCCATGCGATCTGACGATCCGGCGGCGAATCGGAAGGCCCGGTTTGATCCGCTATAACCGGCAATCCCGTCAGAAACGCTCCGGCCTTTTCCTTGGGTGTGTCTCCCTTCCGCGCCCGCCTCAATCGACACGTAAGCTATGCTTCCTCTGACGAGATAGGCCAACTTGCCGAACCGCGATCCTGTTTCTTTTGCGGCACGCGTTGGTGTTTGTAATCGCTCGACAAGGAGTATCGAGTTGCAGGTCATGAAAACCACATCCTATCCCAACCGGGCTCCGGACGACAAAGAAGCAGGCTTCGAACAACTCAAGCAGCGGATTCACAGCAAGCTGGTCGACAAGCTGGATCTTTCGCGGGTGGGCGAGCTCGAAGGAGACAAACTCCGGCGGGAAATTCGCCTGGTGGTGGAGCATCTGTGCGATTCGGAAGGGACGTTGCTGAACCGAACCGAGCGCGAGCGGCTCATCGACGAGGTTCTTGACGAGACGTTCGGCCTGGGACCACTCGAGGTGCTGTTGAAGGATCCGACGATCAACGATATCCTCATCAACGGGCCGAAAAACATCTACTGCGAACGGCGCGGCAAGATGGAGAAGAGCAACGTGGTCTTTCGCGATAACGACCACCTGCTCCAAATCATCGACCGCATCATTTCCAAGGTGGGGCGGCGCGTCGATGAAACCTGTCCGATGGTCGACGCCCGCATGCAGGACGGATCACGATTCAACGCGATCATCCCGCCGCTGGCGCTCGACGGTGCAGCGGTCTCCATTCGCCGTTTCGGGTCGAATCCGCTCAAGCTGGAAGACCTGCTCAACTTCAAAGCTTTTACACCCGAAATGGTCATGCTCCTGGAAGGCGCGATCAAGGCCCGGCTCAACGTCGTGATTTCGGGCGGTACCGGTTCGGGAAAAACGACGCTTCTCAACACGCTTTCAAGCTTCATCGGCGCCTCGGACCGCATCGTGACCATCGAAGATGCGGCGGAGCTTCAATTGCAGCAGGACCACGTGGTCCGGCTCGAAACGCGGCCGGCGAATATCGAGGGGAAGGGTGCTATCACGGCCACCGATCTGGTGCGCAACGCCCTGCGTATGCGGCCCGAGCGAATCATCATCGGCGAGTGCCGCGGCCCCGAAACCCTGGACATGCTCCAGGCCATGAACACCGGTCACGAAGGATCGATGACGACCCTCCATGCAAATACCCCGCGCGACGCCATTGCCCGTATGGAAACGATGATCATGATGGCCGGCTTCGATCTTCCGCTCAAGGCGATGCGGACCCAGATCGCCAGTGCGGTCGACCTCGTTGTGCAGGCAAACCGCCTCCAGGGCGGACCACGAAAGATCACCCACATCACGGAAGTCGTCGGCATGGAGCAGGACACCGTGGTGATGCAGGACATCTACAGCTACGAGCCGGATGGAATCGACGAGAACGGCCGAACCTACGGGCGTTTTGTCGCCCACGGTATACGTCCAACGTTCATGCCCCGGTTGGAGTCGGCAGGCGTTCGCCTGCCTGCCAGTGCTTTCCGACAACGTGTGATGCTTGAGGATTAGAAAAGACCCTTCGTCAGCCGGTGTCTGCGGGCGCGTTCGGCCCGATCACACCGCTGATCCCTGAATATGAGCAGGCGCGAGTTGCGACTATGACTACCCTCTATATTGCTGTGGCCACCTTCTTCGCTGTCTCGTGCCTGGTCGGCGCGGTTGCCGTCGCCTTGCGCGGCGATTCCGGCGGACGCGTGGAAGATCGCCTGGAATCCTTTACCGGGGGCGGGCGGAAATCCAAACACGTGGAGAAGGAGTCAACCCTCCTGACTCAACCGCTTGAGTCGATGCCGAGCTTCACGGACAAACTGTTCAACCGCTTCGCCAATTTCCAGGTAATCTTTGCCCAAGCCGACACGTCGTTGACTTTGTCCAAGCTGCTCTTGATCTGCAGCTTGTTTGCACTCTGCGGCGCCGGCCTGGCAGCAGCCGTGGGCGTTCACCCAGGGCTGATCCCCGTCCTCGGGTTGTTCATGGCCTGCATGCCGTTCTTGTGGCTGTACTGGCGGCGAGCGCGACGCCTGAAGGCCTTTGGAGCCCAACTCCCCGATGCCATGGAACTCGTCGCTCGAGCCCTGCGGGCCGGGCAAAGTCTTCCGGCCGGATTCCAAATGGTGTCGACGGAAATGAGCGAGCCGATCAGCAAGGAGTTCGGCAGAGTCTTTGAGGAGCAGAACCTCGGATGTTCCATGGAAGAATCCTTGCGTTCCCTGGCGGAGCGGATTCCGAACACGGACCTCAAGTTCTTCGTAACCGCCGTCGTGCTCCAACGCCAGACGGGGGGGGATCTCGCGGAGATTCTCGACAAGATCGGACACCTGATTCGTGAGCGATTCCAGATCTGGGGGCAGATCCAGGCTTTGACCGGTGAAGGCCGCCTCTCGGGTATCATCCTGATGGCGCTGCCGTTCCTGTTGTTCATCGTTGTTTATTACCTCAATCCGAAGTACGTGATGCTCTTGTTCGAAGACGAAATAGGCAGAAAGATGCTGGCCGTGGCCCTGTTCATGCAGGTCCTTGGAGCGTTGTGTATCCGCAAGATCGTCAATATCAAAGTGTGAGGATGTTGCCATGACGCTGTCGGCCATGTCCATCAGTATCGTCGACTTATTCCCCTTCGCCGTGTTCGGCATGTGCGCTGCCGTTGCCTGGTGGGTGATGAACCTCGTGGCAGCCGACAAGTCGCGAGCTGTCGAACGACTCGACGAACTGAAGAATCCGCGATCTCGCACCGGCTCCGAAACCGGGCCGCAACGGGCTACCGAGAGAATGACCCGCGCTCTCGAAAAAGCCAGTCCCGCCTTGGCCAAGCCGCTTCAACCGAAGAACGAAGTGGAGTTGGGCAAACTCCGCAGCCGCCTGACCGCCGCCGGCTTCCGTGGCGAAACCGCCGAAAGTGTCTTTCTCGCCCTCAAATTCGGCTTGCTCCTCCTGGGACTGTTCCTGGGAGGCGGGACGATTCTGGGCCTGGCGGGCGTGAGTCAGAAGACGCTGATGGCGGCCATCTTCACGGCCGGACTCTTCTTCTACCTGCCCGATATCGTCCTCGGGCTGATTTCCAGATCCCGAAAGAGCGGAATCTTCCTGGGACTTCCCGACGCGCTGGATCTGATGGTTGTCTGCGTCGAGGCGGGCCTGGGGCTGGACCAGGCCATGCGCAAGGTGGCCGACGAGATGGCCGGATCCTATCCGGTCATTTCGGAAGAATTCGGCATTGCCAACTTCCAACTGCAGATGGGCCGAACGCGCTCCGATGTGCTCCACGAGCTTGGAGCACGGACCGGCGTTTCCGACCTCCGTTCGCTCGCCGCCGTCCTCATTCAGGCCGATAAGTTCGGATCGAGCGTTGCTCAGGCACTTCGCGTTCAGAGCGACTCCATGCGCACCCGACGCCGACAGTTGGCCGAAGAAAAAGCCGCCAAGACCGCGGTGAAGCTCATCATACCACTGGTCTTGTTCATCTTCCCGGGCATCTTCGTGGTACTCGTGGGGCCCGCCGCCGTACAAATGGCCCGGCAGTTCTTCCCCTTGATGAAGAGCGGAAAACTCTAATCGACAGCGCTAGGTCGCGAACACTGTCATCCTGAGAAGCTATCACAAAACGTGTGAGTTTCCCACGGGCATGAATGGGCACAGCCGGTGGTTTTGTGAGCGGCTCTAAGAGCCGTCAACAAGACCGCCCATTGTGCACCTCCATGCCCGTGCGACAACCCTGCCCCTTGTCCGGGCTTCCAGACTACTCGGGGAACAGTTTGGTCGACAGATAGCGCTCTCCAAGGTCCGGGAGAATCAACACGACCAGCTTGCCCCGGTTCTCCTCTCGGCGCGCCACTTGCCGGGCAGCCCATGCGGCTGCTCCGCAACTGATGCCACACATGAGACCTTCGCGTTTGGCCAGTTGGCGGGCGGTTTCCATGGCGTCCTCATCCTGGACCTGCACCACGTCGTCGATCACGTCGAGATTGAGTACGTCAGGAATGAACCCGGCGCCGATTCCCTGGATTGTGTGCTTCCCCGGTTTCAACTCCTGACCGGCCTTGCGCTGGGTAATCACTGGGCTGTTGGCAGGTTCGACGGCCACGATCTGCACGCCCGGCTTGCGTGACTTGAGCACTTCACCCACGCCCGTGATCGTGCCGCCCGTGCCTACTCCGGCCACGAAAATATCGACCTTGCCTTCCGTGTCGCGCCAGATCTCTTCCGCCGTCGTCCTCCGATGGATCTCCGGGTTGGCCGGGTTCTTGAACTGCTGAGGCATGAAATAGTTGGAATGGCTCGCCACCAACTGTTCCGCTTTCCGGACCGCGCCTGGCATGCCTTCCGCAGCCGGCGTGAGAATAACTTCCGCGCCCAAGGCTTTGAGCAACCGGCGGCGCTCGAGGCTCATGCTCTCCGGCATCGTCACAGCCAGGCGGTATCCCCGGGCTGCACACACGTAGGCCAGGCCAATCCCCGTATTGCCGCTCGTCGGTTCAATGATGACCGTGTCCGCTTGGATCTTGTCGTCGCGCTCAGCGGCGTCGATCATCGATCGCGCGATACGATCCTTCACACTCCAGAGAGGATTCATGTTCTCCATCTTCCCGACCACCGTGGCTACACAGCCCTCGGTCACTCGGTGGAGTTGGACCAGTGGAGTGTTTCCGATGCACGCAGTGATATTGCCGAAGATTCCCCGGCCCGAATCGACGTTCATGGTAGG
>CAYSCH010000420.1:5694-7876 GCA_964429355.1 uncultured Planctomycetaceae bacterium | reverse complement strand
GCAGGGAGCAGGGAGCAGGGAGCAGGGAGCAGGGAGCAGGGAGCAGGGAGCAGGGCGCAGGGCAGGGCAGGGGTCGGGGGTCAGGGGTCAGGAAGTCAGAGGGTGATTGTAGGGGAAGGTGTGAAGGGAATCTTGGGAACATTGGGACACTTGAGCGTAAGTCGTTATGGGCAAAGGGGAAGAAAGTTCTTTGGAGCCATTCGCAATTTTTGGCCGGGTGTGGAGCAGGACGGGTTTAGCAGATTCCTGGCCGTGTTCCTGGGCCTGCTCATCGGTTAGAATCAGGGGCCAACTTCCAATTCCAGCACTAGAAACCCTCACAAAACGTATGAGTTTCCCACGGGCATGGATGTGCACAGCCGGTGGTTTTGTTAGCGGCTCTAAGAGTCTCAATTCAAGCGACGTGGAGGCGTGACTTCATGAGACGACCTGCATCTGTTCTACTCTGCCTTGTCTGTGTCTCATTGGTTGCCGCCGGCGAACCGTCGAGCGAGTGGACGTTCACGCCCGAACCGCTCCGCCCGTTCTGGCTCGGCGCTACCATGTACGGAGAGAGCGTTCTGTTTGTGAAGGAGTCGGCGGATGCGGAGGCGACCGTTTCGCTGCTCCTGACACCCACCAAGATTCTTTCGGTGTGCAGTTCGTCGGGCGAGACGACCTATGCGGAGGGGACGGACTTTGTATGGGTTCCCGGAACCCGGCAGATCACATTGCCGGCGGGTTCTCGCATTCCCTGCAAGGCGGCCGGGGACCTTCGGCGGCCGGCCGGCTCGCAGCGCTACCAGCTCACGCACCGCGACGGTAACGGCGAGATTCTCTTTGGCGCGGGGCATGAGTACCACGACATGCAGACGGCGGTCACCTACGAGTTTGATCCCGGCCAGTGGACTGGGCCGAAGCCGACGCTGGCGGCGGACGGGCTGCCTCGCACGATCAAGAGGCTGAAGGCGAAGGAGCCGTTGAAGATCGCACTTCTGGGCGACAGTATTTCGACGGGCTGTAACGCTTCCGGCTGGGCCGGTGTGGCTCCGTTTCAGCCGCCCTACCAGGACCTTCTTGTTCTGCACCTGGAGGCATCGTACGGAGCGGAGGTGACCTTGCAGAACTTCGCGGTCGGCGGGACCGACACGGCGTGGGGCCTGGCGAATATCGGGAAGGTGATCGAGTCCGACCCCGACCTGGTTCTTCTGGCCTTCGGCATGAACGACTCGGCCGGGCGCCCGGCGAAGGACTATCAGGCCAACACCCGAGCGATGATCGACGCTGTGCGCAAGGAGCATCCGGATGCGGAGTTCATCCTGATTGCCACGATGCTTGGCAACCAGGACTGGACGACGCTCCACCAGGAGCTGTTTCCCCAGTACCGGGATGGGTTGGCGGAGCTCTGCGGGCCGGGAATCGCGCTGGCGGACATGACTTCGCTTTGGGGAGAGATTTTCAAGCAAAAGCGCGACTGGGATTTGACCGGCAACGGTGTCAACCATCCGAACGACTTCGGGCACCGCCTGTACACTCAGGTGCTCTCGGCTCTGTTGATCCCAGCAATCGAGAAAGGGGAGTGACGGCCGTTCCGGGTGGGCGCCACCGGATGGCTGTGCTTTGAGGGGCGTCCGGCGGCAGGGGTTGGTGCCGGCTGGGGTCTGGCCCATGTGGTGTGGCGTCCTGCAAGTTCGGGTGCCGGCTCTTCCGGGGAGCCGGAAGAATTGCTACAATTCCTCTCATCTGCCGCGAGGCAGTTGGTCGATTTAGCCTCTACGTTGCAGGCAGGGCGCCGTAGCCAAGCGGCTAAGGCAGTGGATTGCAAATCCACCATCCCCGGTTCGAATCCGGGCGGCGCCTCTTGATGTAAGCCCTTACCCAGTAAGGGCTTTTTTTATGTTTTGATGGGGTGCGAGCGGGGGGGGCTGTTTGTTGGCGGGGAGGATGTCGGTGTCTTTTTTGAGGGTCGATACGCCCTGCATTGGCGGGCAGAGTGCCGGCAGGGGGCACCCTGCGGGATGGGTGAGGAAAGGGCGGAAGCCGGCCGGAAGATTGCCTATCTTATCAGCGACTGTCCGTTTCTTTTCCGTTTCCCGATACCTACCCCCAGAGGATGTATTGGGATTCATTTTGGGTACGCTCGAACTTCGCGAAACGTATGCGGTCTGCCCGAACGGCAAACGGCTGAGGTCGCAAGCCGAAC
>CAYSCH010000420.1:0-5684 GCA_964429355.1 uncultured Planctomycetaceae bacterium | reverse complement strand
CGCCGCCAGAAATCGATTTCCGGATGCAGATGCTCCAGGGCGAGACAGAACAATCGTTTCAGCAACCCTGCAACCTGTGCATAGACAAGCAAGAGCTACCATGGCGTGGCAAAGGCGGGGTACTCTCACGCTTCACTCCAATTCGCCCTAAGTTAGATGGGACGGATCAGACAATGAGAGAATAGATAAGGTTGGCAACATGTTTTCAAGGATCGTACTGTTTCCACCTACTCAGTTCAGCATTGAAATGGGCATCACGAGAGCCGTAATCCGTACCGCCAGCAGAGTAGTATTTGCTTCCGCCAAGATTGTAGACGGCCTCGGGCAGGGTGCAACCTGATGTGGCAAGAAGTGCAGGGAGAATGACGAGAATTACGAGCCGTCGCATGATTGTTCTCCTTGTGGTGCCGGAGAGTACCCCAATCTGGGCATCCTGTATATGTCAGTCGACCGAGTTTCTGGACGCAATGAATGAAACTCAAAAGCCCTCGCACTATTCTACCTAAATGGCCTTGCGTGATTCCCAGAGGGAATTGCGTCAAGGCAATCAGGAACTCGATGGGCCGGGAGTGACAGGACTGGCGGGCAAAACACGAAGGCAACCCGAGCGCGGGGCAAGCCCACGCGGCTATCTTCAGGACGACTATTTCTCAGGGAATCACGCAAGGCCATCTAGACTGCCAGCATGGGGTTTGCAGGCCATGGTCCATTCGACCTGCAAACAGAGAATGTCAGTTCGTGAAAATCACCGGCTTGCTAACAATGTTTGATCCGTATCCGGTGAGGTTTCCTTTTGGACATCGACGGATCCGCCAGGTGAGACTTCGTCCGCAATGCGACACAACGTCCCTGAAGCGCTGGCGGGACGGCGGGCACACGAAAGGTGCAAGCGGATGGATCGCGCTTGGGTCATGCCTGGCGAGTGATGTCGCAAGTCGCACCCGGCAGGAGCGACCCACTGGGAGGACGACGGCGTGTCATGTCAAGAATAGACGGTATAGGCGTAGTGGTATGTAAGTACTGACGCCTCGGCCGCGACGGCGCTGGCGGGACGCCAGTGGCACCACCTCGACTCCAATGGGCCGCGTTGGGTGCAAGCTGATGGCAGCGGCACGGGTACTTCATGCTATAGTGTGATCGCTCAGTGCGACCAGTGCCACCCGCCGAAACGGGGATCGTGCTGCCGGGCTTGTTGGCGAGGGAGAGTCTGGGCGTTCGTTCCCCGCCCGCAGCGGAGCTGCGGGCGGGGAATGAGGAACGGGTGGGTGGGGCGGACCTGGGGTGGCGCGGCGGAGCCGCGTGAACGTGAGGCTATGTTGGTTAACCGCTTCGCGGTATCGGAGACGGCGACCGAACTCGCCCTGCCCAAGAGCCGCCCGGTTCTATCCACGGAATCCGCGATCGTCAGGTCGCCACAGGCATCGTGGCGGCGCCTCGAACAGCGATCGAAACCACACAAGCGGAGCGGCGGGCGGGGAATGAGGAACGGGTGGGTGGGGTGGGGCGGCGGAGCCGCTTGAACGTGCGGCTATGCCTGCCAACCGCTCTGCGGTATCGGAAAAGGCGGGGATCGCGGCGGAGCAGGTGGCGTGTGCGTCGGTCGCGACCTTCGCGTGCGGCGGAGTCTGCTGGAACAGCTCAATCGTCCAAGGTGTTATCAACATGTCAACTCGCCCTTCTCGCTTCGCTCTTGATTATGTCCCGAGTCTCCGATAGTCTGGCACTGGAACGCGGGAAATATGAGTCGGCGAGGAATGATGTAGTCACGCGTTTTGGGAGCGGGGTTCTTGCCTGGAGAGACTGGAACGCGGGAACTATGAGTCGGCGAGGAATGGTGTAGTCCGGTGTTTTTGGAACGGGGTTCTTTTTTGGAGAGTCTGGAATATGGGAAATATGAGCCGGCGAAGAATGATGCAGTCGGGCGCTGTTGGAGCGGGGCTGCTGCTGAGCGGGGGTCTTTCGCGTTTGGCGACCGGGGCTGCGGCTTCGCCGGGCTCGGAATCCGAGCCACCTTATGGACTGGAAGGTTATCGGAGCTTCAAGGAATTCAAGGAGGCGAAGAAGGCTGCCCGTCAGGAGGTTGAGCCGGTTGGAGTTGATCCGGACAACCCGTCGATTCTGTTTCACAAATACCTTTGTCAGAAATGCGGGCACTGCGACGAGACGTGCACGGATCAGATGACCGTATCTCATTACTGCAAACCGGCGGTGGAGCAGAAGAAGGCGGTGTGCATCCATTGCGGCCAATGCACGAACATCTGCAAGCGGGGCGGAATGTCGGAACGGATCGAGTATCCTCGCATCCGGCGGATGACGGAGATGAAGGATCTGGTTCTGATCGCGTCGACGTCGCCAGCGGTTCGGGTTGCCCTGGGAGAATCGTTCGGTCTGGAACCGGGCGCCGATTGCGAAGGGAAGATGGTCGAGGCCCTGCGGCGGATCGGATTCCACCAGGTGCTGGATACGACGTTTGCGGCCGACATGACCGTGGTGGAGGAAGCTAACGAGCTCATGCAGCGGTTGGATGCCAAGGGCTCGTCGAAACCGGCTCTTCCGCAGTTCACGAGCTGCTGTCCGGCCTGGGTGAGTTTTGCGGAGACCTTCTATCCGGCCCTTCTGCCCCATCTTTCGACAACCAAGAGCCCCGTGATGATCCAGGGGGCGGCGATCAAGACCTGGTATGCGAAGAAGAACGGAATCGATCCGAAGTCGATCGTGAACGTGGCCTGCACGCCCTGCACGGCGAAGAAGTACGAGGTGCTTCGTCCCGAGATGAATGCGTCGGGACGGTATCTGAAGGACGAGACGATCCGCGATATGGATTACGCCCTGACCTGCCGGGAGTTGGCGCAGTGGATTTTCGAGAGCCGTATCCGGTTCCACGAACTGCCCGACGGCCAGTACGATTCGATGATGGGACGGGGGAGCGGCGGGGGGATCATCTTCGGCAATACCGGTGGAGTCACGGAGGCAACGCTCCGCGCGGTCTGGTTGTATCGAACAGGGACCAAGGCGCCGGCAACGCTGCTCAAGTTCGAAGCGGTTCGCGGGCTGGCGGGCGTTCGCGAGGCCTCGCTGGAAATCGACGGCAAGCCGATTCGCGTGGCAGTGGTTCACGGAACCGCGACGGCGAGGCCGCTCCTGGAGGAGATTCTCCAAGGAAATATCCAATACGACTTCGTGGAAGTCATGGCCTGTCCAGGTGGCTGCATCGGCGGGGGCGGGCAACCGAAGCCGGGGGGAAACGGGCGGCCGGACGACGCTCTGCGTCAGAAACGAATTGACGGGCTCTACAGGAAAGACGAGAAGGAGACGATTCGCTGCAGCGTTGACAATCCGGACGTTCAGGCAATCTACGAGGAATTTCTCGGCAAGCCGCTCGGCGAGTTGTCGCATGAACTACTTCATACGAGCTATCGGCGGTCGGGAGACTGTTGATGGCGAGTGATGCCTGACGTGCTATGCTGCAAATCACACCGGACGACGGCAGTGGCGAGACGCCAGTGGCACACGAGGGGGGCAAGCGGATGGCAGCGGCACGGGTAGTTCATGCCATAGTGTGATCGCTCAGTGCGACCAGTGCCACCCGCCGAAACGGGGATCGTGCTGCCGGGCTTGTTGGCGAGGGAGAGTCTGGGCGTTCGTTCCCCGCCCGCAGCGGAGCTGCGGGCGGGGAATGAGGAACGGGTGGGTGGGGCGGACCTGGGGTGGCGCGGCGGAGCCGCGTGAACGTGAGGCTATGTTGGTTAACCGCTTCGCGGTATCGGAGACGGCGACCGAACTCGCCCTGCCCAAGAGCCGCCCGGTTCTATCCACGGAATCCGCGATCGTCAGGTCGCCACAGGCATCGTGGCGGCGCCTCGAACAGCGATCGAAACCACAGAAGCGGAGCTGTGGGCGGGGAACGAGGAACGGGTGGATTGGGCGGACCCGGGGTGGCGCAAGTCGCACCCGGCAGGAGCGACCCACTGGGAGGGGAACTGGTCGTTATTCCGGGGTGATGGCGAGGACGAGTGGATGATCGCTGAGGGTGAGCTTCAGGGATTCGATTCGCGTGGGCGTCTGGATTGGGTCGGTTCCGATCGTTGGATCGAAAATTGTGACGCTGGAAGGTTTTCTGAAACGGACGACGACCTCGTCCGAACCGTTTACACGTTCGCCCCAGATGACCAGTTGGAAGGTGGCGTCGCTGTTCTGCAGGAGCAGTTCATGAACCGTCGGCGGCTGTTCCGGTATTGAGTAGCTCAGTTGGCCGGGCGTTGCGAGGGATCCGTTATCGGCGAGGATCGTGGTCAGGTTATGCAGGTAAAGGGCTGCTTTGCGCGGGCGATAATCAGCGTTGAAGAAGCCGAAGCTCTGATTGCCACCCTCGTCGGTGCGGTCGCGCAGCAAGTAAACGGCCGTATGACTCCACCCTCGCTTGAACTGGCTCAGATAGATGTTCATCAGGTTGAGGGCGTGGACTTCCTCCGTAATCGCCCCGCCGATCGTGGCGCCGGTTTCCGTGGTGACTCTGGGGAGGGTCAGGAGTTCGGCCTCCGAATAGCCTCGAAAGTGCCTGGCCCAGGTGAGGCCGTGGTTGCCGTAGAGCCCATCGATTTTGCAGGCCGAGGTCGGATCGGCGGCATTCCAGGCCTTGTTGTCTTCGACGGCTGACGAGCTGGGATGGTAGATGTAGTTGTGGACATTGGCGAAGTCGGCGAATCGAGTTCCCTCAGGCATGACGGTGCCGGCGCCCGGGGGAATGGTCAGGAACTGCAATCCCACGTTGTCTTTTTCCGCGCCGGCCTCACTGATCGACCAGACGGGAAAGCTCTTGAGGAGAGGATCGCTCTTCACGGCGCGATGAAGGTCGCGTTGCAGCTTTGCGACTGCCATCCAGGACGGGGCGGAGCCGCCCCCTTCTTCGCCTTGATAGGTCAGGCCCCAGTTATTGGGTTCGTTGTTTCCCTCAAAGGCCAGCAGAGCCCCAGCTTCTGCCAAGGGCCTGGCCGTCTCGACGAGTTTCTTCAGATCGGCGTTGCCGCTAACCAGTCCCCAACTGAACCGGACTCCGGTCTGGTGGTGGAGGTCGAGATAGGTTGCCGTGGTGGTGGGTCCCTCGGCGGTCAGCCCCTCGATGCCGCCTCGGACCCAACGGAAGCCGCAGTAGTTGATCATGTCGACCGTTTTGGGCAACGGCTGCCCACGATCGGGCAGCGAGGTGACGACACCGATGCTGCCGAGAAACGTGGTTGTCGGGATGGCGGTTGACGGAACAGGTTCGGGAGAGTCGGTTGCCAGCAGGATCCTGTTGAAAGCCTGCTCGTCGAAGTTCTCGGTCCCCAGCAGCACCAGCCGACTGAACGAAGTCGTGGTGGCATCGCTGAACCGGACCGTTGCACCAGCGCCCTTGTTCCAGTCTTTGCCGGTGATGGTCCAGCCCCCGTCGGAATCGCGGCTGATGACGACGTGGGCCAAGCCGCCCCCATCGCGCACCGACGCGTGAGTTCCATCGATTTCTTCGGGCGCCCACGTCATGTTCTTGAGGGGAACACCGTTTGCTACATGCCCCCACTGCACCGCCCAATTTGCTTTGCAGCGGTGGAATTCGAAGACGTACCCGTTCCCTTCCGCACTCAGCAACATGAAGGAGACGGCGTCGGCGGCCTGGTCAACGTCTCCCCAGCCCCATCCATACTCCA
>CAYSCH010000419.1:0-7882 GCA_964429355.1 uncultured Planctomycetaceae bacterium | reverse complement strand
TCGAAAACGGCCTGGTCGTCTACTACTTTCACGGCGACATCCGCTGCCCCACCTGTCGGGCGATCGAATCTCAGGCCCACGAGACGGTCCAGAACGATTTTGCCGACGAGCTCGAAAGCAGCCAGATTGCGTGGAAGGTCTTGAACTACGACAAGCCCGAAGGAACCGATCTTGCCAAGCAGTTTGACGTTCACATGGCCAATGTGGTGCTGGCCCAAATGAACGGCGGCAAGATCGAGAACTGGAAGCGTCTCGACCAGGTCTGGGCCCTGGTGGGCGACAAGCCGGCATTTACCGAGTTCGTGCGGGCCGAGATCCGTCAGATGCTGACCGAAAGCGTCTCGCCCGCTGAATCGACGGAAACAGGCCCGACGATGGCGGAAGCAACTCCGCTCGCCGAGTCGCCGGAAGAACCCAACCTGCTCGACATACCCCTACCTGGCAATTCGCCACCTCCCCTGCCCCAGAGCAACAGCGCGGCCGACGCACCCTTACCCGAATGATTGACCGATAGCTGATAAGGAGTTCCAGATGAAACGTTTCACGCTGATTGTTGCCGGATTGGCCCTCTTTCTTTCGGTTTTTGCCCAGTGCGCGGCTGCTGCGGATGCCCCGAAGGCACCGCCGAAGGATCGTGTGGTTGCCATCTACTTCCATCGTACCCAGCGTTGTCCCACGTGCCTGAAAATGGGCAGTTACTCGGAGGAAGCGATCGGAAGCGGATTTGCCACACAGCTCAAGGGTGGGACGGTCGAGTTTCACTACATCGATTTCCAGAACAAGAACAACGCCGCCTTCACCAAGGCCTATCAGATCACAGGCCCGGCGTTGATCGTGGCCAAAGTGGTGGACAACAAGGTGGCAGAATACAGGAACTTGAAGGAGATCTGGACACACGCAGGCGACAAGAAGGCGTTTATCAAGTATGTCCAGGACAACGTTGCGGCCTGCCAGACGGCGGCCAAGTGAGATAGTGTGCGACCGTGCTTTGTCCTGTCGCCACTCATTCCGTCAATGCATGGCGTAACACAAATTGGAGACCTCCGTTGCTTGCCTATCTGCTATACGTCGGGGCGGCCCTCTATCTGGGCATCCTGACTTCGATCAGCCCCTGCCCGTTGGCGACCAATATTGCCGCGGTCTCCTACATCGGGCGCAAGGTGGAGGACTCCCGGGCGGTCATCCATGCCGGCCTGCTCTACACCTTGGGGCGATGCCTGCTCTACCTGGCCCTGGCGACGCTGCTGACGACCACGGCGATGTCGATCCCTGCCGTTTCCGTCTTCCTGCAGTCGTCCATGCACATCGTCCTCGGGCCGGTCTTCTTGATCTTGGGCATGTTCCTCGTCGGCTTGATCACCATCAGCAGTGGCGGCACCATGATGAGCGAGGGCATGCAGAAGCGGGTCGACGCGATGGGAATCTGGGGTGCGTTACTGCTGGGAATCCTGTTCGCAGTCTCGTTCTGTCCGACCTCGGCCGCCTGGTTCTTCGGTCTCCTGGCCCTCACCATGGGTTCCGAGGCGGGCGCGATCACGGCCGTGCTCGAAAAGGTCGGGATCGCGCTGCCCGAGGCGTCGATCCCGGGCGGCTCGCTGGTTCTGCCGCTGGTCTACGGGATCGGCACGGCGCTGCCGGTTCTGGTTGTGGCCACGCTTCTGGCGTATAGTGCCAAGGCCGTCGGCAAGGCTTACAACGTGCTCTCCACGATTGAATGGTGGGCTCGCATGGCAACCGGCTGGTTGTTCATCGCGGTCGGCATCTACTTCAACCTCAAGTACGTGTTTGAGGTCATGTGAGGCGCGCAGTCGCCGGCACCAAGACAGGAAGAACGGGAATGAGCAGTCTCCCAGTCCGAATAAAGCGACGTTTGTGGCAGGTGGCGAAGCTCTTGACGCTGGTTGCGGTGGTCGGCGGACTCATTTTCTGGTTCAAGTTCTCGCCCCTGCCGGTCCGTGAGCACGAGGTGAAGCTGGGAGATGTTGTGGCCGAAGTGATGGGCACGGGAACACTGGAGGCCCATTTCAAATCCACCATCAGCCCGCGAATATCGGGCCGAATCCAGGAGGTTTCGGTGGATATGGGGGAGATGGTGACTGCGGGGCAGTTGCTGGCCAGGCTTGACGACGTGGAATTGAAACCGCAAGTCGAAATTGCGCAGGCGTCGGTTGATGTCTCGCAGGCCGCCATCGAACGACTCCAATCGGATCGAATTCAGGCCACCGCAATCCTGGAGCAGGCGACCACCGATCGGGAACGGGCTTTGCGGCTCCAGCCGGGTGGAGCCATCAGCCAGGAGGAAGTGGACAGAACGACCGCCAACTGGAAGATCGCCCAGGCTGGCGTTGCCCGTGCTGAGGCTGCACTCCTCGAAGGTCAGAAACAGATGATCGCGGCCGAGAGGAACCTGGCATACCGAAAGGCGCTGCTGGCCGACACGGAGATTGCTGCGCCCTTTGAGGGGCTGATTGTGGAGCGGCACCGAGATCCCGGCGACATTGCCGTCCCCGGCAGTGCCATCATGACCCTTGTTTCAACCACGGAACTGTGGATCACGGCCTGGGTGGATGAGACGGAGATGTCCCGTCTTTCGGTGGGGCAGTCTGCGAGAGTCCTGTTTCGTTCGGAGCCGGACCGGGCGTACCGCGGCGAGGTGGCAAGGCTGGGACGGCAGGCGGACCGGGAGACAAGGGAATTCTCCGTGGACGTTCACGTCCTTGAGTTGCCGACCAATTGGGCGGTGGGCCAACGCGCCGAAGTCTACATTCAGACGGCGCACAAGTCGGGCGTGACCGCCTTGCCTGCTCAACTGGTGCTCTGGCGCGACGGCAAGCCGGGTGTTTTTGTTGGTCAGGGGCAAACCGCGGCGTGGCGCGATTTGACGCTCGGGCTTGGGAGCAGAACACTCGTCGAAGTGGTTGGCGGACTCCAGCCGGGCGATCGGATCGTGACTCCGACCGGTGGCAGGATTGAAGGTATGGAAGGTCGGAGGATTTCCGTACGATGAATCTGGCCGTCAAAGACATTCAGCACAATCTTGGCCGGTTCACGTTGACCGTGTTCGGGATCGGAATGCTGTTGATGATCGTGATGGGGATGGCGGGGATCTACCGCGGCCTGATCGAGGACGCCACCCTGCTGGTGGAGCGAATCGGTGCCGATCTGTGGGTCGTCCAACGGGATACCCGCGGCCCATTCGCCGAGATTTCGCGGGTTCCGAAGACGCTCGTCTACCGAGTGTTGGCTGTACCCGGCGTGCAGTCGGCCCGGGAGTTTGTTTTTCATACCATCCAGCGGGAGCATAACGGCAAGCCGCTGCGAATGTCGGTCCTGGGGCTCAGTTGGCCGCTGGACAAGGGGCAATGGCTGCCGCTGGTGGCAGGCAGGCCCTTGGCACAGAATCACTACGAAATGGTGGCGGACAAGACGCTCGGTTTCCGGCTCAACGAACGCATCAAGCTGGGCAAAGACTTCTATACGGTTGTCGGCATCACCAGCGGCATGGTCAGCACCAACGGCGAGGGAATGGCCTTCCTCAGCGTGTGGGACTCCCAGGCAGTCCAGTTCGATACGCCCGGTGAGGCCGTTCGACTCCAACGGGCGGCTCGGCAGCGGCGCAGCGAGCGGGAGGACATCTTTCTGAGCCAGCCGCTCCTGACCGAGCAACTCGCCCGTCCCGCGGCAGAGTTGCCGGCCGTGACCTCACCGGAATTGAGTGCGGTCGTGGTCCGTGTGGATCCCGGCGCGGATCCGGCCGCGGTGGCGGCCACGATTTCAACCTGGGCCGACGTATCCGTCTTCACCAGAGCCGGCCAGGAGAATCTGCTGCTGCAGGGGATGGTCGACAAAGCCCGACGGCAGTTGGGCATGTTCCGAGCGCTGTTGACGATTATTGCCGCGATCATCATGGCATTGATTCTCTACACCCTGACCCTCGACAAACTGCACTCGATCGCACTGTTAAAGCTGATCGGCGCTCCCAACCGGGTGATCCTTGGCTTGATTCTCCAAGAGGCGATCGTACTGGGACTGGTCGGTTATGGGATCGCGTACCTGGTAGGGCAGAAGTTGTTTCCCCTTTTTCCCCGGCGCGTGGTTCTCACCACGGATGACCTGCTGCAACTGGCGATGATCGTACTGGTGGTGTCCGTGCTCTCCAGTCTTTTGGGCATCTGGCGGGCAATGCGAGTGCAGCCCAATGAGGCGTTGATGGGGTAACCATCCTATGAGCGACAATTTGGCGATCGAGACGCGGCAACTCACCAAGGTCTACGGTAGCGGCAACACCGAGGTGGTTGCCATGCGCGATGCTTCGCTCAGCGTTCGCCGTGGTGAGGTTGTGGCCCTGCTGGGGCCCAGCGGTGCCGGGAAATCCACGTTTCTCACGGCCGTCGGGCTGATCAACCCGCCGACTGCCGGACAGATTCTGATTGGCGGAAAGCTGGTGATCGACGGCCCGATGGCGATGACCGACCTGCGGTCCTTTCGCCGCAAGCATATCGGTTACGTGTTTCAGAAGTCGAATTTGATTCCCTTTCTATCGGCCGGGGAGAATGTTCGCGTCGCCATGGAACTCAACGGGGTTCCCCCGAGGGCGGCTCGCCGGCGAGCCTTGGAGCTTCTTGATGAACTGGGTGTGGGCAATCGAGCCGACTACCAGCCCGCGATGCTGTCAGGCGGTCAACAGCAACGGGTCGCAGTCGCGCGGGCCCTGGCCAATCAGCCAAGCGTGATGCTGGCCGACGAGCCCACGGCCGCCCTGGACAGCCATCGCGGCCGCCAGGTCATGGAGCTGTTTCGCCGCGTTGCCCACGAACACGGGACCGGTGTGATCGTCGTGACCCACGACCACCGGGCCCTGGACATTTTCGACACGACCTACGAGATGGAAGACGGCGTGATCCAGCAAGGCCAGAGTCAACTCTCCCTCACACCTTGAAGAGGAGGGCGCCGGTTCCCTTTCGCCCTTGTTCCAGATACAGAAGATCGAGAGCTACCGGTGTGTTCTTGTCTTTCCGGTTGACGAGCTTGAGTGAAGCACCGTTGCCGCCGGGGTTGGTGAACAGTTTTCTCGAGATGCCAATGCTCTTGCCGGCAAGCTACGATCCGGGAGACTAGCGGATCAGGTTCGATTTGATAGGAAAGTGCCGGAAGGTCACTTCTCAGACGCGGCCTTTCGGCTGTCGCCTGCAGGACCTTGGCCGGTCATGACTGTCATTTCGTTCTGCAATTCCTTCCAAGATGGATCGACTTCCTCCCAGGTTCCTTCAAGAAGCACGCTCTGAACGTCTTCATAGCGAACAAGTTGTGCGCTGTCGGGTTCCGAGGAGTCGACCTTGAAACACACGGCCAAGTAGCCCGGGCACTGCAACAAGATATGTCCTGACACCCTCTCGCCGGTCTTCAGGATGACCACGCCCTTCGCGTAGGCAGGATCCAGGTGGTTAGTTTCGCTCGGTTGTGGTTCTGCTGACGCGCTTTTGGGCTGAAGATTAACACGAGGTTTCTCCGGTACCTCGCGCTCAGGATTCACTCGCATGCCGCATCCCGCGAGCGTGAGGATCGCGATCAGTAGGGTAAGCACTCTCATACTTCTATATATCGGACTTGCTGTTGTCTCCCGGCTACCTCTTGGCGGGACGAGCAGCCCCTATGCCACTCAGGACACCGTCGCAGATGGCACGGTCAAGTTGCGATTGCGGGGAGATCCGATCGAAACAGTGCGGCGGCGGGAACCGGATGATCGGCGGCAGGGCCATACCCTCCGCCCGTGACCTGAGCAATACGGCACCGACTCCATGTATATGTAGTAGATGATACCAGGGACAAGAAAGACGAAATTGACGAGTGCCATAGCGTTATATGAGTTGGTGTGGCCGAACGGACCAGTATTCAATGGGCGGCCGGGCACCGAGCCGCTTTCAAATCACGCCGACCGTTCCGCCCGGCCGGTCCGTTGCAGTACGTGGTTATCCGCCGGCCGCTGGGCCGAGTCGGTATCGAAGCCAGCTCGACATCGGCTCCGCAACGTACTCCGGCGACGCTTCCAGCACTGCGAGCAGCCGCGACATCTGATCGTGTGACAGCTGGTCAAAGACGAAGCCGTCGTGCGACTCCGGATGCCACTCCAGGTAGCCGTTTTGAAGGAAGTCCGTCCAGTGGCTTTCGCTCAATGTCACGCTCGGCGGGAGGCCGGCAGCCTTGAGTGCCGGCTCGTGACGCGACAACCACGCCCGCCACGCGCGTTGCTCGGCATCCCGATGACTCTTGGGCTGGCGGAAGCTCATAGCCGGATAACTTGTTTACAGGAAGTTTCTGCCTATCACCCGTAGATCGCAGATTTGCGGCCTAACGCGCAGACAGCTAATCGTTGGAAGTTGACTTATGGCTGTTGTTTGCTCCGTCGTCATGTCATTTCCTGCGCGATGGGGGGCCCCTGCCCAGCGATCATCGGGACGACGGGTCAGACCATCTGCCGGGCTGCGGACGCCCGTGCCCCCACGGTTCAGAACATGCGCGTGAATCATGGTTCGCGAGTTGGTTCGCCGTTCACAAAGCTCCGGGCGACCGGTTCCTGCACCTGGCGGCAACAGTCACCCAATTAAGGGTCGTTTGTTGGAGCAACTCGAGGATTGTCTATCGGCCCCGTTCCACACTCTCCATGTTGACGTGCCTTGCTCCGTCAGTAATCGTACCGCTCTCCGCCAGCCCTCGTAACCAGTCCACGAAGTTGCTCAGGCGTTGTCTCGTCAAAGACCGTGGGATCTGAAATGAAATGGACCGCGCCGTCGGCAAACAGGAAGTCAGCGCCCTTGTAGTGATTGCTTGTTGGGCCAATAGCTGCGGTGTCGTTGATTACGTAGGTCATACTCTCACTATCGAGATCCCGAGGCTGTGTCCAGCGAATTGCGAGACCTGAGGTCTCGGCAACAGCAATAGTCACGTCCAGTCCGTCGGTGATGTCCTCACGAGTAGTCGACGTCAAACCTTCGGAGAACGCTCCCGGTCCCACGATCATAGCATAGCTGGTGTCGCTCGGCCCAGCTTGCCAGTCATCAGGGCAATGGAATACGGGCGGCATTTGTCTCGCCACGTCGAGATTAGCTGGGCTGTCCCACGGTTCGTCAAATCGATATTGCTGGTAGAGTGCTTGCTCTCCCAAATACGGCAGGATAAGCACTCGCCAACTGTGCATCCGGTGGCCGCCTTCATTAGCCACATAGGCGGGTGGGTAGCAATTCCAGTCGTCGTGGTAAGCGCGCAACGCCTCTCCGATTTGTTTGAGGTTATCTACACATTGCGCACGTCGATGCGCTTGCCACGCTGCATCTCCGACCCACCAAGCCAGCAATGCAAGCAATCCTACGATGGCCGTTCCAACAAGTACGCAGCCTATTCTGGCTCGGTATGAGTGACGTGTCGACTGCGAGCCTTGGGTGAGCTCGTGTGTGGCCATTTGAGCGGAAGCGCAATGTACTGTCGGCTGCCATGATATCGGCAAGTCTGGTGCCCGATCATCGAACGGAATGCCAAACCCGCTGATCGCGTCCAGTATCGCGGAAACAAGCTCTCGCTACAACTGGATTCACCCAAGTGTGGCTGCTGGTGGAATGGGTGTGCTAGAAATCCTTCGTCTCAAGCCGCCGTTCAGCAACTTCCGCCCGACCGTTTCCTGCACCAGTTAGGAGTTGCCACCCGATCAAGGGGGAAGGGTGGTCGCCGCCGGGTATTCATCAATGGGTGGTTTCTTGGCGAGACGGTTTGACACGTTGCCAGGTCATCGGCGTCGGCGGACCCAGAACCACGCGATGGGACCAAACGCAGTCAGCTGTCACGGGGCGCCTGAAAACCGGCCAGTGGGGGGCGCTTCAAAACCGGCCAG
>CAYSCH010000418.1:0-7976 GCA_964429355.1 uncultured Planctomycetaceae bacterium | reverse complement strand
CGATGCTCGAAAAAGTCTCCTGGTTGTTTCCATGGGGCCAATGCTTGTCGGAGGCTCGCAAGGGCCCCCACCAATCCCAGCTCTTGAATCCCTTTTCCGGGTCCCCCGAATCGATCACCACCCAGCCTCTGGCACCCGAACCGAGGGAGCCGTCGAAGTCGCCCACCAGGGTGTTGTAGGCCCCGGCAGCCCCCTTGTGGGCCGGGGCGAGATTGGCCTCCACATAGGTGTCGGGACGAACGATGATCTTGTGGCCGCCGCGATCGTCGGGGACGGCGTCGAGGCCCTTCTGGATCGAGTGGAAGGCGGTCTGCCAACTCAGCCCGTCGGAATCGTTCCCCAACTTGGAGACATGGAACGTCAGGCCGCCTCCGGATGGCTCTCCTCCGGCAACCGGACCGGCCGGGAGCGAAAGGACGGCCCACAGGCCGGCAAGAAGCACGATGCGGAACGAGACGAGGGACGAGCGTTTGGTTCGAGCGGCTATCATGGTTGTTTCTCGAGCGTTTGGAGTGGACGGTAACTGGTATCGGCGTCGATTGCGTTTTTCACACCTCATGAGGCGCGATTGATCCGCCGCGCCGCTCGGGCGGCCACCAACTGGCACGGGAGGCAATAGTCGGCTCTCTTCTTCCCGGGCGGAAACGTCACTTGTTCATAGGCCGTCAGGTGGCCTTCCGCCTGGTGGTAGGCGACGTGGCCGTAGAGGCTCAGCAGGAAGTCGTTGGTGCGGCCCAGTGACCAGAGTCCGTTCAAATACTCCACCAACGGCCAGTCGTCGAGATGTCCTTCGAAACGGGTCATGCCGCAGAACTGCCCACCCGCTGTGAGCCGCGACTCGATAACCCGATTGGCCAGCGGCGCTGGAAGAACGCCGCTCGACAGGAGTTCCGGCCAGTAGCGGTAATTCGTGTAGGAGGCATCGCGAGTGCCCGTGGCCCGATCCGGCCGCTCCGTCGGCTCGATTCGCGGAGAAAGCCACCAATCCTTCGGGTCGGCCGGCCAGGTGGCCTCGATTGCCCGCAGCGTGTCTTCCGCGAGCGCCTCGGCAATGCCGGCAACCGTTTCGGGCCTGGTGGTCGAGTCGGCACTGCGCCGCTGGCAGAGTTCCACCCAGGATCGCAATCCCTTGACCACCCAGCCGTTGTTGTGGAAATACTTGGAGACCTCCTTGCGAGTGTCGGCTTCGGGGACTCCGGTAATCAGGCCGTCCTCGCCGGCGCCGGCGCGGAGGCCCAGCAGCAGTTCCGCGATCCGGTCAAGCGGCCGGAATCCGTCCTGCCACCAGCCATCCGTGCCCGCTCTTTCTTCCAGGAGATGGGCCGTATGCAGAAGCTGCCCGTATTCGCTGATCGAGGGACCGTAGTAGTTGATGGTTCCGTCTTCGCGGACGAAGTTCATCAACCAGTAGCGAAAGAGGGTCGCCGCCCGCTGGTTCAGGCCCCAGGCCGACAGGGCATCGATCGTGGCGATGATCGTGGGGGGGAAGCCGTCGTGCCGTGTTTCTGCGTAGCTTTTCACTCCGTACTTGGGATGTTCGCCCTGGAAGGTGGCATCGACGTGGGCCAGCGCCGTGCGGACCGAGAGATCGAGAAACGGATGACCCGTATCGATCCTGGGCTGGGTCTGCAGTTTCGCGGCCTTCGACGCGATTTCGCCTGGGTCGAAGGCCGGCTCGCCGCTGGTGCGAGGGAACAGCCCGAGGATCGTATCCAGATCGGGCTTGCCGGGGAACTGCTTCCGCACCGGATCTTCCAGGGCGTCGAGCCATGCGGCCGGATCGGCCTTTTCCTCGCCGTGAAGCAGCGTCGTGCCGAGAGCAGGTAAAGACGTCAGAGCGGCGGCCTTGCCGAGAAACTGACGTCGAGACGGACAAAATGCCCTCATGGTTGCGGTCCCCCTGAAACGCGTTGTGTTTGGTGAGCCGGACGCATTATAAGGGTCGGGGAATGTCGCAAGCTACACCCCCGTGGGTCGCACCCGCCGGGTGCGACTTGGGGTGGTTGGCATTTGCGAGAGATTCAGTGTTACGACATCAGTAGCGATGCAACAGTGACACTCGGCAAGTGTCACCCACGGGGGTGCGATTTGGAATGGGGCCATTTCGGTGAGGTTCAATGCCACGACATCACGCCTCATTGCGTCGCGGCCCCCTTCTCCAAGAGTTCGTGAACCAGACGTTCGGCACCGCCGTCGTTCCCATCGACTTGCCAGAGGCGGAGGACTTCTTTCGCGATAGCCTGTCTGCCTTCTGGACCAACCTCGAGCATCTGGAATATGGCGCCGAGTTGTTTTGCCATCATGTGTGCTGAATGGAAAAGGTAATGCGGCGAATGATGGACGCCCGGAGAGAACGTGTTCACGCGGTGCCAGGGCTCGATGTCGGAAACGTCGACGATCTCTCCTCGAAGTGCTTCCGAAAGGGCGGTGTCTTCCACACGTGTCGAAATGGTAACGAACCATAGGCTTCGAGTGTAGCGAGCCTGTCCGGTCTTGATGTTGATCTCCTCATGCCAGCAGTTGATGGGAGACCAGGCGGGAGCGATCAGAGGGGGCAGAAGCAGGCCCGTGAGCACGACGCCGAGAGTGAGCCAAGCTATCTTCTTCATGTCCGTTTGAGACTTGCTTGCAGGCAGTTCCTTCACGAATTGTGGTCTGTGAGCATGGGGGGGCGCTGGGGACTGCAGGACTTCTCACCCAAACGATGCCACAGAAGGTGATGACGTCACTATGGCAAACAACGGCCCTCCATTTCACCGGTCTGCTCATCGCGTTTCGGTCTCCAAATCGGACGCCCCGACGCTTCCTGACGCCGACGGGCGTCGTCGAGCATGGCAGTGAAGTCACCGCCGAATCGATCGGAGATCTCCCGGCGTGTCTGATGGATTTCGTCAAGAATGGGGTCGGTCCTCACTTCCCGCTTCTGTATCATCGTTCACCATCTCTTCCGGTTTGCAAATAACGGGAATCGGAATCGAGACGTCGGTCAACAACCCGCCTTCTTTCCATTGTCCCCATTTCCTCTGCCCAGACAAACCCAGACGTAAGAACCCTCTTCAACAAACCCACTTGGCTTGACGACAAGGCCCGCTTCCATCAAACTCGTAGCGTACCGCCTGAGCCTTACTATTACCGGAGAATAGGATCCTATGAAAAAACAGACGGCAGATCAGATCGGCGTTTGCAGTTGGTCGCTCCAAGCCACGGGGCCGCAAGACCTTGCGGCAAAGGTCAACACCCTCGGCCTGAAGAAAGTGCAGCTCGGCCTGACTCCGCACCGCGAGGATCCGGGCACGTGGGAAGGCACCCAGGAGATCCTCGACGAGGCCGGGATCTCGATCGTCTCCGGCATGTTCTCGACCATCGGGGAAGACTACTCCACCCCCGCAGCCATTCGCAGGACCGGCGGGATTGTGCCCGACCAGCACTGGGCCGAGAACCAGGCACTGGCCAAGGCAGCAGCAACGCTCGCCCAGCAGATGGGCGTGAAACTCGTGAGCACCCATGCAGGTTTCCTCCCCCACGAGCCCAGCGATCCGACGTTCGACAACCTGGCCGGCCGCGTGGCTACCCTGGCTCGCATGTATGCCGAAATCGGTGGCTCCCTGTTGCTCGAGTCGGGGCAGGAGACGGCCGATACCCTGCTCGCCTTTCTTGGAGAAATGAAGAAGCGGGGCGCGGAGAACGTGACCGTTAACTTCGATCCGGCCAACCTCATCCTCTACGATATGGACGATCCGATCGAAGCCCTGAAGAAGCTCGCGCCGTACGTCGAGCAGGTGCACGTCAAAGACGCCAAGCGAACAACCGTCAAAGGCGATTGGGGGGAGGAAGTGGTTGTCGGAACAGGCCAGATCGATTGGGTCGCCTTCGTCCGCATCCTGGCCGAGGCCGACTACCAGGGCGACTACATCTTCGAACGCGAAGCCGGCAACGATCGCGTCGGAGATATCGCCAAGGGGATCGTGGCCCTCAAGGCAGCCATGCAGAAAGTGGGCGGGTAGTCCACCATAAGCAAGAAGTCTTGATAACACGCAAAAGCCCCCACGGGCATGGCGCGCACGATCGGCCGTATTGTTGACGTCTCTGAGTGGGACAGGTCTGTAACCTGCCCGGGACGGGATTCAGTCGTTCTTCAAGACAGGATGCAACCCTGTCCTGCAACAGAGTATCAGCCTCTCCATGACCACCTTCTCCATCCAGAACGGCCAGGTCGTTCTGCCCGATCAGGTCATCCCCGGCGGCACCGTGATTCTTGCCGACCGCCGTATCCGTCATGCCGGCCCCGCGAGAAAGACGCCTCGCGGCGCCGTGGAGATCGACGCCCGTGGCGGACTGGTCACACCCGGTCTCATGGACATTCATATCCACGGCGCCGGGTTGATCGGCTGGGAGTCGTGTACGGAAGAGGGCCTCGACAGCATCCAGGCCACGCTTCTGGCCCACGGCATTCTCCAGTTCGTGCCCACGATGATGGCCGACGAGGCGGTCATCCGCCGTGTGGCCGGGCTGCTTCAAACTGCACCTTGTGCGGATCGTGTGCCGGGGATCTACGTGGAAGGGCCGTTCATCAGCCCCGACAAACGCGGCGGGATCCAGGAGGCCTATGTCCGGCCCGTCGACCTGGACTATCTCGACTCGCTCCAGAGAATCGCCGGTGGCCGAATCCGCCTGATGACCTTCGCTCCGGAGCTCGAGGGGGCAGACCAACTGCCCGCCGCCATGCGCCGGCTGCGAATTCAGCCCTGCGTGGGGCACAGCCTGGCAACCGCCGCCCGGGCTGCCGAGGTCTGCGGCCGGGCGAAAACCTGCTCCACGCACCTGTTCAATGCCATGAGCGGGCTGGACCATCGCCAGCCGGGCCTGGCGGCGTTTGCCATGAATGGCGACAGCGTGTACACGGAAATCAATCCGGACGGCACGCACGTGGCCCCGGAGCTGCTGCAACTGGCATGGCGAGCGAAACGGGCCGACCGGATGATCCTGATCTCCGACGCGGTTATTTCGGCCGGGGCCGAGCCGGGCAGCTACGACTACATGAACAAGCGTGTGCGGAGCACCGCCCAGGGCGTCTATTATGAAGACAGCGGCACGCTCATCGGCTCGAGCTGCCTACTCAATGAAGGGGTCCGCCGGTTCATCCAGTTCACCGGTGCTCCGATCCACGAGGCGGTGCGGATGGCCTCGCTCAATCCGGCCAACCTGCTCGGCCTGGGCCGCCACACCGGGAGCCTGGAAGCGGGAAAATCGGCCGACGTGGTGATCTTCACCCGGAAGCTCGGCAAGGTGCGTGCCGCGTTCTGGAAGGGGAACAGACTGCTCTGAGCGGACGTTTCTTAGGGCCGATTTCAAGCTGTGCTTGGTCGGCATTTCCCCAATTCACGGACCGATGATGCCGGGCTGCCTCCGATTCCCAGGCATCCATTTCCAGGAAAAACGCCTGCAAGACTTGTACGGCAGGATGACTCGCCATTTGCTCCATTTCACAACCTCACACCGTATCGAAAGACTGTGGATTCAGCCGGTTGAACACAAACTCATTCCAGTAGTGGGTGTCCAGACCATGCTTCAGCAGCTTGTGAAGCTGGGCTTGATCGTTACTTCCGTCGCACTGGATCATGGTTCGCTTCAGGAAGGCGATCCAGTCCGATTTCCCGAAATCGATCAGGACATACGGAGTCGTCATCGAGACCCAGAACTCGCCGAGTTCCGGGTCCAAAGGCGGCACCGCTCGGACGTACCACAATTCCCCCTTCCTGCCGACATACCCGCTCGTGCAACGACAGGGAAATTCCTTGTCGGTGATGAGTTCTTTGAGTCGGATGTTCAATCCGTCCTTTCCGACATGCTCGTAGATCCCCATCCTTGAGCGATCCAGCCGCTTCAGGACTTTCAACTGATTGGCATCCATTTGGATGACGTCATTCGACGCGATCTGGCAAGTAGCCAAGGTATCGGTGCTCTTGCCGATACGGAGATCGTAAAGTGCCCACATCCAGAAGTAGCTGCCGGTCAACGGGCTCATTGGAGGACCAGCGGGCATATACTCGTCCTCCGCCTTCTCGACGACCCGAGCCCATGCCTTCATCTCCGGCAAGTGGGCCACCGTCTCTGCAAAATACGACGACATTTGCTGGATGAAGGCATAAACCGCATGGAGTGGGACCACCTCATTGGGCGACCTTTCACCCGATCATCTGACTCCCAACACCCGCTCCGCATTACCGTAAAAGATCGCTTCGACCGCATTCGGGCCCAACGCTAGCTCCTCGCACGCCGACTTGAGCGCCCGCAGGGCCTCGTACATGTAAAGCGTGTACTCGGCCTCCACTTCCGGCGGCTCGCGGTCCTTGTTGAAGTAGAAGGGATAGCTCGTGCGGTTGATGTAGGTGGTTCCCTTCCACTGCCGGCGGCCTCGCATGTAGAAGATCGGATTGTCGGTGCCGTAGAGGATTCGCGAAGGGCCCAGCGTCTCCAGGGCAAAGCGGTGGACCGCCGGGTTGAGCACCGCCGAATTGTCGAAGTACAACTCGGCGTCGTCGGCCAGTTGGGGAAGAGCTTCTTCGGCATGAGGTAGCGTGTAACAACGGCCCAGGTGGGCGATGATCAACCGGACCGCCGGATACTGACGGCGGATCTGCTTGACCTCGGCAATGTTGTCCGGGTGGCCCAGGCGAGCCGCCTTCGGCACGTGGAGCACGACGCAAGCGCCGCGCTGGTTCAGCACCTCCAGTTGCTCATGGGGCAGGAACTGAAAGATGCTCGCTTCCAGGTACTTGTCGCGGGTGGCGGGATCCTGGTCCGGGATCATGGCATAGTAGGGCTTGATTCCAAGGGCGCCGGAGGAGTTCAATTGCCCCTCCAATTGCTCCGCGGTCCAGTCCGGCCTGGATACGATCAGGTGCAACCACCCTCGTCGCCCGCTCTCCGCCTTCAGGCTGGCGTTGCTCGACTCGATATCGTAGTCGAGGCTCGGATGGCCAAAGGCCAGGCAGGAGAACCGACGGCCGGGAAAGACCGTTTCATAACACCGCTGCGCGTCTGCCGCTCCGATCGGCTCGCTGACCTCGTTGACCCAGTATTGCCGACGCATCTCTTCCGTCCGCTCCACCAGGCGAAAACGCGGCTCGTTCACATGCGTGTGGGCATCGAAGACCCGTCGCGGTACCCAATCTTCGAGGTGACGCTGCCAAAACGCCCGGTCGACCTCGGTGAACTGCCAAACGTGATGAAGCGGAATGGGGAGCATAGAAGATCGGGCCTCCGGCGGATCACAAATCGTCTCTTGTCTGGTTCGACAGACTCATTATCCCCCGTATTCCTTCCTGCCATACCCCCTCCACCACTCCATACCGCCCCCACACGCCAACAAACACGGCCGGATTTATAGCCTGCCCCCCAGTCGAAGGGTGTAGAGCCCGCACAAGTGTTGACTTCCTTTATTGTTCTATCTAGAATCACGCCTGTTCTTCAAATGTTATAAAATTGTTCTGTTTCGTGTTGCTCTCAATGGCAAAATTCGAACAGATTGCCCGAACGATTGCGACCGAGATCCGTGCCGGCCGGCACGGCGCGACGGCCGATCGCTTCCTCACGGTCCGGCAACTGGCCGAGCAATACGGCGTTTCCCTGGCCACCGCCCAGAAGGCCGTCACCCGGCTGAAAGAGACCGGCCTGCTGACCGGCGATTCCACGCGAACGGCCCGAATCGGACCGGTCGCCAGTTTCTCCCAAACAGCCCGGGCCCCTCGCGGAGCCGGCCCCCGTCGCCTTGGACTGGTCGTGACCGACATCACCAATCCGTTCTTCGGACGAGTCTGCCGCGACGTGCAGCGAGCAGCCGGCGATCTCGGCTATCAGGTCCTCACCGCCAGCAGCGAATCCAATTTCGACCGCGAACGACAGGTCATCCAGGGTTTTTTGGAAATCGGCGTCGAAGGCCTCTTGATCTGCCCCGGCCTCGATGAGGCCTGTTC
>CAYSCH010000417.1:4563-8043 GCA_964429355.1 uncultured Planctomycetaceae bacterium | reverse complement strand
CCCAAGTTCCAAGCCCCAAGTTCCAAGCCCCAAGTTCCAAGCCCCAAGTTCCAAGTTCCAAGTTCCAAGCTCACCACTCAAAGCCACCACATAAAAACACCATTTTTATTTGACACATAACTGATAATTTGTATATACTGTACCTGTATACATTTCCCTGCGTCCTCTGTCCCCCCGTCCCCCGTCCTCTGATCCCTCTGTTTCCTCCTGTTCAACCCTCTGTCCTCTGTCCTCTTCTTCCTGTCCCCTCCCCCCTAGTGTGAATTAGTTTACCGGGTCGCCCTGGGCGGTTACCCGCCCAGGGCTCCCACAGATCCGTACGTGCACACATTAGAGCATACGGTTCCTCAGGCCATGGCTTTGCTACGTAACGTACGAGTGTACGACTCTCGGCGGCGGGAGCGGGTATCGCTCCAGCAACCGGTAGAATCGTTCCCAGGTCATCTCTCGGCGGTTATTGCGGCGGTCAAGCCACTTCCGCCAGGCACTGCGGACGGCCCTCAGGAATCCATGCAACGTACGCGTGTTGCCGGTGATCCCGTAGTAGGCGTAATGTCCACGCACCTTCTGACTGAGAATTGCATGCTGCTCCGAGACCGGCAGGTGTCGGTGAGTCCGGCACCACTGGGCAATACTCTGCACTGCCCGGCTCAACCGCTTGGCAGCCGTCTTCATCTTCACGGCCCAGCCGCCCCGCCGTGTCCGTCCCCAGTAGTGGGTGAAGCCCAGGAGATCAAAGGTTCCTGGTCGCCTCTTTTGGACTTTCTTTCCTCCGGACGCCTTGAGCGGCGGACGGCGAAAAGGGATCAGGCGGGTTTTGTCGGGGTGAAGCGTCAGTCCGTATCGACCGAAGCGTTTGGGCAACACCTCCAGCACGCGTCGCGAGTCGCCTTCGTGAGTGAACAAGATCACGAAGTCGTCCGCGTAGCGGATCAGGTAGGCGCGGCCCCAGAGACGTGGTTGCACTTCCTGTTGGAACCACTCGTCCAGCACATAGTGCAGGTAGAGATTGGCCAGCAAGGGCGAAATTACGCCTCCTTGCGGGCTGCCGGCCTCGGGATAGCTTACGTTGCCGTCCTCCAGCACGCCCGCCTTGAGCCACTTTCCGATCAAACGTTTCAGCACGCCGTCACGTACCCTGCGTTGGAGAAATTCCCTCAGGTGGGCATGATCCAGCGTGTCGAAAAACTTGCGGATGTCCACCTCCAAGATCCAGCCGCCTCGGTTGGCCATCGTCTGTTCCCGCAGCATTTGCAGGGCATCGTGTGCCGATCGCCGCGGCCGGAACCCAAACGAGCAGTCATAGAAGTCCTGCTCGTAGATCGGTTCCAGCAGCATGACAATCGCCCGCTGGAGTACTTTATCCTCCAGGGTGGGAATTCCGATCGGGCGGGTCTCGGTAGTCGAGCCCGCCTTCGGAATGTGCACCCGCCGCACCGGCGGTGCTTGGTACGTGCCGGACTTCGCCCGGTCCAGGAGCGATTGGAGGTTTGCCTCCAGATTCCTCTCATAGTCGGCCCAGGTTTGCCCATCCACGCCCGGCGCCCCGTCTCTGCGGGTCCGGTAAAATGCTGCACGAAGCCAGTCCATGTCCATCAGATAGGCCAGAGAGGTGAATCCCATCTGTGGCGATCGTCTCGCCAACTTGGCTATCCGTTGCTGTTTCGTGAATACGTCTTGCGAATTTCCAGGCATTCGTCGTATCTCCCATCAACGGTTCCATGGTCCCGGTGCCTCGCATCCCTCCACGGGGTCCGCACGGGCGTTTGTTCCCCCGCTTCCTCGGTACTATCAAGGCACTGTGACTTCCTGCCGGCCCTCCCGCCGCGCTTCGTTTCCTTCGTTTGGCGGTACCACGAGAACACGCCCTTTCGCTCCCGCTGCCGTGGCGTGTGTCCGACGGCGGGCCTGGGGTTGGTCACCCGGTATCCCCGTCCGGGTCTTCTTTCGTGGAGACGACAGGATCTCCCAAGTCCCTGGGGAACCCCAATTCCCGTTTGCTCATGGTCTCAGACCCCGGCCGGCCAATCTACCTCAGACCAATTACGAGGTAATCATGTGGTCCCCGCTGTGCCAAAGACGAAGACACCGGCGACTAGAGTGGTTTCGGGGCTCAATAGCATGGCTTTCGGGCTCGCTGTCTACGTATCGCGTGACGGTTACCCGCCTAACCGCGCAAGACTCGCTTCCAGGTGCTGGTCAGGCTCTCCTGGGCAGGCTTTAACCTGCAGGGTTCCAATGAAAGGTTTCCAATTCACGTCATGTTCCTTGTCCCCCTTTCCCAAGCTTTCTTGGCACAATGGCCCATACCTCACTTGTGGGGATCGCAGTTACGATTCATCCCAAATCTGTAAAGGCGTTCACTATTAACACTTACACAAACCTCTCTCGCCCTAGCGTCATTTCGGCGCACTAGCCCCATGCGGTACGAAACTATAGGCTTTACCCCATGCAGACACCAGCTCCACCCCTCAGCGAGAACCCCTCTGTCCTCTGTCCCCCGTCCCCTGACCCCTGACCCCTGCCCCCTGCCCCCTGCCGCTCTGTCCTCTGTCCTCTGTCCTCTTCTTCCCGTCCCCCGTCCCATGTCCCCTGCCCCCCGTCCTCTACTTCCCGCCCACGGCCAGCTTGCTGCGGACTTCCTGCGGCAGCCAACCCCATGCCTTGGCAGCAAATTCGTCCAGCGGGGCGCCAATGTTCAACACGCCGACGATGCCCGGAATGCCCGCATTGGCCTGCATCCACGGGCCGACCGTGGCATCCCCGGCTATGATCTGGCGGCAGCCGTTCCCGGCGAAGAAACTTGGGCTCTTGGATTTCTCCGCGGCGTAATGGCCATTCAGAACGATGAGATCTTTCGGCAGGTACTTCCAGGCATCTTCGAAGGTGCCGTTGCAGGCCCAGTATCCGCGATAGGGCGCATTCCACGGTTCATACATGTCGGACCAGACGAAGCAAACGGGGCGTGTCCTCCTGGTTCCGAGGATCTTGATTTGCCGTTGAAGACTGTCGCCCCATTGCGCGCCGGGGGTCTTCTTCGTCCTGATGCACGCGTCATCCCAGTTGGCCGTGGACACGTATTTCGTGGCAAGGTGATAGCCATCAGGGGCCAGTGCTTCCTGGAGCGGATCGATCCCGGCAGCCAGGAAGTCATAGACTCGTGCCGAGTTCATGCACAGGCCGACGGGGCCGCTGCAAGGTCGAGTGGAGAAGCTCACCCGGAGCCGCTCACCAGCGCGCATGCGCGTCGTCCTGGTCAGAGCCAGGTGCCGCGTGTCCGTTTCAAATTCGCCCTCAGACGCCCCCTCCGGTACGCGATTATCCGGAATTTCGAAGTCGCGCCCCTCCTCATAGGCTCGTCCACGCTCGTTGCGCACGACGAACGGGCAGTCCGGACGGCGGAGGACGTCCAGGAGCCCGACCTGTTCGATCTCCAGACCATCGAACCCTCGGACCTGGCCATGCGATTCGCCTCCCGGT
>CAYSCH010000417.1:0-4553 GCA_964429355.1 uncultured Planctomycetaceae bacterium | reverse complement strand
CGATTCTCCATCATTGACCGCCAGCCAGAGCGATATCTCTCCACCTTGAAGGCTGTTGAAGAGAAGATCGTGGCGTTTCCACTCGCCCGCCGTCGGTGCAAGCAACCGAGTCCCCAAGTACCGGTCTTGGAGGCGAGCCGCAAGAAACACATATGCGCCCCCGCCGGGATCCTTCGCCCTGATCCACACGGTCACCCGAAAAAGCTGAAAGGGTGGGAGGGAAACCTTCTGAGACGCGTAATAGATCCCACGGTCCTTCTGCTCAGCGATATTCGCCAGCCGGAGCGACGAGTTCCCGTAGGAGGCCTGGCTGGAATCGATCTCGATGCTGCGACCGGGTTGCATCCCGCCAAGTTGCCAGCCGGGGATGCCATTCGCCCCGCCGGCCTCAAATCCCGCATTGGTCAGGGTGATTGGTGGATCAGGACGAAGGTGAGCCTCAGCCCCCTCCACGACATACAGCTGGCCGACGACAGGCACGCCTTCGGCCAGAAGCGGATCGAACGGCAGGGCCAGATTGGCGGCGTCGAAGGGCATCACGCCGGGAATCAGCCCCAGCCCCACCCGAGTCGCCTCCTCGCGAAGTGCTCGCAAACGGGCAAGATACGCAGCGCCAGCCTTCTCCGGCTGGATCAGGTTGGAGGACGGGGCCAGGACGACGCCGTTGTAGCCCGAAACCGCGGCTCGGCGGAATTGTTCCTTGGCGCCTTCCAACGCCGCATCGGAGGACAGCGACGTGTCCTTGAGCAGAAACAGCCGATACGAAAGCCGCTCCACCCAATCCGCCTCGGCGGCGATCGCCGATCCCGGAAGCACCGCCGCCACAGCAATCAAGACGCTCAGAAGCCCTACTGGTCTCAATGCCCTTGCGAGATTCCACGAAAAGTAGCCATCACGCTCCGCCGTGATGAGCGCCCAAATCAGCGACTGAATTCGTCCGGGAATCACGCCTTGCCATCGAGACGCCCTTGGATGGGGGCCTGCCTCAAAGAAACGAAACCCAGCCAAAAGGACTCCAAAAGTGCGGAGCACGAGAGAAAGAAGAGGGCCGATAACCGGGTTCTCAGCAGCGATTCGCATTCTCCTCCCCTCGCCAGCAGCGGCCTCGTTCACCGCGAAGCGCCCCAGCATACCAACGCGCATAGTCGAAGCATTCTCCCGCCCAATATATTCGACCCGTTCCCCCCCAGCAATCAACCGCCCCGCTGCGCTTCTCCGCCTCCCGCCCCCTGACTCCTATCTCCCGTCTCCCGTCCCCTGTCGCCTGCCTCGTTCTCCCCCTCCCTCTCTGGCAACGGGCGGTGGTGATCGATCCAGTCCAGATACTCCTCGATGATCTGCAGTGGCATGCCCAGAGAAATGGCCGTTCGGACCGCCTCTTCACGTTCCAGGAACGTTCCAGCGTGTTCCAGAATCAGTTTTGCGATTTCGTGTGCCATGCCCGACCGGGCCCGCAGGAAAAGCAGCTGAGGGGTACATGCCCCATTCTACTGAAGTATAGCTCAGGGGGAAGAGGGCAGGAGACAGGGGGGTGTTGACTTCTCTGGCCTACTGACCTCTGATCTCTGACCTCTTCTTCCTGTCCCCTACTTCTTCGGCAGCTTCGGCTGCTCGCCCCGATAGCTCATGTCCAGGAGATCCATGGGGTGCAGGATGGCGATCGGGAGTCGCTGGCGGCGGATCTCACGGCCGATCTGCAGCAGGCAGCCGGCGTTCGAGGCCAGCACGATCTGGGCCCCGGTGCTGACGATGTTTTCGACCTTGCGGCGGATGAGGCGATCGGCCATTTCGGGCTGGTTCAGATTGTAGGTGCCCGCCGACCCGCAGCAGATTTCCGCCTGCGGCAGATCGCCCTGCTGATAGCTAAAAAAAGGGCTTACGGTCAGGGCTGCCGGATCGGCAGCCCTGACCGTCGTAAGGCCCAGTTCCAGGAACGAGTTCAAGTCGCTTGCACTGCCGAAGCACTGCGATCGAAGGAGCGAGTCGCTCTGGACTCGTACCGCAGCGACTTCGCGAATTCGGAGGGGGCCAGTGCCGTTTTCTCTCCCCTACGCGACGTGAGAATCTGTACGGTCCCCAAGTGACTTTGACGAGTTCTCAGCCGCACCACATGCGGCAATGGGTGTCGCGGAAGTCACACATCAAACAGCCCGGGCCCGGCCGGTACACGAACCGGTTCGACTGCAGATCGTCCAGATAGCAGCGAACCAGCCCGAACAGCCGGCGAAAATGCTCCGCCGACCGGGCCGGAGACACGTGCGTCTCGATCTTGGGCACCTTGGTCTTCACCAGCCGCCGTATCTCCAGGCCGGCCTCGCGCCTGCCGGTCGTCGTGCGGTAGGCGAAACTGTAGCATGTGAGCTGGATCTCGTGCTGGATCTCGGCCAATTCGCCACCCCGAGCGGCTGTCTTAAAATCAACGATTGCCGCCCCCTCCGGACCGTCCAGCACCAGGTCGACGATTCCCAACAGGGGAATCCCAAAATCCTCGCCGGTCAGAGGATCCACCAGCGGCACCTCCATCACGGCCTCCACGACCAGCGGCCGGGGTTCGTCGTCAGGAACCTGCGCGAGATAGACCCGCACCAGGTCCCCGGCCTGCTGGCGCAATCTGGCCGATTCCGCGGGGGACAAGGGTTCGGCCTCCGCTTCGGCCAGCGATTGGTCCCACGTGCGATCCATGCGATCTACCACGTCGGCTGGCGGGAGCGAGATGCCGAGCTGCCGGTGTCGATAGTAGTCCTCCAGGCCAGCATGGACCCGGGTTCCCAGGAACAAACTCACCCCGGTCGGCGTCTTGATCCCGTCGACATACCGGAAACGAAATGCCAGCGGGCATCGTGCCCACAGCGACAATCGGCTGGGACTGACGTAGCTCCAGACGCCCCCCTGTTGGCCTCGAACCGACGGGCCGCTGACCAGTTCAGTGCTCATAGACCGCTCCATCGAGGGCAGCATCCAGATCAATCTGGCCCAGCCTGATGCCCTTCAGACAATCGATCAGGCCGGAAGCGTCCAATGACGAAAGTTCGGCCACGGGCTTGGAGAACATCGCCTCGGCCAGGGATTCGAGCCGACGAACACCCAGCCCCTTGATCTGCCGGGCAAGCTGCCGGATGTAGTCCATCTGCTTCTCGCTGGCCCGATGGGAGCCGTTGCCGTTTTGTGGACCGTCTGAATCCACGTCGTCGCCGCAGCCGCTGCTATTGGCGGCGGAGTCGTGACTGCCGGCGCCGCTGTCGGACGCCGAGGCCGAGCCGCGTGCGGTGCCGTTTCCTGACGGCCGGACAGCCGTCTCCGAAGCAGCCGGTTTGTGTTGGGCCAGCTCGTCGTGAACTGCCTGGCGGCAGGCCGCGTAGGCGGCGCGGATGCGGGCGAAAAACCCGTCCAGGTCGTTTTGAAGCAGTGAGGCATCTGCCTCGATTTCAACGTTGCAGCTGGCTCCCACGCTGCCGTAGTTGGGAAGGCCAAGCTTCTTGCTCAGCCCCACGTTGATCTTCAGGGGCATGGATTCTCCTTCAGGTTACGGTTGAATTACGGGCACGCACATTGGCCTGGTCGTCCCCCTTTGAAATTGGGCAACGTCAGACTTCGAGCGTCTCCATCCGGCGGAGCGACGCCAGCGTGCTTCGCAGGGCCTTGGTCTGCTTCCGGTCCCGCTGGAGAGACCGGACCAGATCAGCGGCCGTGGCGGCCGCCTGGCGCAGCGCGTCGCGCAAGGCGGCGGCCTGCTGGAGCGTGCCGAGCGGCTCGCTGCTGTCGGCCGGTTGTGGTGTCGAACGGTCGGTTTGCGGTTTCGACTCTGCCGCGGGGACACAAGTAGCTTTCGATCGGGTCATGTTGGTTTGTCTTCTCCGAAAAGGTTGACGGGGCGAGCAGCGCTCCGAATCAACTGGCGAATCGACCCGCACTACCTCGGCCGTCGGGGGAATCGCCGACTCGGGATCCAGGAGGGCCCACAAATACTCTCTGCCTTCGTCCCGAGCGAGAACCGGCGCTCGGGCATTGACAAAGCGGATCTCACGGAACCCCAGCTGGATGGCACGGGCCAGGTAACGGCGATTGGTGTTCAGCCGGATCGGCTCGCCCGTATACGAGGAGCCCGTGAGCCGCAGCTCGGTCGGCACCGGCTGGCCGAGCACCCGCGCCCGCAAGGCAACCTGGCCGTTCAGATCCACGGTGACCGGCAAATTGCACTCGTCCACGGAGTTCAATCGCGGCAGGTTCTTGAGCAAGAACTGCCCGTCGCCGGGAGTGATGCAAAGCCGGGCCGACTCGGCACTGGCGGCCGGAACGTGATGGTCGACTTCCGGAAACCTGCCGTCGGCATTCAGCCGCTGCCAGATGGTCCAGCCACCGACGCGCACGATAATCCACTCCTTCGACTTGCCGATCCGGACCGGTTCATCGTCGGGCAGCTCGCGGCAGCCGAAAACAGTGCTCTTTGGGAGCAGCAGGTTCTCATCCCAGGGGAACGAGAACCCCGACTGCAGGAGAAGCTGCCGTCCGTCGCTGGCCCCGATCGTGCCGCTTGCGCCGCGAAGCTGGATGCA
>CAYSCH010000416.1:0-8056 GCA_964429355.1 uncultured Planctomycetaceae bacterium | reverse complement strand
TCCAAGAGTTGTCACCGAACAGCGGGTAGTCTATCCCCACGGCCAGACGAAAGTCAACACCTGGTCCCGACGCCGAATCAGTCGATCGCTGGCCGCCGGATCCAGCGTCGCGGTACCGGGCGCCGTGGGGCTCCTGGAACTGCCGCAGGATCCGGTGTCTCTCGAGCAGACGCCGGCCGCGTCGCGGATTCCTCCGACGCCGCCGGCTTCATCGGCCGCGGGAGTCGCCGGATCCAGCGTCGCAGGCCTCGTTTCATGGAACATCATCCTCCGGTGGTGAATCTGGTCTTTTCGGGGACGCTCGCCGGATTGCCTCACACATGCGCCGGATCTGGGCGGGGCTCGGGTCGCGACCCACCACGACTCCGCTACTCAGGATGGCGTGGCCGCAGTGCCTGGCTTTGAACGCCGGGTCTTCGAGATATGTGCATCGGACGATTTCCTCGACGGCCGCGAGGGGCAAAGAACATTGGGTCGCGACCTCAGCCTGGGAGAGACCGGATGCGAGCAGCCGGCGGACCTTCTTTTTCGTGGCGTGGTGGACCACATCACCTGACCTGATTTGCCAGCGAGGTGTTCCTCGGTAGCGGGCGGGAGGGGGGGACCGGCGCCGGCACGGGCACTGGCTGGATCCGCTGTATGTCCTGCCGTAGCCCCCGGATCTCGTTGACGACCTCCTTGTTGACGGAAACGCCCTCCGAGACGACCTCGGTCTGTCTGTCGGTCTTGGCCTCCAGCCCGGCCCACTCGACGATCCGGTTGCCAACTTTCTGGCCGAGCCACTCGCCGGTTTTCCGCTCTGGGTGTGTGAACCAACCGTAAGCGTTGCCACTTGTTGCCGCCACTTCCTGGCCCAGTGTCTTGCCTCGCGGCGCTCCGATCTCGTCGCGCAAACTCTGCGAGAGAGCGTTGTCGCGGGATGCGTCATCAATCATGACCTGGTCACCGAGGCCGAGGCGTAGAGTCTGCAAACCAACGCGTTCGACGGCCGCCGGCATGTTGCCCATGGATTCTTTGGTCCGGGCGGTTTGCTCATCAATGATTGCCTCACTCAGCGCACGGTCCGTACCCTCGGGTCGGTCCTGGGCCTCACGCTTCCGTTTCGCGAGCTCGGCCAGGCGAGACCGACGAAGTGCCGGGTCGACGTCCGGAAACTTGGCTTTCCGAAGCGCGAGCTTCGTTCGCTCCGCCTCCGGCAGCGCGACCATTTGCTGCTGGAACGTCTCTTGGCCTTGCTTTGTCTGCAACGCCTCGAAAAACGTCTGTCCCTCGATTGACCCGAAGAATTTCTTCCGGGCTTCCTCGTCCATCGGGGCAAGGGTTCCCCTGACCTTGGCCATCTGTTCCGTCGCCGAGAGCCCCTCAAAGCCGCCCTGTTTCAACAGGGCCTCGTAATACGATCGCGCACCGGTACCGGCCTTGGCTGGGTCCAGGACCTGCATCCCGCTGGCGAGCTGGGCGAGCAGCTCCTCGTCTTTCATTTTTAACTTTCCGGCAAACAATGCCGGCTCGGCCGCGGCTACGGCAACCTGATCAAAACTATACTGGGTCGCGTCGCTGGCCCGGAAAAGCTTGCTTGTGACGGCCGTCGCATCACCAGTTTCCTCTTTCCCCATAGCGCTCTGGATCCGGGCCGTTGCGCCGGCCGTGCCTACCACGTCGGCAATCACATTGGATCGGTCGAGAGCCTCAAAGACCTCGCGCTCGCCATACAGACCAGTCGCCCGCAATTTGTAGTGGAGCCGTGCGGCTTCGTCCTCTGATTTTCCAACGCCGCTGTCGTAGGCCTTCCTGGCGTTGTGAATGAGTTGTTTCGCCTCATTCTCGTCTTTGGCTTGCCCGGCCAATTCCGACATGCCGGCTTGTGAATCCTGGATTCTCTGGAAAGCTTTTTGGGCCTCCTGGTCGAGTGTCTGGAACAACTCGATTGCCTTTTGCAGGGCGGTCCCGACAGAGCCCACGCCGGCCACATACTGGAGCAAGGAGGAGACCGCCGCGCTACCGAAGGCCGCCTTGCCGGCGCCTGCCGTCCGGGACATGTGTCCCTCCGATGCGGCCAACTGCTTGTTGGCCTCGGTCACAGCCGCAGTGTATTGCCCCTGACTGATTTTGTTGGCGTCCAGCAGCCGCTTCAGTTCAGCGACCTTGTTGTTATGCCGATCTGTCTCGGACACCAGCGACGCAAGCAACTGCTTGGCTTCTCGTGACGCTTGCCCGTACTCGCTGGCGCCCTTCTTGCTGCTTTGTGCGAGTTTCGCGTTCTCCTTTTCGAGGCGCACGACCTCTTTCTGAATGTCGTTGATCGCCTTCAACGCACCGTCATTGCCAATGAGAAACGTGTTCTTGATCACGCCGTCAGACATGGTTAACCCTCCGATAATCGTGTGTCGATGTCCCGCAGCAATTGCAACGCTCCAAGAGCATCCCCCAGGATCTGGGCCGCTTCCTCGCCGTGTTCCGGCGGGATCAGGTGTGTGAGAGCCTCGATCGCCTCCATCGCGACCGTGGTCGTCTGCGTGGTGAAACGGAGCCGGCGCCGGAAGACGTCGATTTCGTCAAGCAGGACGACAGCCAGGTCACTCATTATTTGCTCCGCAAAAGGGCCGCCTGGCCGGCTCGGCGGCGAGTAATACGGGCCGGCCAGGACGGCAACCAAAACGCCCGTTAATTGAAGGTCGTCTGGACGGCGGTCCACCACGCACCGTAGCCCACGTTGTACCGGGCCTCGGTCATGAACTTCGCGTCCTTTTTCTCAATTGAGTCCAACCCCTCAATCTCTCGCTGGAGGGGCTTTCTTGCCTGGAAGATGAGAGGTTTCAACGGTTCATCAGTCTTGGCCACGATGAACTTTGTCGTGGCCGTAAGACTCGCGAGGCCCACGACCTCCGGTCGGCCGATGACGACGTTTTCACCGCCGGTCGACGTGAGCTTGACGCTCAGTGCGTCATGCGCGACCTGCATCAAAGTGATGGGGACGATCACGATGTAGCCTCGTGACTCGTCGATCACCTCGGCGTTGAGAAGCTTGCCTCGATCGTCTCTGTATCCGGCCAGCGACGCAACCGCCGCGTTGTAGGCCAGCTTGAATTCCGCGGCCGTCACGGACGTGTGATCGGACGCGTCGAAGGTCAAAGCGTTAGACTGTTCGCCGGAATCGCCCCAGGAATGATCGACGTCGAAGAATTCCTGGCCGTCCCAGCATTCGCCGTTTTCCTCGAGCAGGCCCACCACGAGCTCATCCGGATGCCGCGCAGCTTGCACGCCGAGCTGCTGGAGACTGCTGACGTACATGCCGAGCGTGTCGTCGGCAATGTCGTCGCGTGCGATCAATAAGGACGACTCCCACTTGCGGTTTTCGATCACCCATCTCGCGGCCCGCAACTGGTGCCAATCGCGATCGCCGAGCCATTCGCGCACGCCCGGCACACGGCCAAGGATGCCGTGTTCTTCGCTCGCACGTTTGCTTTCGACGACGTTGCAGATCCGGGGGTAGAATGGTTTCACCCCCATCACCGCATTGTCAAATTTGGTGGTCAAACCGCGCAGTCTGGCGGTTGAGGCTGCTGTATCAAGACTCATGTTACACCTCACGAAAAACAGGATTGGTTTCGGCGGCTCGCCAATCGGGCCGCCGCTCATTCACTCGGAATCCTGCCAGGGTAAATCGCCCAGCAGGCCAAACTTATCACCACCAGCCGCCGGAAACGGATCCGGGAAGCCTCCCACCGGGTAAAGCGGATTGCCGGCCTGGGGAAGGCCGTCCGTGTCGTGGTCGCCGATGCCCAGCCCGTCGACCAGGCCCATGAGCCGCAGGCCCTCAGCCTGGCACTCGGCAGCGTCCTCCTGGTGGAGGTTGACCAGGCTACGCCAGGCCAGGGCCGCCACCACGCGGAGGTACTGCTCGCGCTCCCGCAGGGTCTTGGGCGATGGAGGAAGAACGCGAGGGACCTCCGCCAGCCACGTCACTGGGCACGAGAGGTGGCCCTCAGGGCAATCAAACTCGGTGGCGCCCTCGGCCCACCAGCCGCCGTCATTGTCGACGGAGAGGACAGCCACGGCGATGTATAGCTGGGCGGTCTTGTCGCCGCGAATCGACCATACGACCGGCGTGCTGCCCTCAATTTCGTCGCCCTCTGAGACACAGACGTGCTTCACGACGATGTCACCGCTCCGGAGAATTTCCGTGACCGCCTCAGCGTGATTTCTGGCTCTCAATTTGGTTTTCATCTGGCTCCTTACCCCCCCCTCAAAAAAACTCACTGGTGGTGCAATGGCAAAACTGCAGACTCCCGCGAGAATGCCGGCCTGCGGGACTAGGCCGCGCTGTCCTCGCCCCGGTAGTACCTACGGCTGTTTCCGGGGCCGGGGGAGGCAGCAGCAGCCTCGACCCCGGCCGGTCATCACCACACCTGCTCGCGGCCAACGCCAGAACGGAAGACAAAGTGGCGTTAGCGGGCCTCATACCTTGCCCGCGATTATCCCGTTGCACACGGGGTAGCGCAATGGACACGCCTCCCGATCGACAGGACTCTTGGCAGATGAGTGTGGCTTGATTTGTTTGAAGCATTGTCTCAACTCAGAACGGGATTTCGTCGCCCGGCTGCGTCGGGCCCAGGTCGGTCGACGGAGGGACCGGGGGCTCGGGCTTGGCTTGCGTGGGGAGACGCAACCGGAGACAGGGCACGCGTCGCCCTTGGAATTCGGTCATCGTCCGGAACAACACGACATGCCGACCGAGCCATCCGTCCGTTTCAGGGCCGAAGGCGTCGGCCAGCGTGTTGGCATTGATCCGGTTGAGGCACATTCCGGCCCGTTTGTTGACGAAATACAGGACGGGCTTACTCACGCCGTCGTCTATCTCCTCCAGCTTCACGTCGCTGATTTCGAGAACGATCTCTTGGCCCGGATGGAGTAAGTCGGCCTTGATGTAGTTTGACGGGAAGCATGAATGGATGTTCATTGGTTCCTTTCTCGTCGCCGGTCGACGTCAACGAGGTGATACACGGATCCGGACAGGATGCGGGCAATTCGGTCGTCGTACACGGCGGCCACCTCGTCCGGAGCAACATTGGTCACGTAGATCGCTGGTCGGTCTTCCCTCGCGTCCGCAATCTTCTTGAGCGTTGTGTATTCCGCGTCGCCTGGGGTCTTCCGGGTGGCAATCTCGTCCAGCGCGACTAGTGAGTACTCTGGCAGGTACCGCCACGTCGGACCGTCGCGGCGATCGAGCACTTCCGTCACGAGCTTTTCCAGGTCCGTGTAGTAGGCTCCCGGAATGTGATCACAGAGAGCCAGGGCGGCGCGACTCTTCCCGACCCCCGCGGCGCCAAACAGGTACAGGGGCCACGGCGCTCTGCCCTGGACAAGGGCCCGGAACAGATCCACCAGGGCCGGCTGAACCAGTCGGAGCGACCTATCGAGGTGCGGTCTAGTTCGTCGGGTCGGCTGGCGGTGGCAGGGGATGGCCCCCCAGGACCGGGATTGACGCCCAGTAGTCCCGGCCGCGTGTTCGGACTCGGGCGTGGCTGTCGTTTGTTGGTTTTGGCTTCGGTTTTCCATCTGTTTCCTCCGGCTCAAACAGCCCGGTCCATCCGTGCTCTATGCTCGTCTCGATCGAGGCGACGGCCTTCGCTGGCCCCCAGCGGGCGAGCCGGTCGAGTTGTTTCTTGCGGGTACTGGGGGTCAGGGCCTTGCGCAGTTCTCGACGGTGGGTCTGCCAGGCAGTCCACGCCGCTCTGAATTCCGGAGTGTCCAGGCTTTCTTGGATTGAAGGTTCTTGGTCCAAAGAGGTCTTTCTTGGAAGGGGTGCATCTACATGCGCCCTCCTTGTCGGGGGAGAGGATGAGATATTCGTTTGCGCGATCCATGCCACTTGTCGCGCGTCGGCTGGTCACACTGACCAGGCCGGCTGCCGTGAGGCTCCGGAGGGCTATCTGGACCGATCGACGACACGTCCCGGTCTCGGCCACCAGGCGGCCGATTGACACATGGGCGACCCTGTCGGTCAACGGTCGCGACCCATCTGCCAGTCGGCACAGTGCGAGATACACGGGCAGGGATGCGCCCGGCAAGCACAGCACACGAGCCATGGCCACATTGGAGATCCACGTCCAGCCGCTGGTCACGCATCGTCCCCCCCGCCTCGAACCGTGAACAGGTCTGATCGCCGGATTCTGACCTGGTGGCCAATTTTGCACACGGGGAGCCGGCCGGCCGCGATCGCGTTGCGTATCGCGTGTGGCTCCACTCGCACGTAGGCCGCTGCCTCCGGGATACTCATCGCGAGCTCTGGGCGATCCATGAGCCGGCGCTCGAGGATGTTGGCGACGGCCGGGGCGAGGGCCTCAGCAATGGCCGCGATCTCGTCCGGGTCAAGATGCATCGGCGGCCTCCTCTTTGCGATCGCGTCTTGAGCGTTCGCGCTTTCGGGCCGCGCGTAACAGCACGCGGAGGGCTTGCGCCTCGGCGTCAATCTCGTCGAGGCGAGCGGAGATTTCCGCGAGACTAAGACTGTTCAGAAGTTCGGTCGCGTTGGTCATGCCCACCAGTATGGATGGGCTTAGTGAAGGCGTATCCAGCGCCGAGACAGCGCCTTTCCGCGCGGGTTAGTCCGGATGGTAGGTGTCCGGATGATAGTACCCGAGGCCTCTTTTGTTAACGATCCCTGCGGCCTTCAGAGCGGGCACGTAGTGTTTCGTGAATGTCGACTCGCAGCCCAGACCGAGCTTCTTCACAATTTGTCGTCCCAACAACGGCCCGGCGGAGCAGATTAGCCGAAACGCCTCTAATTGAGCGTCCGTCAACCCTGTTGCCCGGCCCGCTGGATCCGCCGCCAGATACTCCAGTTCGAGCGTTGCCTTCACCGATTCGATGGTCTTTGGGTCGGGCAGGATCGACGGCAACCAGGCCTCGGTCAGTTCGAGGACCTTTTCGAAGGTGACGGGCCGCGGGGGGGCGTGATTCAGGACACGACCGGCCAGTTCCATCACGGCTTCGTGCGAGGAAACTGCGGTCGCACATCCGACTGTGAACGGTGCGGAGCCGTTCCTGCGAGCTCCGCTGATCATCGCCAGACGTTCCGGGGAATCTTTCGCCGGTCGCTTTTCCCACGCTGCCCTCAAACCGTGGAGATGGACGGCGAAACCTTTCGGCACGTTCTCGCGGGATTCCTCCCGCCCGGCCCACAGATCGAGACACTCCGTCATCACCGCGAGATAGTGCAGATGGTCGAGCGTCTGCAGAGTGTGCTCGTGGTACGATTCCAACTTCATGAGAATGATCCTTTCAAGAGCCGGCCCAGCCAACGGGTGTTCCGAAGGATCGACGGGAGCACCCGTTGGCCAGCACGCCGTCCGTCGACGGCAACCGGCTGTTTTCATTGTCTGGTTTTCTTGCGTGCCGTCCAAGTAGGACTATCCGCCGGATTTCTTGTTGCCGTTTTGTTGCTCTTTGGACTCAAAAACAGTCCCGTGTGGGCTATATTGTTTTTTGTAGCAATTGCCGTAACTGCGTTTCAAAGCACTGACTTACGGGCGTAAGCTATGAAAGGTTGAATAGATGCGAACGCACTTAAAATCCCGTGGCCCGTTAGGGCCGTGCGGGTTCGAACCCCGCCTCAGCTAGTTGATACGTAAGGACTTACGACTTAACTGACAACCCGGAGACTTGGTTTCCCGCGATTCTTCCCGCCGTTTCTTGATCGGGCTTCGTGATGGGCCATCCATTCCGGTGGGACGTTAGAAGTCGGCGAAGATTTCTCGCTCAGAGCGTTCGTAAGACGATCCTTGAGCCATTCCCAGAGCGGTGCGCCCGATAAGCGATCAAGGCAGAACCAGTAACCGAGGACTCGGTTGGGAGCAGGTGCGTTGAGGATGCCGAACCACGGATGAGGATGCCTGGGGGTTTGGTTGGCCTACGCCAGCTCTGCCGGCAACTTCCCCCGCATCATCTGGAAAACCGCCATGGGGACCGTCAGCGTCGCCACGGGCGGTTCGCCGACGGCCAGCATCGGCACCTTTTGCCAATGCAGCGTGGCCTGCCCCACGGCCTTGAATTC
>CAYSCH010000415.1:6155-8069 GCA_964429355.1 uncultured Planctomycetaceae bacterium | reverse complement strand
GGCAGTCGGCTCAACCCAGGGGACGTTCTTCCCCCCCGTCTGGCCACTGGCGGTTCGCGGCGGGGACCGCTCCAGGCGGAGATCCGTGACAATCACGTCGGCAACCGCATGGATTTCCAGGGTCTCGTTGATCCGTTTCTGGATCTGCCCCTTCAACCCCCGCAGAGTTGGGTCGCTGAAATCCCCACCATGGGCGGTACGCAATAACTCCTCCAGGTTCTGGCGAACTCTGTACCGCCGAACCTCGAGCAGCCGGCGAGCTGGTTCCGCTGCCTGACGTATCAGTTCGACATGGAGTGCGAACTGGGCCTGGGTAACTTGGCCGGGCACATGCTCTTCCGACACGAAACTGTAGTTTCCCAGGGAGATCTCCTGGGGGGCCAGCGGATAGACCTGAATCGCAAGGGATCGGAAGTAAAAAACGCCCACGAGATTGGCGAGAATCGAAACGGCCAATGCGATCGGGAAGGCGTAGGACGCAACCTTCGCCTTCCACGAGATCATCTTCGCCGAAGGCTTGCTTTGAGCCTCTTCCTCATCCGGCATGGGTGGTGGCGGTTTCGGTTCCGGTCCCATGGCTGCAAAAGACCGATCTGCTCGAGAAACTGTCCTGGAATGACGCCCCGGCCCCAGCGGACAGCGCCTGCCGGACGCGTCACCTCGTCGAAAGCTCGTGCGGGAACAGGTGGTGTCCAGCCCTGACAGGTAAGAGACCTGCAGCCTGTGGCCCCCACGGCGCGTTCTATATGGCAACTCTACCTCACCGTGAGCCCCCCCGCTGGGCAAAAAGAGCATGGTCCGCGCATAAAAATGGGGGCCTCTGCCGGACCGTATTCCACAACGGTCAGACCGGGTGGCAAGGGCAAGGTGGCCACCCGACCAAACTCCGCCAGAGGCCCCACGGGCCAGTCCCAAATAACGAAACTGTCTTGGGCGTCTTGTAACGACTGCAATGCATGTGCCAATTTCATTTCCACATGCGATAATTCTTGGTTAGCGCGGTAACTGTATATATGCAAACAACTTGCGATTGAACTCCATCATTGCTGCGTGCCGCCGCCGCCGATCTGCGGACTGTTTGATTCTGCTACAATCGCGTCGTATTGCTGTGGCACAATTGCCGCTACGGCGATAAACCACCCATGCGTCGGGTGCGATGTCGTTGCTCATGCCCGCCGGCAAATCTATACTGAAAAGCTGTCCGAACGGGAAATGCGGGCTCCCGAGCGTGCCCATGTCCTTCACCCAGGGTGCCCATGCCGCTTGCGGATAGCCTGGGAGACTTTCTGGGGTGCGGCTGCTTTTCGGCCACCTCTTCCATCAGTATGCCGCCCGCCGTTTGGAGCAAACCGGTGCCCGAATTCTCTTCGCTGCTCCCCGAGTCGGCCACGCACGTATTGATATCCGTCAATCCAAAAGCAGGTCGCCGTTCTGTTTCCGGTCGCGTGGAACGGTTGTCCAAGTGCCTGCAGAATGCCGGTTTCCAGGTCGAAGCCATGACCGACTTGGCCGAGGTTTCGGCGCGGGCCAATCTGTTGCACCGCCAGGGGCGGCTCCGGGCCCTGGTCGGCGCCGGCGGAGACGGCACCGCGGCGGAATTGACCAACCGCACCGAACCGGGGGTCCCGATCACTCTTCTGGCTGCAGGCACTGCCAACCTGCTCGCCAAACACTTTCATCTCTCCGGTAAACCCGAAAAGCTTTGCCAAACCATCGCCACCGGCCGCCTTCTCCTGTTGGATGCGGGACTGGCTAACGGCCGCCTCTTCCTCGTCATGATCGGCTGCGGGTTCGACGCCGAAGTGGTCCGCCAGGTACACGAGCATCGCCAATCGAGCAGTCGACGCGGCGGACACATCGGGTACCTAACCTATTTCAAACCGGTTTGGCGCTCTGTCCGTAGTTATCGATATC
>CAYSCH010000415.1:0-6145 GCA_964429355.1 uncultured Planctomycetaceae bacterium | reverse complement strand
CGATATCCGGAAATCCAGGTATACTGCGATGGACCGGATGGCGAGATGCAGAAACCGCTACGGGCACATTGGGCGTTCGCGTGCAATCTTCCTCGTTACGGCTGGGGCGTCCCGCTGGCGCCCAAGGCCGAAAGCGACGACGGACAGTTGGACCTGTGCAGCTATGGAGGAAACTCCTTGCTGCAGGGCCTCATCTTTGCCGCCGCTGCTCAATGCGGAGGATGGCACCAGCAACTTCCCGGTTGCCGGACCCTGCGAACCGCCAGGATCCGCTTTGCGTCCAACCAGCCGGTTGCCTATCAGCTCGATGGAGATCCGGGCGGCGTCCTGCCCGTCGAAGTCGAAATACTGCCCAAACGCCTGACCTTGCTGGCACCTGCCGGCCGCATGCCGCACGGCTGAGTTACCAGTAGGGGGATCCCTCAGCCAATGACGGTTGCGTTTTTTTGATAGCTGTCACGTCCCACTGTAATGTCATACGGGGCGGTTGTTTGTTGAGCGATCCATTGTACCTGTACCACGAACCTCAAAGATTGTGAAGTTTTTCACATAGATCCGCGACCAACGGGAGCAGGCCACTCGAGCCGAGCGGTAGCTCGTATTGGTTGGCGGCCCTGCCGCCCTGTGACACCCTCTTGCAGGATTTGCGAGCGAAGGATCCCGCTGTGCCCAGAAACCCTGTCACCATTGGTCCCTATCGCTGCGGTCGCGGCCAACCCCTTCTCGTCATTGCAGGCCCCTGTGTCCTCGAAGATGAGGCCTCGACCCTTGAGATTGCCCGGCGACTCAAGGTTGATCTGATCGAGATGCCGGTTCAGCTTGTTTTCAAGGCCTCCTTTGACAAGGCGAATCGGACCAGCGTGGAGTCTTATCGTGGACCGGGGCTCGAGGCCGGCTTGGCAATCCTCGATGCCGTCCGGCGCGAAACGGGGCTGCCCGTTACCACCGATATCCATGAACCTGCCCAAGCGGCCCCCGTGGCCGAGGTTTGCGACTTGCTCCAGATTCCGGCCTTCCTGGTCCGCCAGACCGATTTGCTCTTGGCTGCCGCCGCAACAGGGCGTGCCGTCAACGCCAAGAAAGGGCAGTTCCTGGCGCCCTGGGATATGAAACACGTGCTGACCAAGTTGGAGGCGGGGGGCTGCAGCAACGTGCTTCTCTGCGAGCGAGGCACATTCTTCGGCTACGGCCGGCTGGTCAACGACATGCGCAGCCTGCCCCTGATGCAGGCGCTCGGTGCTCCGGTGGTCTTTGACGCCACCCACAGTGTCCAGGAGCCGGGCGGGAAGGGCAGCGTGTCGGGCGGGCAACGCGAGATGGTGGAGCCCCTGGCCCGAGCAGCCACCGCTCTGGGTGCCGACGGCCTTTTCTTCGAAACCCATCCCGATCCCGATCGGGCGCCCAGCGATGGTCCAAACATGGTGCCTCTGGATCAGTTCGGGCCCATGATCCGGCGCCTTGTCGCCATTCGCAGGACGATTGATCGCTTCGCAGGGGAACTCTGAACCCACGAGCTTGGAATCCGATATGAAACGAACCCAATTCGGTCTCGCCCTTTCCTTGATCCTTCTTGCCAGCACACTGGCATTGCTTCTCCCCGGCTGCAAGCCACGCGCCAAGTCGGGCGGGAGCGGCAGTACCGAGACCGACAACGTCCTCTGGCGAAACGAGCTGTTCGACTACGCCGTCGATACCCTCTTTCACGGAACCGACGAGTTCTATACGGCCGAAACCCAGCAGCGGACCATCAACCGCCTCGATCAATGGATCCGTCTCCAGAAGCCCCTGGAGGGCTGGCAACCTGACCCGGTCATCGCCGGAGTTGCCGAGGATCTCCAGGCAGCCATCGCCGAGATGTCAGAGCTGGCCAAGTGGGTCGCCAAGGTGCAGCAGGGCGATTATGCGGTGCCGCCCGATCTGCCCGGCAAGCTTCGATCCGCCGGTGAGCGTTTGGCTCGCGTCGGAACTCGGCTTTCGCTCCTGGACATACTCCAGTTGGCATCCGATATGGTTTCCACGGCCGAACAAGTCGAGAAGCTCGGTAGTGAAAATGCCGCCACGCCCGCCCAGGCAGCAGAGGCGGTGCGAGCGCTTTGCAGCAAGTTCAACGTGGAAGGGTTCCAACGCCATCTCGCGGAGCTGTCGTCGCTTCTCCGGCGGATCGATCCATCGATTCTCCAGTTCCCAGAGATGGATGGCGCGGTCTTCCAGGAAGCCGTGTGGCTGCGCAACGTGGCCTCCTGGGCAAGCGGCGAGGAATTGGACGATCCGGTAAAACCGGCTGCGGCCTTGTTTGACTGGGTGGTCAAGAACGTGCAGCTCGTTCGCGAGCCGAGCTCACAGGACTCCAATCCCCTGGCCCATGTCTATCAGACCCCCATGGAAACGCTGTTGTTTGGAGAGGGTACCGGCGTCGATCGTGCCTGGCTGTTTGTGCTTCTGGCCCGCCAGAGAAATATCGACGCGGCATTGCTCGGATTGGTCGACGAAAACAACGTTCTCAACCGGTTGTGGGGTATCGGCGTGCTGATCAAGGGTGAGATGTACTTGTTCGAACCGGTTCTCGGCCTGCCCATCCCCAAGCCCGGAAGCCAGAAGTTGGGCGAGAGCGGATGGACCTGTGAACCGGTCACCCTTGCCGAGGCGGCTTCGAACGAAGAGGTCTTCAAGCAACTGGATATTTTTAATGAAGGCGACTACATCGTCCGTTCGAAGGATGTCCAGCGGGTCGTGGCCTTGGTTGAGGCCAGTCCATCCTGCCTGTCCCAGCGCATGAAGATGGTGGAGAAACGCCTGACCGGCGACCAGAAGATCGTGCTCACCAGCGACGTGACGGCCCAGATGGAACGGTTCAAACAGAGCAAGCACGTCCTCGAAGGCCGCATGTGGCCACTCCCCTACCAGACGATCTGGCAACAGATCCGCTATGCGTCCCAACGCAACCAGTGGTTCGTCGCCAAGGTTGCGCCGCTGGTGTTCCCGCCCCAGGCGCCGATCCTCTGGAGGGCCCGCAGTTACCACTTCAAAGGCCAGTTCACCGGCAGTCCCAGTGCGACTCAGTTCTATATGCAGGCCCGCCAATCGGACTTCGCCACCGACAGTGCCGAGATATCCCCCGCCGAGAAGCAGATCTGGCGACAAATCAAGATCGATGCCAGCTACTGGCTTGGCTTGATGGTCGCCCAGACCGGCAACTACCGAGCCGCCGAGGATTACCTCAAGACCCGGGTGCTCAAGGCCGATCCGGGAGGTAAATGGGAACCGGGCGCCACCTACAACCTGGCACGCCTTGCGGAGGCCACCGGCAAAGTACCGCAGGCCATCGAACTTCTGGAATTCTATAGCAATGTCCCCCAAACCCAAGGCAATATCATCCGGGCAAGTTGGCTCAGAAAACTGACCGGCCAACCGCCACTCAAGCCCAGATCCGAGAAGCCTTCGAAGGCCCCGGAAGATCCAGAAGCCCCGGGTGAGAAGAAAGCCGAAAACGCTCCGGAAGCCAAGCAGCCCGAACCGGCTCCTGAGGCGAACCCCCCCGGCGACAAGGTCGACCCGGAGGCAAAAGCCACGCCCGCCGCCACGGAGAAGTCCGAACCCGCGCCTGCCGGCTCTGCCGAGGAACCAGCCCCGGCAGACCAGCCGGCCAAAGCATCCGCAGCGCCCGACGCGGAAGCGACACCACAACCTGCCGAAGCGGCCGCACCAGCCAAGGAATAATTCCGCCTAACCGTCGTCCCGCCGCGCGAAAAAGTACTCCCGAACTTCTTCGTGCAGTGCCGGCTTGTCCGTGGCCCAGTGCCAGGCGCCATCCTCCTGCAACCACGACGGACGCTTTGCAGATCTTCACAGCCGTCGGCACCTGTTCATCACGCGTCTCGACACTGTCCCATTCAGACTGCATATCAACAACAGCGCATCCCCCGCTGGTTGGCCACCAGGATTCCCATGCCGATATTCCAGTTGGAACGGACGTGATTTGCCTTCTCCATTGCCGTCCAGGTGACACCTCTGACGTAACAATCGGAAGTGGCCTCTTCCGTCGTATTAGGGATCGCCCCATTTGGGCCGCAGTCAATCTTCGCGATCTTGATGCCCGAAGCGGCCGCACGAGCGATCAGATCGAGGTCATCATAGCCGCATGGCAGGAAGTCTTCGTCATAGCCGCCAAGACCGTCAAACACGCGGCGTGAACAGGCAATCCGCCCGCATGTTCCGTCTCGGAAGACGCCTGACCAATTGTGGACAAGGATTTGCTCGCCGGCATTCTGGGCCGCGGCGATCGCGTTCCTCAACCGTTGGTCCACGTCGAAATTCATGACGATGTCGCCGGTGGACGCGTGAACGGCTGCGTTCTTCGCCCGGGAAACGTGCCAATAGGCGGCCTCCATCCGGACCCAGTGGACCCAGCTCGGCGGATGCGCTTTGCGATACAGCTCAAACTCGTTCTGGCTGGAGCCATAGTCGAGAATGATCCATTCAACGTTCTGACACGGCGAGAGTGCGTTCAGGTTATCGCAGAACGTTGCCTGGAACTGGCTTCGGCGATTGCGAATCGTCGTGCACAGTGAGATGAGCGTTGCCATACCTGTTGCTCCCTACCCGTCGCTGCGCCTCGTATGGAAGTAGGCTCGGATTTCCTCGTGGAGTCCCGGTTTGTCGGTGTTCCAATGCCATGCTCCGTCGGCACCGATCTTGACGTCGACGGCCGGGTCGTAATTGTAGTTCAGAAGCGGTATGTTTCTCACCTTATACTGGCGATTGACGAGTTCGCCGTGCCAGAGATGGTAAACGGTTCCGTCGATCCAGGTGGCACGGGCGTCCACGTCGGCGGCGAAGCCCGTCTTCCATGCTCGAATTCGTCGCTGCAGCCCCATAGGAAAGTAGGACATTTCTTCCGCCCATTCGAGATTGTAGATGGCGTTGGCGAAGACTCGGTCATTGCCGCCCACCAAACAGAAATCGGGGAGGCCGTGTTTGGCAATCAGTTCGCGGCGGGCAGCCCATGCAAACCCAGGATGCATCTTCGTCGGGTCCCCCAAGCGTTCGGGATAGTCTCGCATGGCCGAGACCATCCCCTGCCGTCGCCGCAATTCTCCGCCGTCGGCTTTCAGCCAGACCGCATCGTGAAACGCCTGAACGACCAAATGCTGATCGAGAGCCTCGGAAGTGTCGCGAAACCAGTTGGGATTCTCAAAGAACACGTCCGTGTCGATCCAAATCACCTTGGTAAAACGGTCCGCCAGGCCGGCGATCGTGTGATTGATCATCCGCTCCAGTTGCCACATCACGTCGGACGTGCGGACTTGCTGCACTCCCGGCAGGTCGGCCAGATGAAAGGGCCCGTTGCCAAACGCAATCTCGACCGCGTGCAGCTCGATCCCCTGCTCCCGCATACTGCGATAGTACCTGCGGAAGTTCTCGACCGTCGAACGGTAACCGACAGGATTGAAAAAGACGGAGACGGCCGCCAGATCCGTCGGCACCGCCAGGGTAGCGAGGGTTCGTGTCGGCGATTCGTCCGATCGCGGGCCCCACGGCGAATCGGCAATCTCCGTAGTCTTCCCGGCCGCATCGGCCCCAGACTCGCCTCGTAAGGGGCGAACGGATCCTGCCAATTCACACACCCGCTTGACTAGCCGTTCGATCTGGACGACCGGATCGAAGTCGCTATGGTTTTCAGCAAACCGTGCAGAACCGGCCTTGAACTTGTCGTTGGCGAGCAGGGCTCGAAGTTTGCCAGGAGCTTCCTGGAGTCGCTCCGGGTCGACGCACAGCCCCGCCTCCATGCGCTCGACCGCCATGCCCGTCAGCGCCTGTTCCAGGTTGTTCGGGACCTGCAGGATCGGACGCCCCGCGAGCAGCAGCGACGCCGTTGAACCGTGCCCCCCGTTGAGGATCGCCAGGTCGCACTGCCGCCCGACGGCCTCCAGGTCCACCGGCCCTGGGGCGAACCGGAGCCGGGCCGATTCGTAGTAGGCCTTGAGCCGGAAGGGTGCTCGTTCCACGTAGACCAGCGAGCAGAACTCCTGTTCCTCCAGGGCTCTCAAGACCACCGGAATCGCCTTGGTCGGTTTGAGGTAAGCAAAGACTCTCTTGCCCTCCGTATCCGGCCAGATCGGGGCGCAGCCGATCGACGTGCCCAGCG
>CAYSCH010000414.1:0-8089 GCA_964429355.1 uncultured Planctomycetaceae bacterium | reverse complement strand
GGTGGTATATGACTTGAGGATTGCCTTTCGGCCAGCGGGAGGTCGGGCACCACCCAATAGCCCCATGATGTGGGGGCGGCCTGGTCGGCAGGAGCGAGTTTTTACATCTTCGGGTCTCTCTCTATTGGTTTTCCTGCGATACAGATCGATATTAGCCAGATACTGCCCCTGGGCGGCCGTGAAGGCAGCCGGCGGTTTGCTGGCTGGGCCTGGTCGAGAGGTTTGGAGCACTATGCACCATGCGTGACTTTCGGGTCGGACCCAAATTTCGATTGGTCACTCCTCTTCCAGGCGCGGGCACAATGCGAGGGACGTTCGCACGGAATACCCACAGGTGCAGCCGGAGCTGGCCTCGGGAATGAGAACGATGCCGCCTGCCGGAATCGTGTTGATCCAACACCCGGGGCGAGTGACGCGGGTGAGCTTGAGGGCCTTTCCGTCATCGAATGCTTCCATTGTGGGGTTGCCGTCCTGGCGACTGAACGCGTAGTGCGCCGAGGCCGAGAGCGTGGCACACTGCGGACTCTTGTTCCAGAGCCAACCGTCGTGTTTGGCACCGTCCTGCAATTTCCTTGCGAAACCGGGGCCATAGACAATGTCCCCAACGATCGCGGGGTGTTGGGTCTGCTCACCATGGCCACCGTCCAGGATATGTCCGCGCGAGGGGGTGTTGTCGTTGTGCCAGAGTTCGTGTCCGGTTGCGACGTCGACGCCGATCAGTCGGTACTGGATCATCTGTTTTTCGTCAACGGTATCGTGTCGGGTGCCCGTCAGCACGAGCACGTGGTTATTGCCCGACATGTAGATCGCGTGGTGGAAGGTGCTCAGGTCCATCTCCCTCTGCCACGCGACCTTCCCCGTATCCAGGGCAAGGGCCGTTAGCCGCGGGCCGCCCTCGAACAAGGCCTGCAACGGGACCTTGCCGTTCGCATTCGAAGCAGTCGGGGGATTGGTGCTTTCAACGAAACACACCTTGCCGTCCAAAATGGTGATGGTGGGATTCAGGACCGTGCCCGAGGGTGGGGTCCACGTCCAGACCCGGCGACCGGTCTTGCGGTCCAAAGCGAATAGCGAGGTGCTGACGACGACCGGCTTGAAGTGTTTCCAGACCGTTGCATAGTCTTCCCTGTTTCCGGGCTTGAGTTCGGCGTCCGGCATCGTCGTGCTGCCGATGAGGAGGTCTCCGGCTGCGGCGATGTATCCCCAGTGCGCTTTCGAGTCTTGCGGGGCTGCCGGGAAACGGGTCTGTTCTCTGCCTGTGCGGCCGTGGAAGACGACGCATTCATTGTCGGTCGCGACGTAGAGCAGTCCGTCGGCGGTCGCCATGTTCCCGCAGTCCTTCAACATGGCTACGCGGCCGCTGCCTGCGAGATGGTTTTCCCACAGAATCGTACCGTTGTAGGCATCGAGGCCGGCCAGGTAATCGTTTCCGGTTACGTACAGCAACCCATTGTCTACCAGCGGCGAGGTCCCCTTGATATGACGCTCCAGCATGAACTGCGTGCCGGGCCGTCCGAACCAGAGAATATCCATCGGTCCAAACTTAGTGCGATCGTTGGAGCAGGCCGTATTGCCGAGATCACCGTAGCCATGCGTCCATGCACCGCTCCCGGACAAGAGACCACGTCGGAAGCCGAATCGGCAACTGGTCTCCAACGAAGGTTCGAAGGTCTCGCCGGTTATCCCGTCCGCAGCCTTTGACAGGCTGTCTGCAGAGTCTGCAAGCAGCACTCCGCCGCATGGGCGAAGGACGCGGAGGAGTTCGGTGGCCTGCACGCGAGACGCGCTGTCGGCGACGATCAGGTTAAACAGATACGGGCGGTACGGTAACCGGTCGCCTTCCCGGGTATGGACCTCACAGCGAAGGCCGTTCAGCCCCTCCCGGTGTAATGCGAGCCGCAACGCGGCTGCGTCGTAAGCGTCGCTTTCGGAGCAGACGACTCGCATTTCGCTGACCTGCAAGAGACCTCGTACCAGATCGCCGTTGTTGGCCCCGAGAACCAGGGCATAGCCCTTGCGTACCTGGGACGCGGCCACGAGCGCCTCCGCCCTTGCTGTAGTCGCAGGTGAGAGAATCTCCGGCACGGATTCCTTCTTCCTTGCGACAGCGTACCTCGGCTTTTCGTCAGGGCTGTGAGTCAAGCAGAGGATCCGTCCGTCACGTACACTCACGAAAAGCCGTCCGGCATGATACGCGAGGCTTTCGATATCGCCGTTCTGAAGCGGGACGCGAGCGACGCAGGAGCCGTCGCTTGCCGTGTACACGTCGAGTCCGTCGTTACAGCCGACGACGATGTGGTCTCCCGCTTTGATCATGCAGCGTCCGTCACGGCACGGAGCCTCCCACAGCCGCTCCGGAGCGGGGCGTCCCAGGTACTGCTGGCGTTCGATGGCAAGCAGCTTGGTCGGCATTAGGACAAACGACTTGAGGCCGTCCACGATCAGATCGCGCCCACGCGTTTTCAGCAGGCTCTCGTTCGAATCCTTCTCGAAGAGATGGATCATCCCGTCCTCGCCCGGACCGGTTGCGATGTTGTCGCCGATTGCGACCGCACGTGTTCCACCGGGCAGGTCTCGCCCCCACGAGTCAGAGCGGCCGACGCTTGTCAGGCTCTTGCCTGTCTCTATGTCAAAGGCGTAGAACGGTGTCCTGCCACTTGGCACATACAAGCGGCTCGACGTCGCGAGCATGCTGCCCTGTGGCGGGAATGAGACGTTCTGCTGCCAGGTTGTCTCTCCCGTCTGGGCATTGACCGCACGGAGGAGCGTTCCCTGGGTAGGAAAAACGCCCGCTCCGAAGATCACCACGCCAGGGTCGATGCAGATGGCTGACCTCACCGGCCACTGTGAAATCATTCGGCCGTTGCCGGGAAGGCGCATGTCGCCCGCTCCTGCCCGATTGCGCCAGACGACGGCCCCGTCCTCGGCATTCAGGCAGTAGAACCATCCGTCATCCGAGCCAGCGTAGATCCGATCGCGGCTTAGAATCGGCACCGTGCGGAACGGACCTTCAGCGATGAAACGCCAACGTTCGGAGCCGTCGATGGCGTTGAGACAGACCACGGAATCATCGCCGGAAGATGCGTAGAACACGCGCCCATCGGTGGTGACAACGTGGTGTGCCCAATCGTAGGTAAGGGTTGGTTGGAGGTCCAAGTGTTCCGGAGTGGGAGCGGGATTGTTCGTGCGAGGAAGCGGCCACGCAGGAGCGGGTGGTGTCGACGGCTGGTGTTCCCAGACAACGGCCAACGGCAGTGCCAAGGCCTCCCGGCTCACACCTGTGCGGCGATTGTCGCCCCTGAAGGTGGTCCAGCCGGAGCTTCGGTCGACCCACGCAGCCAGGTTGTTGAGGCGGTCAGCGATGGTCGACAGCCTTTCCAAAGCATCGGCATTCCCGGCCAATGCTGTCTGCAGGACCTCGGTGCACATCGCCTCGCATGCCTGGAGCTCGGTTTCGTGGCAAACTACTTCGGCCTCCAGTGCCGGAGCATTGTCACGGATGCGAGCAAGCTTGGCCCGTAATCCGTTGACCGTCAACTCGGGATAGTCCATGATCCGACTCAATGCCGGCGATGTCTGCCAGAACTGCTCCCTCAACCCCGTCATGCGTTCCAGCAGCCGGACACACTCGTCATAGCGCCGCAGCAGTGAGGTGGGATCGTTGCCGTCGGTCTTCAGAATCGCAATGAGTCCGCCTAGCTCCTCTTCCATCTGCTGGAGACCGCACTTCAATACAGGCTCACATGTTCGCGGATCGAACCACCGAAGCCCTGTTGCAGCCTCCGCGTGCCGAGTCAGACGGGCCATGTGCTCCGGGTACTTCTCTTTCAGGGCAGGACAGATTTCCCCGCGCCAAAGCGGCTTCCGGTCATGGCGATCAACAACACTGAACGCCACGGATGCCTTTCCGCCCGCGCCGACACGGAGCCCGGCCTGGGCCTCGAAGCGAACTGCAGCGTCAGGTACCTCATAGCAGAGCAGACTGGAGGCATGGACCGAGAGGTTGTCGTCATCTTTCCGCAGTTCCCCTTTCCCTACCCTGACCAACGTGGGGGTCTGTTCGCTAAGGGGGCGACGGATGCCATCCGCCATCACCAACGCCGGGTGCAACCACTGTGCTTCGTCGTCGCTGTTGCCGTCGACGGCATCCACGATGAGCCACAACTGCTGCAGCCCGGTCACCGCAATGTTTACAGGTACAGGCTTGTCGCCCGGACGCCGGATGCCGCTGAAAAACGGCTTGAACCCGTCAGTTTCACCCGCTTGGGCTGCGGTCAAGTCCCGGGCGGCAACCATACTGTCAGCCCAGTTATCGCGGCAGATGAACGCCGACACACTATCAGCCGGATCGGCTTTGGGACTCAGCGAATTGGCAAAGGGGATGAATGCGAAGTAGAACATCACGTCCTGGTCACTGAAGTCCGGTTGGTCGTAGGACTCAACCACGAACCCGCCTTGGCCGTCGCACGCATCCGGTGAGTAATCCCACGCAACGACATTGTCTTCGACACCTTCGGCGGCGATCTTGGCCACCTCGACAAGCAGGATTCCGTCTTCTCCGGTTCTCCCTGGAATGAGGATTTCATAGCGGCCTGCCGCCGGGTGCAGAACACCGAAAGAACCACACCCGTTCAAAACATGGCCGTCCTCTGCAACCCACCCGCCGATGAGCCCTGGCGCCGCATAGGGGAGGTAGACGAAACTGAGATTGCAGTGTTCCTCGTTCTTGAAATCCTGGCTCTCGTCCGCGTTTCGAATGTGCCACCCACTGCCATCCTCCAGCGGTCCCACAGCCGTCACGTTGTCACCGTTTGCTGCCGCGATGGTGAAGAGCATCCCGTCTTCGCAACTGTCGATGCCCGGCATCTTCAGAACAATCTCGCCGGAACGGGCTCGTTCTGCGAGCGAGACCGTCGTTCCCGGCGGCAGATTCCCCGAGGCCAGAATCTGCTCACCTTTGGGCGCCAGATGTCCTCCGATCCAGCCATCCGCGAACGGGAAGTAGGCAAAGCCGAAGTCGTAGTTGGCCTCAGCGCCGTTGCCGGCCGCGGTGAAGCCGGCAACCCACGTCGCGCCGTTCAAAGAGTTGCCGGATGTCGATGTGGTTGCGCCGGTTACCTCCAAGCCGCCGCGATTGTCTTTGGGGAGACATTCAGAAAGGCTTGCCATCAAGACCCCGTGTGCCTGGAACATGCCTATTCCCTTCGGCGCGTCCTTCGTGGCGCCGACACCCAGTCCCCAGTCACCGCAGTTTTCTCCGGAGACAACCAACCCGGCTCCGGGGCTCTCCGCCGCGATTCCAGCCGCCGGTCTCTCTGCGACGCTGCCGCCACTCGGTTCAACATCGACCCGTCCTACGGTAACACCACCAATGGCGATGTTCGCCGCGAGACAGGCTAAAAGCAAAGCTGGAAACAGTACCCTTGGTCGTATCCGGTTTGTCACAATTCAGCCTCTCATGCATCAGCTCAAGTTCAGCGGGTCACCGGCACCTCACAGCCGCGAGCACCGCGAAGCTCGACGTTCATCTTGTCCTTCGCGAAAAACAATACGTGTCACCTCGGATAGGCCGACGATTGTTTAGCCAATCGCCTTGCCGTCCTGCGTGACACGAAGTGGCTGGGTGATACGCTCTGTATCAGGGGGGAAGGTGGGCGGGGGAATCGCTGTAATCGGGCTCGTAGTTCGCAACGAAGTCAGTCCACTCGGCGGCGGCGATATCCAAGCGACAGCTTACTGCGCAAGGCGAACGAGCTCTCGATGGCCACTGACGCAATCGTGGGTAAGGGAATCTTGCAGAATGCGAGAAGTCCTTGACGGTTGAGCGAGGGCTAATGGGGCGGCTCGATGATTTCCTTGGGCGTGGCTGCCTCGCCGGGTGCGGACGCCAATTCGGACAGCATGCGGATCGCCGCCGTGACCATCATCTCGCCGGAACCTTCCGCGCAACGGGCACTGACGACCTCGTAGTTTCCCTCCGCGTAGGCGGAACGGTTGGGAATGTAGCTGAACGAACCGTTGGCCAGTTCAATGACGTGCGTCTGCTGGAACGGGGAAGCGGCCTTGATGCTCAGACCCAGTTCAACGAACACCTCGCCGCCCAGCGCGACCCAGGCCAGGTCCCGGCCCAGCGTGATCACCTGAACTTCCGATTCCCAGGGCTTGCCCTCCCTGACAGCGACGTCGAGCACCTTGTACGCCTGCACCTGTTCCATGAACTTCGCCTCGGCGCCGCGTTTGACCACCTCGTGTGCTTCCGCGATATCCTTCTCGGTCACGGGGGCGAGCGGGAGGGAGAGAACCTCGCTACGGACTTGCAGGGCCCCGTCGGTGGCCGGCCGGAGGTCCATGTATGCCTTCAGCACATCGCCGGCCAGGATCGTTCCCAGGCGGATCGCCTCTTCCTGACCATGCTGGCGATCGGACCACTGGACGTTGATATGATTCAAATTGCCGCAGGCACCGTTGGCGAAGATCGTGAGCATCTCGGCCCCCTTCACCTCCGCGAGCCGCCGCGCGAGGACTCCGGGATAATCCGGCCACAGTTTCAATCCGCCGGTCGTGTCGGGGTGCATGGCGTAGTTGACGTAGGTCAGGGCGGGCTTGCCTTCGGCGGTCTCAAAGTAGACCACGCCAACCTCCGGATCGATGGGACTGACCGGCCGGATGATGTTCGGGTTGTTCTTGCCCGGGTTCCACCCCACCGTGCCGTCTTTCATCCAGAACCGGCGAGTGAACGCCATGCGGTCTTCGTGGCCACGGGCGAAGGACGTTCGCACCTCGACGAGCCGCCCGCTCGCTTCCGCCACGCCCTGGGCAATCATGGCCGGCAATTCCGCGGTATACTTCTTCGCCAGGTCGCCGCTCCCCCCGTCGGAGTCATCGCGGGCCGCTTCCCGGGCCAACACCGGACCGGTGTGCGTGTGGGTGGCCGAGATCATCACGTGGCTGCCGGGTATCTTGGTCTGCTGCTCGATCAGCTTCCGGGCTTCGAGCACCGTGTGGCGGGGCACGGTGATCAGATCGCACACGACCAAGGCGGCCTGGGTCCGGCCGTCGTCGAGAACGACGACCTTCGCGTACAGGTCCTCAAGCACTCCCTCGCTTCCCCGCGGGCTGTAGTAGCCGGCCAGGGGAATTCCCAGCGGCGGCGTGATCTTGACGACGGCGGTGCCCAGGCGCAGCCCGTCGGCCGGCACGGGCTCGCTCGCCAGAACCATCAAGGCAAGGAAGAAGGAGCAACAACGGAACGCGGACTTGGCTGGTATCATGTCAGAACCTCGAGAGCGACTCAGGTAAGGGAACAGCCCATCGCTGCAGAGTATCGCTTTGCAAGTACGAATGCAAGCAAACAGCGCCAGCGCGGCTTCCTACGTGGTCCACAGGGCACGACGGATCGGCTGGCGCAGGACTGGCGGGCTTCGTGATCTCACGACTTCTCGTACCGGTTGGCGTGCGCCCGCAACCGACCGGCAACGCTTGGGCGGTCTGCCACACCGATTACCAGCTACCGGATGCATCCTGATTCGCAATGTGTTCTACGGGCCGCTGGCATTGGCCGCCGCTATTGCACAAACCGACTCGTTCGTCGTCGAAAACCCCGAGCTGATACGAAAAGAAACTGCCACGAAGCCTGTAGAGAGGCCCTGCGAGTGTCGGGCATAGGCCGAAATGATCCCAGGTTTCTGGGTTTGGGATTTTGCAGCACCGCCGCTCTCGCCGACAGCCGATTCGTGCACTACTGCGACGAGGCTGGCGTCCCCTGGAAGGTCGATACGTGGCCGGCTCCCGAGGACTACGCGCTGCCGCGAGGCGAGTACTTCGTTCAGCCGAAGGCGGCGTCCGCACGCCCGACCAGTGGCGCGAGTCCTTGACGTACTTCAACTTTATGGCGTCTATTCTTCGCGAATTTCGGACCAGGGTGAAGCGAGATCAATATCGTTGGCAAGCGGCCTGTTCGCTCCGCAACAAGAACAGGAGTTAGCCCGACTGGGGGGTGGTTCGCGTTCGGGAGTGTCTCATTCGCGCCCCATTCTCACGAGTTCTCGGGACTTTGATTCCTGAGACGAGTTTTTGGGACTCGCTGGGC
>CAYSCH010000413.1:5462-8092 GCA_964429355.1 uncultured Planctomycetaceae bacterium | reverse complement strand
CCGTTGATCTTCACCCGCAGCTTGGCGTCTTTCTCGGGCAGGACGTCGATATCGGGCTCGCCGAAGATCACGAACAGGTTGCCCTTGCCGGTGGCCTTGAGGTCGGCGGCCATGTGGAGGTCGGCGTTCATGCGGGCTTTGAGGACGGGGATACGGCCGAGCTTGCTGAACTCGGTGGCGTGGGCCTCGTAGTTGAAGGCGCAGGCAATCAGCACGTCGAAGCCGCCGTCGCCCGCCTCACGAGCGGCGGCGACCAGGTCGGCACGCTGAACGGTGCCGAACTCGGGGCCGATGAAGATCGCGGCTCGCTTGTCGGTCTCCCCCACCTGGTAGGTACCCTCGGCGCAGACCAGATCGCCGGGCCAGGGGGTGAGGGCGGTGAAGGTGATCCGGTCTTCCTTGTGGGCCTGCTGGACTCCGGCCGTCTTGAGATTTTCGAGGATCATCTGCTCGAAGCTCTGACCGGCGTCGCGATCCGTGCTGCCCAGCCTGCGTTTCAGCGGGTCGATCAGCTCATCGTTCTCGTCGACGCCGAGGGTGCGGTGGGGGCTGAGGCTCTCGACGGTGAAGGGGCCGGCCACACGAACCTTCTTCTTGTCTTCGAAGGGCTTGTCGTAGAGGTACTCGAATTCAGCCTTGGCCGCGATCGAAGCGTCAATCTCCTTCTGCCGCGCAATGCGGGCATCCCAGAAATCGGCCAAGGGCTTGTGGGCCTTCTTGGGCCAGTCGTCGCAGGGCTCCCGGGGCACCTCCCATTCGACCAGGGCGAAGGCGGGCACGACTTCGCCGCTGGGCATCTTGAACGTGGCGCTGTCCGCCGTATCAAACTTCACGTCCTTGCCTTGCCGTCCGCCCATTGCGACGCGGTAGGGCGTCTTGTGGCCGCGGAGGGCCGTATTGAGGCGTTTGAGGGCGTCGCCGACGGTCGGCTGCCATTTCTCCCAGATGACGTCGATCTCGGCGTTGTCGACAATCCTCTTGAGGGTGATACGCGGAACTCGCTCGTAGACGAAACCGTGGCGGATATTGCCGTGCGTCGTGGCGGTGCTCGGGGCAGTGCGAGTAACCTCTGCTTCCTTGATCTGGCCGTCACGAGAATCTGCAAGCAGATAATAGGGATAGCGAGCGCTCATGATGCGCGAGCGAGCAAGCGCCAAGGCCACTCGCGAAGTGTCAATGGTGATCCAGCGGCGGCCCCATTGCTCGGCAACGGTCGCGGTGGTGCCGCTCCCGCAGGTCGGGTCGAGGACGAGATCCCCGGGGTCGGTTGTCATCAGAACACATCGAGCAACCAATCTCGGAGACGTTTCAACTACGTAGGACTTATCTGTCGCTCCGCCAAGGTCGCCCCAGATATTGTTCAATGCGTACGCGGCAAAATCGTCAAGTCGTCGACGATAGCGAATCGTTTGCTTCTGAACCAACACTCGTCCTGCATACTGCAGGCGTTTCATTCCCTGCTCACTGGTCTTCCAGCGGGTCTGCATGGTTGGCCGAAACGTGCGGCCCTCGGCCTCCACTGGAAACCATGATGCGGCCCCTTCACCCTTCTCTCTACCCATACTTGCTGATTGGAGGTCGGAAGTGGTAAAGAATACCTCACCGCCCACTAGCTTTGCCACTCCGAGCTTTTCTTCCTTCGTAGCAGCGCGGTATGTCCCGTCCTCACCAAGGACTCGGGTGTAATGGCTGGCCCCATCCTCACCGACAGCCTTCTCAAAATAGGGCGTCCGGTATTTGGTTCTTTGAGCGTCCTTGGCAAACCAGACCAGATAGTCAGCAACACCGGAGATATAATCGTTAGTGGATGAGGTTGTCTTGGCCACGGTGACGAGTGAAACGAAATTGCGTTCCCCAAAAACTTCATCCATTAGTGTGCGTATTCGGTGGACATTCTCATCGCCAATCTGCACGAAGATGGAGCCGGAATCTGCGAGCAGATCGCGCGCAACGGTAAGCCGGTCGCGAAGATACGTGAGGTAGCTGTGGATACCGTCGCGCCACGTATCACGAAAGGCTTTGACCTGTTCCGGTTCGCGGGTGATGTGGTCGGCCTTGCCGTCTTTCACGTCGCGGCTGGTGGTCGACCACTGGAAGTTGCTGTTGAACTTGATCCCGTAGGGCGGGTCGATGTAGATGCACTGAACCTTGCCCCGCAGGCCTTCGCGCTCGGCGAGGCTGGCCATCACCTGGAGCGAGTCGCCCAGGATCATACGGTTCGACCAGTTCTGGTCGTGCTGGTAGAAGTCGGTCTTGTCGACGCCGTCGGGCATGCCGTTGAAGTCGGAATAGAGGTCCTGGAACAGCAGGCCCTGGGGATCGGCCGCCCGCTGGGCCTTTTTGCTGCGGCGCAAGAGGTCGTCGATCAGCACCTTGGGATGGACCTTCTCCTGGATGTAGAGCGGCGGGGCGTGGACCACCAGGTCGCTCCAGTCCTGCTCGTCCTTCCCCCGCCAGACGAGCTGCGGGTCGAGATCGCGGTTGCGGCGCTCGTAGGCCACGCGGATTGGGTTCTGATGCTCCTCCTTCACGACCGACTGATATTCGGCGGTGGGGATGTTCTTCCGCTTGTCGGCCTCGTGCTTGAGGGTCTCGACGGTCTTCTTGGGAACGGCTTTCTTCTTGGCCAT
>CAYSCH010000413.1:0-5452 GCA_964429355.1 uncultured Planctomycetaceae bacterium | reverse complement strand
CCTTGCAGTTCGGGGAATCTCTATCAAAACCCGACGCGTAAGCGAGGATCTTCTTCCCCTCGCCCACACACATGAGCGAGGAGCCGTAAAAACCCGACGCGTAAGCGAGGTCCAACTCCGGTAGTATACTCGCATACGCCAACAACCATCGAAACCCGACGCGTAAGCGAGGATCCTCTTCCCCTCGCCCACACGCATGTGCGAGGAGCCATAAAGACCCGACGCGTAAGCGAGGATCAGCTCCGTTCGGGTATACATGTGAGCGAGGATCTTTTCCCCTTCGCCCACACGTTTGAGCGAGCAACATGCCTCGCTTGCGAGTGGGGTTTCCATGCGCCTCGCTCATGCGTCGGGTTTCCATGGGTGGTCGCTTACGCGTCGGAATGGTGCGGGGGGCCTCGCTCATGCGTCGGGATACTGTGGCGGGGCCTCGCCTACGCGTCGGGATACTGCGGTGGGGCCTCGCTTACGCATCGGGTTTTCAGGCGCCTCGCTTACGCGTCGGGTCTTCTCTTGTCCTGATATTTTGGGTTCTGGCCTTCGGTAACGTACTGCATGACTTCGGCGAGACTGTCTTCGTCGAACACGTAACGCTGACTGCCGCGCTCGGCCCACCACTCTTCCCGATCTGGGTTCGATCTTTCCTTGAGCCGACGGGTACACCAGGCTTTGATGTCGATGCGGATCTTCTTCGGCCTCGTGTTGGCAGCACTAATGACCAGGTGCATGTGATTGGATCGACAATTGACGGCGTGGAGCAGCCAGCCTCGATAGCCGCACGTTTCAGCGATCTGTGCTTCGACAATTTCCCGTTCACTTGAGGACAACAAACATGCATCTTCCTTCATCCTGGCCTGAGCTTCGAGGTACCGGATCGGATCAGGGAGCTTCCAGCCATGACGATACTCGACCCAGCCGCGCGGATCGCCCGGGAGCCACGTGCCATAGGTGGGCCATGTCAGGAAGAATGCGATCGGGTCGTCCATGAGCGGTAGGAGTCGGATATGCTTCGGAATACTGTGGGGGCCTCGCTTATGCGTAGGAGTACTGTGTGGGGGCCTCGCTTACGCGTCGGGTTTCCAGGGGTGATCGCCCATGCGTCGGAATACTGCGGCGGGGCCTCGCTTACGCGTCGGGTTTTCAGGTCGACCATTTTCCCGACGTCGGCAAAATGGTCCAGGACCTCTTGTTCGGATACCTCACAGGCGGTTTTCGGCTTGGAAATCGCGTTCAGGAAGTTGTCTCACTTGTGTAGCCCAGCAGGTGCTGAAGCTTAAGGTGGCGGGCGAACCAGTATCCGATGCCGTTTTCCGTCTGCTGGGCGTGGGCCTCGAACGTGCTGGTCAGTGTCTGAGTCAATTTGGACTTCATCCGTTGCTCCCCGTCGAATGCGAGATCCTACTATCAGGGGACGTGCAGGCTGCAATCATTTCGTCGAACTTACCCTCCACCCTGGCCTCGAAATCCGACTGAATCTCGTAAACGTCGCAGAACTCGGCAAAGGCCCATCGCCCGTACCTTCCAAGGTTATTCACGCCGGGCACCCAGTAAGTGTCCATGGTGGATTTCTTCTCTTTGGCGTCTTCGCGGCGATAGCCCTTGATTTCGACGATCAGGTGCAGCAGGTCGTCGTCTCCATGGCCGTCGTCGACGAGCACGATGAAATCGGGGAGGTACTTGCGGCTCTCCGATCCGTAGCGGTAGGGAACCTCGAGGCCCAGGTTGTGGTTCTTCACATAGGCCCGGACCTGGGGATGCGACTCGGCCACACGGCAGAACTCCGCTTCCCACTCGCTGTCCAAAATCACCCAGTTGACGTGGCAACGGTCCGCACTGGTTTCCCACCTGAGCGTTCTGGAAGTCGTGAAACGGACATGGGAGGTCGAGCCGGTGGGGTTGTACGCATCGAGCATAGCCTTGATGGGGCGTTCTTTCTCGAATTGCCGTGTGATGGCTGCGGTGATCCGGTTGCAGGCCATGTCGGCCAGTTCTTTGTACATCAGCAGGGCAGGATAGGTATCGCCCTTGCAGACAAGGCAAGTGTCGAGCCACTGCTTCGTGATCCGCTTGAGCGGGCCGAAGAGGTGGAGCTTCGGCTCGTTGCCCGGATCCCGCCATTGGGTGTACAAGAGATGCTGGGTGACGTGGAACAGCAATGTCGAGCGCCGCATGTCGCCGAGATGGTCCAGGCTGAGGTCGACGGCCTCGCCGATAATACCCGAGTTGCGTGTAATGGTCGGGCCAACGAGGTCGGGCGTGAGTTCCAGAACCGAATCGGCGTTGAACTCGGCATTGAGCCGTTCCTCGGGGAGTTCGACCCGATAGCCTTCGACGCGGGGGAAGCGGATCTCGAGGGCGTCGCGATCGGGTCGCACCGCTTTGACCTGGATCGTTTCTCGCGGCGGTTGCGGCGGCGCGACGACTGGCTTGGCCGTGAAATCGAAGGGGATTCCAAAAACGTCGGCGTATTCCACGTTGAACAAGCGCTCTTCATTCAGATCGTAGGACTGCCGGCGGAGGGCCCGGCCGATCACCTGCTCGCAAAGGAGCTGCGTGCCAAAGGCGCGGATGCCCAGCACATGGGTCACCGTATTGGCATCCCAACCTTCCGTGAGCATCGAAACGGAAACCACGCATCGAATAGAGCCACCCAACTGCCCCGGCTTGCCGACCGTATTCATGACCTCGCGGAGCAGTTCCTGGTCGGTGAGCTTCTCGCCGGCCCGCGCGTCGCCCGTGCGTTCGACGATCTCGCGGCGGAATCGCTCGATTTCATCGGCCGCCATCGTGCGGAAGTTGTCGTCGAGGGCGTCGCCCGCTTCGAGTTGCTCGCTGTCGATCAAGAGGGTGTTGGGGCGAGCCAGCGGGTTGCCGGTGGTTTCGTCGAAGTTGCGGAACAGGGCAAGCCGCCCGTTCTCCAAGGTATCCGTGCCATCTTCGTTCTCCCGGTGGAAACCGGAGACGAAATCGTAAACCAGCTTGGAAATCGCGGTGTTCTGGCAGACGATGATGAAACAGGGGGGCACCGCGATGCCATGTTCTTCCCAGAGCTTGAAAGTCTTCTCGTAGTGCCCGTACAGGGCCTGCAAGGCGGTTTGGAGCCGCGCAGGCAGCTTGAGCGGGTCAAGACGACCGCCCTTGCTGCGGCCTTTCTTCGGCATGTCCTTGCGGATATTCTCCCAGAGGTCGCGGTACATGGGCATCTCGTTGCCGGGGATGTTCTCGGCAACGGGCACACGGGGCAGCTTGACAATGCCGCACTCGATGGCGTCCATGAGTGAAAAATCGCAGACTGTCCACGGAAACAGGGTGCCTTCGGCATAGCCGGAACCGCGCAGGAAGAACGGCGTGGCCGAAAGATCCATCACGCGAGTAAGGCCCAGCTTGCGGTTGACGGCCTCAAGACCGGAAATCCACAACCGCGCGGCCTCGTTGTTCTTGTCGGCCTCCTTCCGCTCGTCGCCTTTCAGATCCTCATCGTCGGGTTCCTTCGGTTTTTCGCGGTAACAGTGGTGGGCTTCGTCGTTGAGGACGAGAATGTGCTTCATGCCCATCAGGTCGGGCATCACTCGCTGGAGCATCTGCCCCTCGGTTTCGAGGGTATTCAGCTCTTCGCCCCGACCCTGAAGCAGCGAACGGCCACCCTTGGACAGCTCGATGCGTTCGCGGAGCTTGAACGCGTGGTAGTTGGTGATGACGATCTTCGCACGCTTCAGGTCGTCGAGCATGTCGCTGGGCACCAGTTCGCGGCTGGCGTAGTAGCTGTCGGGATCATTGGGCTGCAACACGCGGAGTCGGTCCTTGATGGTCAGCCCGGGCGCGACCACCAGGAAACCGCGAGTGAAGTGCTTGCTGCCGGAGTGACGGACGGCGTTGATCGTCTGCCAGGCGATGAGCATCGCCATCACGGTCGTCTTGCCGGCGCCGGTGGCCAACTTCAGCGCGAGGCGGAGAAGGTCCGGATTGGCCTCTCGGCTGGCCGCCGCCAGTTGCTCGAGGAGCCGCTTGCCGGTTTTGGACTGCGGTGCGACCTCCATCAGCCAGATCGCCGTTTCCATCGCCTCCACCTGGCAGAAGAACGGGCGGAAGCCGCTGAAGTCGTGATGCCGCCAGTGCTGGAGGAGTCGAGCCGTCTCGGGAGTGACCTGCCACTGCCGCGGATTGGGCCAGGCCCGCCACAGATTGACCTGGCTCCGAACCTCGTTGATGATCGAGGTGGGGTCGTACTGCTGCTCAGCCGTCGACAAACCCTTTCCCTCATCAAACACGAAGGTCTTCTGGGCGCCCGAGTCGCCTGTTCGCTTCTTCGGCTTCGGGATAGGCGTGATGAACTCGGCACGGCGACGGGTCTCGATGATCCGCTGAGTGGGCTGCCCTTGGTCATCCAGTTCCCAATGGCGCTCGGGGCACTCGTAGGGGGAGTTCAGAATCGGATGCTCGAAGAAGGGGTTGGCCATTCTGGGTTCCTGTTTCGTTTCGGTCCGGCGACGATACCAGTGCGGCGGACCGCCGAATGGTCCTCGGGGGCGCGGCCTCTTGGTAATCTCCGGACAAATCGTTCCCGGCCAATCGGTGCGAAGCTTCCGCGAGGTGGGGTAACGAAGCTCTATCGTAGAGCGTTGCGAGGACTCGCTCAAGCAATTGCCCAAAATCGCCCCACAACTTGGTAGACTGGGCTCGGTTTGCGGGTATTTCGGGTGGATAGGCGGAATTAAGAGGCCCAGAAGACGTCAGAATACCAACCTCTCATTGCCATCTCTGTCCCACCGGAAGCTTCTTTGCACCACAAGCTGCCGTTTCAGCGAAGCCATGCCAGAGTGCACCCTCGCACCGTACTTACCACGGGCGTCGTACCAATCTGTCTCGATCAAGACGTCAAATCGGGATTTCAAGCTTTGGGCCGGGGAACATTTGCGCGGTTTTTCGAGCATCACCATGTGATAATCGGTTGGAATGGACGGGACTAGTGCGAGCACAAAGGGCAGCAATGGCGAAGAAAGGGCCATCACAAGGGAGTGCTGGTGGCCGCGGGCTTGTGCCGGGCTCTTGATACCGGGGTCGCGTTTCACGTCTCCGAGCAGTAATCTCGACGCACTTCCCTGGCCGTCATCGCCGCGGCTGATTCGACCAGACGGAGGTGGATGGGAGACTGAGGTTCTTGAACCGAGCCCCCTCGAGTGGTATATTAACCTACTGACAAGTCCTGACCACCTATTTTCTACAGGGAGCTACACCATGGCATCCGGTCTCACACCCAGAGAAAAAGAAATCGTCCGCCTCGCCAGCCTCGGCTGCACCGTCCACGAGTCGGCCAGGATCCTCAAGCTGGCACCAAGTACAATCGATAACCACAAGGCTCGCGCCATGGCCAAACTCGGCACCGACAAGGCGGCCCTGCTGACCAGGTTGGCCCTTAAGCTCAAGGTCACCACCATGACCGACAAGCTCACAC
>CAYSCH010000412.1:1029-8109 GCA_964429355.1 uncultured Planctomycetaceae bacterium | reverse complement strand
AATCATCCCCCGCGACTGGTGCGTCGTTGATGGAATTGACCGTGATCGTGACGGTGGCTGTCGCCGAGTCGGCAGCCCCGTCGTTGGCAACATACGTGAACGAGTCGCTGCCGTGGAAGTCGGCCTCCGGTGTATACGTGAAGGAGCCGTCCGGATTGAGCGTCAGGACACCGTGGGCGGGGCCTGAGACAAGCGATGCGCCGAGCGGGTCGCCGTCTACGTCGCTGTCGTTGCCGAGAACACCGCTGGCGGCGTCGACGGTCAAGAGGCCATCTTCATCGACCGCATGGGAATCATCCCCCGCGACTGGCGCGTCGTTGATGGAATTGACCGTGATCGTGACGGTCGCTGCCGCGGAGTCACCAGTTCCGTCGCCGGCGACATAGGTGAACAAGTCGCTGCCGTGAAAATCGGTGTCCGGCGTGTAGGTGAAGGAGCCGTCGGCACTCAGCGCGAGGTTGCCGTGGGCCGGGCCCGACACAAGCGTTGCCGTGAGCGAGTCGCCATCGACGTCGGTGTCGTTGCTGAGGACACCGCTGGCGGCATCGACGGCCAACACGCCATCTTCATCGAGGGAATGGGCATCGTCGGCCGCTACGGGCAGCCCGTCATTGACCGGGTTGACGGTGATCGTCACGGTCGCCTGCACCGAGTTGGTAAATCCGTCATTGGCAACGTACGTGAACGTGTCAGTACCCCAGAAGTTGGCGGCCGGCGTGTAGCTGAAAGAGCCATTCGAATTGAGCGTCAGACTGCCGTGAGCGGGAGCAGCGACGAGCGCGGCAGTGATGGTCTGACCGTCGGCGTCGCTGTCGTTCGCCAGGATGCCTGCCGCCGCGTCGATTGCCAGCGAGGCATCCTCGTCGACAGAGTAGTTGTCATCCTGAACGACCGGTACGGCATTGACGTTCCACAATCCGTGGAGTTGTATGAAGTCGATGCCGTCGACATACGCCCTGTTGAGCCCCGTGGTTCCATAGGCGTCAATGTTTTCGACATCGACCAACTGGTAAAGCAACTGGCCGGACGTGTCGGGAGTCCACAACCGCGCCGTCGGCCTGCTTTCGCTGCTGTAATCGCCTTGGAGGACATCGTTCGCGGCGGAGTCGTAGATCTGGGCGGTGTCGAAGTCGTTGCTGTACAGAGACGTGACCGAGACCTGTTCGGCCTGATCGACCGTGTAGGCGAAACCGATGCCCGAGAAGGAGGACCGGGTGGGACTCCCGGAGAAATGGTCGCTGCGGGCGGAATCGGTGAACCGGACATTGTCGATGCCGCCGTTAGCGAAATCGGTAACTGCCACGTCGAAATCCCGGACGGTGATATCGAACTGGCTTCCCTCGATGAGGCAATAGAGTTCCGTCTTGCCCGGCCGGGCCACGAACTTGTCATTCTGGCTGGAGTCCGTGAAACTGGCGGTATCGGTGCCACCGGCATAGACCGAACGGACGAGCAGCCCGGGGAAATTCTGGGCGGTGCACACGAGGCCGGTCGCGGTCAGCAGTTGGTGGACTTGTGTTCCAGCGTTGGCCTGGAAATGATCGGAGCCGGGCGTGTCGAAGAAAATGATGGTATCGTTATCGGGGTTGTTCGCTCCGACAAAAGTGACCTCTTCGAACAACTTGGCGCGGCGATAGAAGGTGGTAGATCCTTCCAGGCTGCGCATTAACGACACGTTGTCACCTGGAAGGGCTTTCCCCTTATCGCGGGCCGGTGAGTCCTCGAAGACGGCGGTGTCGGTGTCGCCCGAACGCGACCAGGCAAACAATTGTTCGAAGTTCGTGGCCGTAACGGTGAACGGCTGAGCAGCCCCGGAGTTGGTCTGGAAGACCATTGTAGGCACCATCTGGGTGCCCTCGAAAGTAGCGGTGAGCGTCTCGGCAACCGCTGAGCCCTCGACGCGTACGACGTCGCTTCCGGCGTTGGACTCTGTTGCATCGGCGTTGAAGGTCACCACCGAGACTTGGCCATTGGAAAAACCGTAGAAGACGCCGTTGATCGTGACGTTGCGGGATGCCTCCGCGCTGAAGAGGAAATCGTCGGCAGCGGCGGTGCCGTAGACGGTCACAGTCGTACCTGCGCGATGCAGAAGATTGGCGATCCGCAAGGCGACGGGGCTGGCGGTACCGCTGAGTGTGACCGAATAGGTGCTACCGGCCGTCGCCTGCCAATCGATTCTCTCTCCCCCATCCGCCGAAGAGGAGATGGCCAGTTGGTTGCCGTCACCGTCGAAGAGCGTCATCGTCACTGTGCTCGAGGGGCTCGCGTACAGCGCCTCGAGGGTGAGAAAACCATTGTGAGTCGCTTCGAGGGTGTACGACTGATCGCCGGATGCAAGATCGATTTGTGGAACGAGAAGGTAGTCGACGGATCCGAGTTGAGTCGGGGGCTGGGCCGCAGCTAGCTGCGAGAAATCGAGGCTGGCCTGAGATTTCAGATAGATCGTTGCATCGAAGTCCTCGGCCTGCATCTCCTGTTCGGCCGTGAGTTCGTCTCCCGTGGCGGCAGCAAACATGGCCCGGCTAAGGTCGGTATCGGCCGGTGCCGCAGACAGAAGGGTTCTCGACTCAAGTGGTTCGAGACGCAGGGGACGGCGACGCTTCAAAAGAGCACGACGGAAGAGACCGATCTGCCGGGAGACTTTTTTCATGGCGGAGTTCCTCAAGGTGTGTATCAGCGCAAAGCAGCAACCGCAGGACACGAGCGTTAAACGCTACCGATTTTTGAGTACCTGAATATCCAGTTCAATATGCGTCGCGTATTGGGGGTCGAGGGCTTCTATTAGCTCCAGGGCCGCGGCACATGCCAACTGCTTGCCGTAGTAGGAGCGAGTTCGACCGTGGACGATCAGCCGTCCGTCTGCGACTTCCACCTCAAGACCAACGACATGGCCATGCGTCCGTTCGGCAATTCTGCGGCGTATCTCGTGATGCCGAGCCGCAGGAGTGTCGATAGTTGTCACCCGTTCCGGGCAGGTTTCGCTGCCCTCGGCCACGAGGCGGCTGTCGAACTCGCTTGGCTCATCGGACTCGGCGACGAGTTCCGGTACCGTTCCGCGGTTAGTGTCGTGCGAGCCGTTTCCGAACTCGGACGTTTCGAGAATACGGTTCCAGACCTCTCCACGGTGGATAGGAATCTCCGCAGGGGCGGCAATACCTAAACGGACATGCTTGCCATTGACAGCGACCACGCCGATGGTTACGCCACAGTTTGGCAGCACGATCTCTTCGCCTGTCTTTCGACTGAGTACAAGCATCGCGTAGACTCCGTTCTATTGGTTCCTGGGGTGAGGCAATATCGCTTCCGGTAACAGTGAACTCGCGGCCACTTCGGGGCGCCCCTGCACCGGTGGCAGGCCGGTGCGAAACAGGCTGTCGGGACTGCGGCGGGCCAAGATCGAAACGATAGCCAATTTCAGTTCTGTGAGATCATCGCTCTTCTCGATGCAGGCGGTGGCGAAGGCGCTGCGAGGGGCATGAATGCAGAGTTCGTCATTGCTGGTACAGAGAATGATCCCGATGTTCGGAGTCATGGCAGCAATCTGCTGGGCAGCCTCGAAACCGTTGGCTCGAGGCATGCAAATGTCGAGGATCACCAAGTCCGGCCTCTCGGATTGGACAAGGTCGACGGCCTCCTTACCGTCCTCTGCAACCAGTACACGGTAGCCTTCTTCTTCGAGTTCCCGCTTGAGAAATTCGCGGATGCTTGGGTAGTCGTCGGCGACAAGAATGGTAGGCATCGTTTACCCACAGACCCATGAAAGACTATCTTTGTCCGGAAGTCAACCAATGGCAGGCACATTTTGCGCCAACGGCACGGCCGGCGACAACAAATACGATGTAACTACTACATGTCACACAGTTTGCAGATCGGCAAACGAAGGCCAGACAGCCTGGGAGAGACCCGACTGATGCCGGAAATCCGGCAGTGCGCCGGATTTCCGGCGTTACTTTCGCAGGGGAGTACCGTCGGCAGCCAGGCGGTACTTCTGGAGTTTGTCGTAGAGCGTCTGACGCGGCAATCCCAGGAGGCGGGCGGCATGGGTCTGGTTCCCGCCGGTGCGGCGGAGGGCCTCCGAGAGCAGGGCGATCTCGACTTTCTGGAGGAATCGTTCGTGGGCCTGATCGCCTGCGGCGGAACTGAGAAAGCGTCCAACGAGGTCGCCAAGAAGGTCGTCGTCGCCGACCCGGCCGGGCCCGTTCGCGTCCTGGTGGGCTTGCATCAAGAGCGACGACAGTTCCGCGGTTTGAATCGGATGCCCGCCCGTCGTAATCATCAATCGTTGAATGCAATTCTCCAGTTCGCGGACATTGCCGGGCCACGAATAGGTTCGCAAGACCTTGCTCGCCTCCTGAGACAAGAGCGGCTTGTCGATTTTCAACTCGCCGGCGAATCGGTTCAGGAAGTAGTCGACGAGTTCCGGTATATCGTCCGGCCGTTGCCGGAGAGGCGGCAGGTGGATGGTAAAGACGTTGAGCCGGTGAAAGAGATCCTCGCGGAAGGTGCCCTCCAATATGGCCTTTTCGAGGTTTCGATTGGTGGCTGCCAGCACGCGGGCGTTGCTGCAAACGGTGTCATTGCCACCGAGGCGTTGGTAGGTTTTATCTTGGAGGACGCGAAGAATCTTGGCCTGGACTCCCAAGGGGATGTCGCCGATTTCATCGAGGAAGATCGTCCCTTCACTTGCCTGCTGGAACTTGCCGATCCGCTCCCCGACGGCGCCGGTGAATGCGCCGCGCTCATGGCCGAACAACTCGCTCTCCAAAAGACTTTCGGGAATGGCGGCGCAATTAATGACGATCAGGGGTTTGGCGGCGCGAAGACTGTGCTGGTAGATGGCACGGGCAACGAGTTCCTTTCCCGTGCCGGATTCGCCTCGGATCAGCACACCGGCTTCGGTTTGTGCCACGCGTCCGATGGCCTTGTAGACATCCTGCATGGCAGCGCTTTGCCCGATGATCGCGTCGCCCGGGGCCGTGAGGTCCTCGATTCCGAAGGCGACCTGGCCTCGCATCAACCGGACCCCTTCGAGGGCTTTTTCGATCGTGGCAAGCATTGCCGCCGGTTCGATCGGTTTGAGGTGGTAGTCAAAAGCGCCCAGCTTGGTGGCCTCGACGGCCGTGTTCATGGTGCCATGCCCGGTCATGACGATAATGGGGATCTTCGGATGGTCCTGCTTGATGCGGCGCAGCGCCTGCAGTCCGCTCATGCCAGGCAGGCGGACGTCGAGAATAAGCAGATCGAAGTGTGCGGACTGGAGCTGCTCGATCGCCGTCTCCGCGCGCCGCGCCGTCACGACTTCGTGGTCCAGTCCGCCGAGAATCTCCTTGAAAGCGGCCAACATTGCCGGTTCGTCGTCAACCACAAGGATCTTACTCATCACATTTCTCTCCAACGATCGGGATGCGAACAGCGAACGTGGTACCGGCAGGCGTGGAGGATTCCAGGACAAGTTGCCCGTGGTGTTGGGTCATGATGTTGGCTGCAATGCAGAGTCCGAGCCCCGTGCCATCGTCCTTCGTGGTAAGAAACGGCTCGAAAAGCCGCGGCCGAACATCGTCGGGGATTCCCTGGCCGGTGTCCTGAACATGCACCACGACGCTGGAGGAACCGCCGGCGTCCTTCTCAACAAGCGTGGAAATCGAGATCTCTCCCCCTTCCGGCATCGCCTCGGCGGAATTGTGCAGAAGATTGGTGAATACCTGCTTGAGCTGCTCGGAATCGCCCAGCACTTGGGGCAAACCGGCGGAATGGTGCTCAACGACTCGGATGTTCTTCGCTTCGAGCCACGGGCGTACGAGCTCCAATGTCTTTTCAATCACTTGGACGATCGAATGGGGCTGGAGTTTCAGGAGGGGCGGCCGCGAGAATTCCAGGAAACTGCGGACGATGTTCTCGAGTTGGTTGATCTCATCCGACAGAATTCCCAGCTTACCGTCGAGGGTGGCGTCGTTGCCCGTTGCCTTTCGGATGGAGTATAGCCACATCTTCATGGAACTGAGCGGGTTCCGCATCTCGTGGGCGACGCTGGCGGCAAGTTTTCCCACAACCGCCAGTTTTTCAGCATTCAACATACGGCTCCGACTCTCGGCCAGCGTCGTCCGTGTTTCCTCCACATCCATCATGAGTGCTCGCAAGCAAACGTCGACGGCCCGAAGCTCGTCGTCGAGACTGTGGGCGGTTGCGCCTGGAGTACAAGGCGCAAAGTCATGTGCGATGGAAAGCATACGCCGCAATGGGATGAGCACGCCTCGAATGAGCAGCCACATCAGCACCACAGCAAGACCAAAGGTAGCAAGCAGGCCGACCAACACGCCCCCTGTGGCGAAGACGACGTACCGTTCGGCCTGCCTGGAAGTCCTCTCGACATAGCCTTCGTTGGCGCGGATCAACTGCTCGCACAACTGGTATGCCGTCTCGTAAGTGGGCCAGACTTCCTGGAGGAGCGTCGAGATGGCGTCGTTTCGTTGGCCATCATCGAACTGGAGTATGGCTTTGTCGCGTTTCGCATCGTATTCCGCAAAGACAAGATCCAGTCGGTCAAGAACGTCGGTCTCCTCGGAAGTGCGTACACTGGCCCGAGCCCGAGATCGCCAATAGTGGAATTCTGCCTCGACCTTCGGCAGTTGTTCCAGCCAGGAGAGATCTCCTTCAGTAAGTATGTAGGCGGAGACTATCCCCTTTTGGCTTGCCAGCGCGATTTCCAGTTCTTCCGCCGCCTTGATACTGGGGAGGTTCTCCCTAACGGCGGTGTAGAGAGAATTTGCAAGCAACCGTGTGAAGGCCATCGCGACCAGGCCGTTGGCCAGACTAATCGCCACAATTGCAGCGGTGATGAATGCAAATTTGGTTGCCAGAGTTTGACGCATCCTGATGTCCTCCGGAGTGGCCAGACCACCCAAATTGACGTTGCGTGATTCCAGGAGGCAAAAGGTGACTGTCACCTTCTTCCGGGAATCCCGCAAGGCTATTCAGCACAAAACGTACTGGCCGGCACCGATTGACCAAGTTCCGGAAGCGGGTCCGGAAGAGCAGCGCGGTGGCCGGCCAGACCTGGGGCCAAGAGTTCCGTGCCTCCAC
>CAYSCH010000412.1:0-1019 GCA_964429355.1 uncultured Planctomycetaceae bacterium | reverse complement strand
TGCGCACGCAAATCTGCCGCTCGCTCACGGCAGGGCGTCCAACCAGTCCTCCCGGTCCGAGAGCCACGGAAACAAACATACCAGCATGATCGCCGTCTTCAGTCCCCGGCGGTTTGCCTCCTTCACCCTCAGGATCCGAGGAGACCTCTGATCCCATGATGCCGATTCTACCACTTCGCGACTGGCAGACGAGATCTTTGGACCTCCACCCGGCCAGTTTCTCATCTGTTCTCCTGGAGATACCGTTTCTCAACCCCTTCCGACTCCCGGCACAACGCGGGGCGCTGGGGTCGTATCCGATCCGTCCGGAGACACCGTCGTCTTGGGATGCCAAGAGGCAGCACAGGCGGCCCACACCCGAGTTGTGGGCCGCCTGCCATTTGAGTCACAAGTCGTGTCAATCGCGGAACGAAATTTAGAATTCGCCCACCATTTCGCCACCGTCCTTCGTTCCCAACGCGCCCCGCACGCCGTTGACGCTCCTGCCCGAGGTGGCGGGCGCCGCGTACATGTTGCCCGTGTCGATCGTCTCGCTGATCAAGCGGACCGAGGCGTCGCCCATGACCGTGTTGACGCCGCCGGGGTGATTGCTCGTTGGCAGGTGGACCATGCCTCCCGTGGTGTTGTCGTTGGCCGGTTCGGCGCAACTCGGGCCGTTTGGCGCCAGGACCGTGTTGAAGCCGATGTGCGACATGGACCCATGACACCACCTCGTGCCGGGCCATGTGGTCACCGCGACCGACGCGGCGAACAGCTTGCGATCGTTGTAATCACGCAACCTCATCGAGACGCGTGTCCTGCGATTTCCAGCAGACTGGACATCTGGATCGAGGAATCACTCGCAAAAAAGAGGCCGTGTTCAGCTCCCGGGATTGGCAGAACACGGCCCAGCATGTCTCGCCCTCGGTCGCTCAAATGCAGAGTGCGTTTGTTGTCAGCGTCCGCGGGGGGAGGAGACAGCTAACTAGTGTCTGTCCGGAAAAGGGCGATTTCCTGGAATTTCCGGGCGAGCAGTTCGC
>CAYSCH010000411.1:1231-8133 GCA_964429355.1 uncultured Planctomycetaceae bacterium | reverse complement strand
GAGCGGCTCAACTGGTCGGACATCCATCCGAAGGCCGACGAGTGGAACTGGGACAGCTCCCGGCGGTATGAGACGCTGCGCCAAGTGTGCCGCCGGGAAGGCATCGAAGTGCTGGAGATGTTTCACGGGACGACCTCGTGGGCGGGGGAGGTCGGCAAGTATCCCGAGAATCTCGCCGGCATGGCGGCCTCATGGCGGCAGATTGCCGGGCGCTACGGTTCCACCTGGGGTGCCATGGAGGTCTGGAACGAACCGGACATCAGCTTTGGCGACTACCTGCCCGCCGATCAATACGTGCCGCTGGTCAAGGCGTTTGCCTACACGTTCCAGGAGGAGAAGGTCGCCGCGCCGCTCGTCGGGGGCGTGTTTGCCCATTTCAACCGCCATTACCTCGACAACGCGGCCCGCAATGGACTGCTCGATCAGGTGCCGCTGGTCAGTTTCCACACCTACGGCCGAGCGCTCGAAATGGAGGACCTGATCGGCCGTTACCGCCAATGGCTGGTCGACTACCAACACGGGTCGAAACGGCTGTGGCTGACCGAATGCGGGCGTCCCTGGCGGCGAGGTCCCGAGCGCCCGCCGGTCGACCAGGATGCCGAAAGTGCGTTGGACATCATCATGAAAGGCGTTGAATCGAAGGCGTGTGGCGTCGACCGCTATTTTCCCTTCGTCTATCCGTACTATGAGGAAGGCGACTCGAATTTCGGCATGATGGGGCGAGAGGCCACGCCGCTGCGTTCGATGGCGGCCTATGTGCAGCTTGTTGCCGCCCTGAGTCACAAGACGTATCTGGGCGATCTGGGGTGCGACGATGGCAGGATTCAGCGGGCTCGCGTGTTCGGAAACGATCGCGAGTCGATCGCCGTGCTCTACACCGGCAAGTGTGAGCCCGAAGCGTCGGTCAAGCTCGATGTGCCGATCTCGGCCATCGCCGGGATCGACGGCCGGCCCCTTGCGGCGGATGGCGGTTCGGTGCCAATTCCCGACGGGCTCGTTTACGTTCGGCTGAACCGGGAAGAACTCGGCGGGCGTCTGCGAACCGACACACGGGCCATGCAGCTTCTCACGCAAGCGACGGGGGAGGCTACCAGGCCGGCACCTGCCTGGCCGATTGTGCTCCGCTACGAACTGGATCGGCAGGTGGTGGCCCCGGCGTCGGAAGGCTATCGCCTGCTGGCCGAGACTCCGGGCACGACGCCCTTTCGCTTCCGCGCGTTCAATCTTTGCCAAGAACCGCAGAAACAGTCGCTGATCCTGTCGTTTTCCCAGCCGGTCGCGTTCGAAACAGAATCCGTTCAGCAGGTTACCATCCCGCCGATGGGAAGTGTTGATGTGGAGTGGAACGTGGATCTGACCGGGGCCTTTGCGGCCACAGGAACCTTGCGCGCCACGCTCCGCGCCAAGGGGACTGACACCGGGAGCAGCGGCATAGTGGAAATCGACCTCAGCGGCAACCCGTCCCTCGAGCAGGTTCTTCAGCGATACCCGTCGCACGTTTCGCTGCCCATCGGCGACCTGGCGGCCTGGCAGCCCGCCATCTCCGGGAGCGGCAAAATGACGATGGAGTCGTTCGAAGGCAACGGCTGGCGACTCAAGTGCCAGTTCCAGGGGGGCGACCGCTGGGTCTATCCCCAGTTCCAGTTAGCCGACGACGTGGCGCTCGATCCGTTCCGTGCCGTCGTTTTGCGAGCCCGATGTGAGGAGGCCGGCGCGGTGCGGGTTTTCCTCTGGGAAGGCGATACGGGCGTGGGCTACATTTCTCCGGTCGCCATTGCGGCCGACGGCAAGTGGCACACGGCGCTGATCCCCTTCGACGATTTCATCGTTTCCGGGGCCAATCAACCGGATGCCAATCACCGGCTGGATCGCAACCAGGTCCGCCGGATCTCGATCGGCATGAATAGCGAGTCTGATGGTAACATACTAGAGGTGAGCGCCGCGTGTTTCGTTGCCGGCGAGTAGTGCAGGGGGTGCGTGCAATGGCCTTGCGAGATTTCCGCCTCAGTTCGGGGTGCTCTCTCCCTCCCCCGCCAGATCCAGCCGCTCCAGCGGAACCTGGGGCAGGACAAGCGTCTCGCCCCAGATCTCGGTAACCTGCGGAATCAACTCGATGTGCTTGGGATTGGGCGTGAGGATGATATCGGCCTGGCGGACGGCAGGGTCGATCGCGTCGAGTTGTGCCTCCAGTTGGTTTCCGCTGCTGGTGCTCCAACCTGATTCGCGCGCGGCGAAGAGGTAGCGGAGCGGGATTGTGTTGCCGGCCAGCTTTACCGCCACGTCGAAACTGATCGGTACCGCAAGGATCTCGCTGAAGCTCACGCTGAGACAGATCCGCTTCTTGCCGCTACGATCGTCCTGAACGGCGAACCGATTGACTTGGATGCCTCCGGTTCGGGCCGGGTCTCGGTCGGGATCGGAAACGAGTTTCAGAATTGGCTCATCGCTGGTGTAGACCTTGCATTTCGCCGATAAGGTTTGTTTCCATCGTTTTCGATCGTCCGGCCACCTCGCGGCCGGCAACTCGCGGATGTTCAGGCCGGCGAGCTGGGCCGTGTCGACGTAGGCGCAATCGATTTCGACCGACAACTTGTGCTCGCCGGCCGACAGAGGACCTTCATAAATCCCCATCCATTCGCTCTCGGTCTTGCTCAGTTGGCGAATGTCGAGGCGGATATCGCCCAACCGAACCGACTGCACCTCCCACAAGAGCTCCACGCCGGCACCGAAATGGTTATTCCAGGTGCTGCCGTACCCCACGTCAATACGAAGATTGCGGCTGTCTTCACGGGCACGCGAAAGCGATCGGATCTTCGCCTGCGGTCCGTAGAAAGCGTCGCAAAGGGCAATCAGCACGGGATCGGAAATCAGACCGGCGGACGAAGCTGTCTTGAGGAAGCCGCCCTGCCAGGAAAAGGGTTGATCCCAACCGTTGGGTTTGGTGGCCTTCATGTGGCCGATGAGGATGCTGACTGCATGGTCTACCTCCGGCTGCGACAGTTTGCCGGCCGCCAACCGGCGCTCCAGTTCCTGCCAGACCCAGGGCTGGTCGACCTGTGGCAGCAGACGCTGTTGGATGACCTCTTGGTTGCTCAACAGACCGAGTCCCTGGGGTGACGGGCCAGCCGCCATTCTGGACAGAATCAGGACGCCAAAACCAAACAGGGGCATGACCAAGAGCATTATTCCCCAGACAATGATCCGGCCGGAACGATAGCCCCCTCGCACAAACGCCACCCCTTGGGGCGCCGCCAGGTCGGCACCGCACCGGGGACAGGTGGTCTTATCGCTCAAATCGAACCAACGAAGATCCTTCCGGCATGCGGCACACACCGGCAACGACCAGACCGGACTTCGGTGATAGCCAACCCACAGCACCGTTCCGATCGCCAACAAGAAGGGCACGATGGTCGATAGCCCGGAAATGACCGCCATGAAGATCTGGGGCTGGTGGCGAAAGAGCTGCCCCAGCACTCCCAGCGTCAAGCCCGCGGTCAGCACGGCTATGAGAAAGGTCCGCAGGCTGACCTGAAGGCTCCTGGGAGGTTCTGACTGATCCGACATGCCATGCCCCCACGATCCAGGTACCGTCTCACCCACCTATCGTGAGTGTAGAGGCGTTCGCGGGCGGCAGTCAATGAGTCAGCCGGAGTTTTCAGGCGATCCTTGTGGTGGGGTACCGGGGGCGAGGGGAACCGAGCGGGGGTTACCTCGCCTTGTGGATGAAGGGTTCTCTCTGCCGTTCTCCGGATTGGGCGAGCAGTTCGGTTCGATAGATAGGCACTCCCGCGGGGGCTCGGATACCAAGCTGGACACGGTTGCCGTGAATTCGATACACAACAAGCCGCACGTTGTCGCCGATGAGGATCTCCTCTCCAGTTTTTCGGCTCAATACGAGCATTGTCTGGTCCTCCTTGATACCAGTGGCAGGCGGACGCCAATTCGTCCGCCTGCCGTATTTGATCCCCCCATTTGAATCAGTGCACTTTGCGTGCCAATGCGTGGTTTCCGCGTCGAGCGGTGCTGGCGCCGGAAATCCGGGCAGTTTTTGCATGCCTTCGTTGATGGTCAAAAAGCGGAAGTCGCAATTTGCGACATGGTCGACGGCGATGGTCGCGGATTGCGGCTGGCGACTCTTTCCGTACGTCTTGGATGCGTTATGGTTCGAGCCAGGAAATGCCGGATTCTCGCGGTTTCAGGACGATTACGAATTTAATGCTTCGAATGGCATGGCGTTTGCGATTGTCTTTAGTCGGCTGGAACGAGACTGGTCTTGCGAGTCTTCTCACCCCTATCGTAGGGATTTGGCACTTCCAGCAAGGGACGCACGTCTCTTGCATTGATGATGATTCGGTAATTCCAGAAAGGCCGGGCCCTGGTCGATCAACGAGAGTGACGTTTGATCATGTGGGCACCAAGATCGAGGGGCAGCGGCCCGGCCTCTCGTTCCAACCAGCAACCCTCGTCGAGTTGTGATGCGTCATCCAAGCGGCATTCATTTGAACTCCATCATTCGACGCAGGGGTCTGATAAAGAAAACGCTCGGCCTGCCGCTGCCGGGCGTTTTCTGTTTCTTGCCCGGACCGACGGACTTTCCTCCCGCAAGGTTGCTGGACGCCGCGACGTCGGGTATGGTAAGCGGAAGAAGCGTGCGGTAGGCTACTTGTAGTAACACCGCATGCTGAAACGACTTCCGCAACCCCACGTGCATCGTTGGGCCATGACGGACCTTGCAGAGAATCCGACCGAAATCCCCGTATCAGCGGCTCTGGAGTCTTACCTCGTCGTGCGTGAAGGCGCGGTTTGGCGAGAAATCTATCGCCTTCCCCCCAACGACACGCTGATGACGGTGGGGCGAGATCCATGCAATCGGATTGTGCTCAACGATGACCGTTGCAGCCGCACTCACTGCATGGTCTTCTGCGACGGGTCCAGTTGGCAGATTCGCGACATGGGGAGTCGCAACGGAACCACGGTCAACGGGCAACGGGTCACGAGCGCGACCCCACTGCAAGAGGGGGCGATTATTCGCCTTGGGACGACGGAGCTTCTGTTCACCAGCGAGCTCTCACGCCCGATGGACGAGCCACTGGTCGACGGCAGCGCCCCGACTCGCGAGGCCTGTTTCTCGGAGCTTTCGCCGGACTCCGATTCGGGCACCAACTCGGTGATCCTGGATCGGAAGTCGCAAACGTGTTTCATAGCGGCGGACGATCTGGCGGAGGAGGCCGACGCCGGTGGCTCCGTGCGTGGGACCTTCGTCACTCTCTATCGATTGATCGTGGGGATGCTGTCGGCGGCAGGCGCGAAACAGGCATGCGATACCGTTTTGGAGGGACTCTTGCCGGCCGTTGGGGCCGACATCGGCGCCGTACTGCTATTTCCTGACGACACGGAGGACCGCACGGTTCCGGGAAACCTGCGGATAATCGCCTACCGAGCGCCGGAGCAATCGCCTTATCGCCGTGTTTCGACCAAGCTTTCGACGACGGTACTCCAGGACGGCGAAGGGGTCCTTGCTCGCGATCTATCCGGGGCCGCCGCCCAGAGCGACTTCGGATCGCTCCGCGACATTGCGGCGACCAGCGTGATTTGTGCCCCGATCCGGCATGAGGAGCGAGTTCACGGCGTGCTTCACATCTATTCGCGTCATGCCAATCGGCAACTGAACGCAAACGCCCTGGAGCTGGTCGTGGCGGTTGGGGATCATCTGTCGATGATTCTCGACAAGCTGAGTCAGAGCGAGACTTTGGCCGCCAGTCTTCGCCGAGCCGAGAACCAGAACAAATCGCTATCGCATCTTCTCGAAATCGAAAGCGACCTGGTTGGCGACAGTCGCCCAATGCGGGAATTGCGCGATTCGATTGCCCGTGTTGCTGCCTCAGATGCGACGGTGCTCATTCGAGGCGATAGCGGGGTCGGCAAGGAGCTTGTGAGCCGTGCGATCCATTTCAACAGCAAGCGCCGCGAGGGTCCGCTGGTATGTGTCAACTGTGCGGCCCTTACGGAGACGCTCTTGGAGAGCGAGTTGTTTGGCCACGAGAAAGGCGCTTTCACCGGCGCGACCGAGCGTAAAGCGGGCAAGTTCGAACAAGCGGACGGCGGGACGCTGTTCCTCGATGAAGTGGGCGAGATGTCGCCGACGATCCAGACGAAGTTTCTTCGTGTTCTGGAAGGCCACAGTTTCGAGCGTGTGGGCGGCCACGCCAGCATCCACGTCGACGTGCGGATTGTAGCCGCCACGAACCGTAACCTGGAGGAGGCCGTTGAGGCTGGCGATTTTCGCCGCGACCTGCTGTATCGGCTCCAGGTGATCGAGCTGTACGCCCCCCGCCTGGCCGAGCATGCCGAAGATATTCCGGTTCTTGCTCGGCACCTTCTCGATCGGGCCTGCCGCCGACTGGGGCGGCCGGCCATGGAATTCACAGCCGACGGGATCGACAAACTCTGCGTCTATCCCTGGCCGGGCAACGTGCGGGAGCTGCGCAACGTCGTCGAACGGGCGGTTGTGCTGCACGCCGGTCGCCGAATCAGCGCCAGCGAGCTCCTTTTCTCTCCGGTGATCCGCGGCGGGAGCGCGGCGGCCGAAACCGTCCAGGCCGACTCGCCCCTGGTCTCGCTCGACCAGCTCGAACGGAACCATATTCTCAAGACCCTCGAAAGGACCCGCTGGAACAAACGAGAAGCGGCTCGCATCCTGGGCATCAACCGCTCCACCCTCGACCGCAAACTGCAGAGTTATGATCTGCCGGACCAGTCATCGCCGCCTGAGCGAGGCGAGGGGGAGGGTTAACGTTCCGTCGCTCGTTGGACTTGGGGTCGAGAAGCCAAGTGGCCGCCAGCGTCCCGACGGGGGAAACTGAGGGCTCGCTCGACCCCGGCCAGCCAACCTAGAATTTTCG
>CAYSCH010000411.1:0-1221 GCA_964429355.1 uncultured Planctomycetaceae bacterium | reverse complement strand
TTTTCGTCTCAAGACAGAACACCCATGGCCTTCGACCCTCTTGCCGGCTCGGAAACAAGCATCCTCTCCGACGACTCTGTGGCCGCGATAGCCCGCAGCGCTGGCGAACGGCTGCTGGCGGACCTGGACCGCGCCGAGCGATTGACCTGTGCCTGGCGGAACGAGGACCTGGCGCAGCTCCTGGTCGACCACGCCCTGTCCGACTGCCTCAATCAGTTGGCTGCGACGGGTTGTTGGGGAGAGGCGAACCAGATTCCTTCGAGCATCTTCTGGAAGACCGTGGGTCCCGTGCTGGAGGTCGGCGCACTGCAGCAACGGGCGAGAACGAAACCCCTTGGGTACGCTGGCGACCACGTGATGATCGCGCGGATGTGGGAACAATCCTGCTGCGACCATCCCCTCGGGCGGCTTTTTGACCGCTACTTCCTCGCATTGGCCGCCCCCCAGGCCGTTCGGGCTCGTCTCCAGCACGTTGCCAACACGCTGGTTGCCCAACGCCTTTCCAACGGGGCACTCAAGTATCGGGTCGCCAGCATCGGTTCCGGCCCCGGGATCGACATCGGGATGGCCCTTGCCGCTCTCCCCGACGAAAAGCGGGTCGGTATTGAGATCACCCTCCTGGATCTGGACCCCCAGGCCCTGGAATACGCGTCCCGGAGGATTCTGCCGCTGGTGCCTGAGGCTGCCCTGGTCTGCCGCCGCGAGAACCTCTATCGCCTGGCGTCCAACAAGCGGGTGGCGGCGGAGCTGGACGGCGTCGACTTGATCATCTGCACGGGCTTCTTCGACTACCTTCGCGACGACGTGGCTGCCGAAATGCTGAAGTTCTTCTGGAAATGCCTGGCTCCCGGCGGCCAGATGCTGGTGGGCAACTTCGCCCCCCACAACCCGACCCGCGCCTACATGGAATGGATCGGCAACTGGTACCTTGTCTATCGCTCTGCCGAGGAGCTCCGCGACCTGGCCGCGAGAGCTGCGATTCCGGCGGAGCAATACTCGATTCAAACCGAGCGAACCGGAGTCGATCTTTTCGTCGTCGCCCGGCGGAATTGACCGTACCTTGCTGCTTGACAGACCACGAAGGCCGACTGAACCGGACCTGCTCCACGATGGGCGGATCGTGTTCAGCCGCCTGGAGGTAATCCCTGGATCTACCCCGGCCGGGATGAAACGAAGATCTGCGCGGGTTGCCACGAAACCCCCGCACGACGGTCAGGGGCA
>CAYSCH010000410.1:2241-8143 GCA_964429355.1 uncultured Planctomycetaceae bacterium | reverse complement strand
CCGCGGTGTATGCCGCGCGGCCCGCGTTCCGACCTGCGCTGGATGCAACGGTCACGTTCACTCTGCAAGGTGCACGAGGTCGCTGATCGAGCGGATCTTGTTGGGGGTGGCGAGGTAGCTGATGCCACGGTGGAGGTGGAGACGAAACTGGCGTGCCAGGGTCTCGGGTGTGGGGTCCAGCCCGTCGGCAGCGCAGCGCTCGACGAGCAGGGCATGATAGAGCTCGTGATACTCGCCGCCAAAGACGTGCCAGGTCATCTCCACGTTGCTGTCGGCCGGAATGTCGACGGGCGTTGGGGGCGTGGGCTCGCGAAGGGAGAGGCAGAAGGCCCAGCGGAAGAGGATATTCCACTGCGGGATGCCGGTGCGCGACTTCAATCGAATGAGCTGGTCCCTGGCCTGCGACGAGAGCCGAATCTGCTTGATGCTCATGCAACCGCCTCCTCCAATGGCTCCGCGTCCCAGAAATATCCCTCGACTGCAGTTGTCGATTTCTGCTTCTCGTCATAGGCACCAGGGAAATCGAGACTCCCTCTTCGTCGTCCCCGGTCCGCCGCGACTGGGCGGGGAAGTAGACGGAAAACACCCCACAAATCGTCACAACTGGCCATGAGGTACTCTTCTTCTGGATCGTTGGCCACGATACACTGTTCTTGATGCCTTTTCGTGTTCTTCGCGGTTATCCTTCTTCTGCCGTTCGGAGAATCGGGTTATGTGTGGAGATTCTGCCATGGCTTTGTACTTCACCGTTGACTCGCTGGATGGAAAGCAACAGGGAGCTCAAATCGAGACTCTCTACGCCGCATTCAAAGCGGCAGAACAAACGGCCGAGGGAAACGGGCCGCCGAGCGAACTGATCGCTCACGGCAGCATCGCCAGTCTCTGGGAAATCGAGATTGAGCCGGGGGTCGCTCTCTGGCAGGGCTATCAGTTCGAGCCCTGCGACGGGTTCCACGAGCATATCGCAGAATCGCACGGCAACGACTTCGAGCTGCCGGACGTTTCCCATGTGGAGGCCGGCATTGTGCGCGGCATCAACGGGGCGGTAATTGCCACCTACGCCGCCTGCCGGATGTGCAACGTTCTGAAGATCCGGACTGTCGCTCGACCGTGGAACCCGCGGTTTGACTTCGTTTCCGGGGCAAGGACGTAGCCAAGGGGTTTTCGTTCCTTCAGGGCGTGCCACCCGAGTGCCAAGAGGACTGGTGACACCCGGCAGGAGTCACCCACGGTCACGCTTCACTCTGCAACGTGCACGAGGTCGCCGATGGAGCGGATTTTGTTGGGCGTGGCGAGGTAGCTGATGCCACCTCGGCCACCTGGCGGATGGAGTCCTCCTTGGGTGTGGCGGCCATGGCCCGCTCGAGGTCTTCGGGCTTGCGTTGGCCTGCCTCGACCGCTTCGATCAGTTCGCCGGTCGCCAGGCGGCAGCGCTGGAACCTGCCGTCGAGCAGGTTCCCCAGTTGGCGGCGTGCGGTTTCGGAAAGCCGGAGCCGAACGTTCTCCACCCCGCCGTCCCGGCGCGCGGCACGATCCTCGGCGAGCAGTTGGGCCACCAGTTCGACCGCCGCGGAGTGGGCCTTCTTTCGCTTGAGCGTCTGAAGCAGCCGCTTATCGCAATCTTCACTCAAGTCGTCAGGAACTGTTCCTCACATCTCCGCTCGTCTGGTATAATCTCCCATTAGCAAACTCCTTGCCGCACTCACTCCGTGGCGGAGTTCAACGGCGTTTTTTGTCAGGCAGTAAACTCTCATTGTTACTCCTACATCGTCTGCCAATCCCATGGACATTTCCGACGCTCTGCCGTTCATCGAAGCACTCGCCTGCGGTTTCGATCCCGTGACAGGTGATCTTCTGCCGGACGATAGCCCGCTTCATCATCCACAGGTCATCCGAGCGTTGTTCATGGCAACGCGGCTGATTGAATCGCAATGTGTCAGTGCCCCGACCGAAACTAACAAATCACGCTTAACGAGGGCCAACGAGCCATGGCACGAAGATGAAGATCGAAGGCTTGCCCGCGCATTTCACGCGGGCGAGTCTTTCGCGCACATCGCCGAAACTCACAAGAGAAGTCGCGGGGCAATTGTGTCACGCCTCGTTCGTCTGGGCCACATTCAAGGCAAACCATCTACAAATGCTGACGATAAGTGGTGGCGAAAAGAACGGCCCCGAGCCGGCAAACCGTGGACACCGGAAGAAGACGCTGAACTCCGAAACTGCGCGGCCAGCGGACTGGCCACGAGTGAAATCGCACGCCGCCTGCGGCGTGGCGAGCACGCAGTCGATGTTCGCATTTCAAAACTCGGCCTACACCCAGCTTCAACGCGCGGGGTTGATTCCGAAAACCTGCCGTACTGAATAGCTGCCTCCTCCATTCGAGAGATCAAGGAACGATATGACCGGCGACCAGTAGGCGCACGACCGAAAGTCTGCAAATGGCGCACTCCTCCCGATAACTGCTTAATACGCCCCCTTTCCCGGAAACGCCGCCCCGCGGTTCTAGATGCACGTGGACGTGCCAGGTGGGCTGTTCGGCCGAGTGGCCGACGTTGACCCCCACGTTGAAGCTGTCGGGCGAGTGTGTGCGATGGAGTTTCTTTCGCATCTCGGCTAGGAGCTCAAAACACGGACGGTTTCCTCGATGCTGACTTCGAGAATGTCGCCCGCATGCCGCCGTGCTATGACGAGAGCATGCCCGTGAGTCACGGGAGAACGACTGCAAATGCATACTGCGTGTTCGTTCTCGGCGAGCACCTGCGGATCCTCGGTTCCTACGGCCGCGCAAACCTCCGTTCGCGGTGCCAGCGCAGATGTCTGGGATCGGGCCAGATCCGCTTGTCATCCGGGAGGCGGAGGGGCTGGCCGTTGTAGTCGCCGAGGGGTTTCTGGTCGGGGCTGTCCTCGGAAAAATGGTCGCTGGCGACGATCACGTGGTAATCGTCGTCGATGGACCAGAGTCCGGCGTCGAAGAGCCAATGGGCGTTCTTGGAGAGGGCCAGCCCGTTGCGGGGATCGTTGTTCCGCGAGTGGGCGAACTGGTGGATGTGGGCGGCGTCGACGATTCCTCCCGATTCAACCGTCGTCACCCGGTAGCCGGTCAAGGCGCAGGTGTAGTGGTAGGCGGAGACGACATCGACGCGGAAGCGTCCCTCACGGCCGGCGTTTTCGGCATCCTTGGGGGCCTCGAAGGAGGCATCCCGGGCGATCTGGTCCTCTTTCGGCACGGGGATACCGACGAGGTGATAGAGGGCGTTGCGTTCGGCCGGCTCGAAGTACCTGGCGATGAGGATGCGCCGGGCCTGGTCGCGAAAGGCTGGATCGGCCGTCGCGGCGACGAAGTCGGGGTCCAGCTCGACGTAACTCGTCACGGACCGGTGCTTGGACGGCTCGCCGGCCTGGGTGAAGGGTTTCCAGAAGCCGTCGCCGCCGAGGTGGTGGAAGGGCATGCGGACGTCGGGGGCCTGGGTGCGGCGGTAGGCGACGACATGCCAGAAGGAGTTGAAGCGGAAGGCCAGTTCAGGCGTGAGCCACATCCGCTGGGGCGGCAGTTCGGCCCGTTCTGCCAGTTCCAGGACGACCAGCAGCAGGAGCGGTTTGTGTGGGGCCCGGCCGTGCTTGGCGTGGTAGAGGTGGAGGTTCGATATGCGGGAGAGCCAGTCGGTGGGGGGCATAAGCCTCTATCTTAACAGACCGCCAAAAGGGACGCAAAAAGCCTAGGATGCCCCCCCCTTGCGGCGGTATCAGATGCAGATGCGCAACCTCGAGACGGGAGTACACGCGAATATACTCATAGGCATCTTGCACCTACATAACCTACCAAGTAAAAAGATCCTAGGATTGTACTGCACGTGGCGGTGGAGGAAGAACGGGAGCGACGATACTTAGTCACATAACCCAGAGGTAATTCCCATGAGTTTGCGTCGACAAAATGAGGTGCAGTATTTAATAGTAACGAATAATGGTGATCGGCTGTCAATCATCGGTGAGACGAAGCACATAAATGACCTGAACCTCTTTCTGCGTTCGGAGGGCCTTCATCCGATCGTCGATCGGCAAGTAGGGGGAGGTCAAGATATGCTGGAGTTCGAAATCGCCGAGAACGACGAAAGCCACAGCGCGCTGTCCGAACAGAAGCTAAGTGCGCTGCTGGACCAGTGGAAGACCAACTACGCAGACAGGAACGCCTGATAGTATCATAGCAGTGTCGCGTGCCTGAGAATCTTGGCGGCGCCACGCGTAGTAAGTTTTTCTATCAGACTGTCGAGGATGCAACTCGAACCGTTGTATCGGAGGTTCTGATGCTGCGTCCGAGTGCTTGGGCGCCGAGTATTGATTCGCTTCCTGAGTTGGGTTCTGGTATCATCCGGATCCGTCGCAAGATGGCGCAGCAAGATACAGGCATCAGCACCAAGAGGAGGTAAAAGTCCGTGCCCCGGCGGCCGAGGGCGGGTAGTCATGCGGTCCGAATTCCCCTTCGACGCGTTCAGAGATGACTTCCGTTGTTCCACGTCGCAGACGATGTGACAGTGCGTAGGTTTCAGCTAGCCGACTTCGTTCTTCAGAAACCGCGACTAGGCTGGGCACTCGTGAAACCGTTTTGGAATTCCGTACCAGTAGAGATGGGGAGCGTCTCGGGCACGACGCCATTGTGCGGTGCAGGAGAGCCCTGGCAGTCAAACTGGAAACCACGAATGGCGGAAAGGAGTTGCTGTCATGGTGAAAGACGTGTTCAACAAGATTGAGTCACATCATCCTGTTGCCCTGGCCTTCATTGGCTGGCTGGCATTTGTCCTCGGCCAGATTGTCAGTCCAATCGGCTTGAAACTTATGCTTCTGTCGGCTGCCAGGGTCCTGCCCAAGTCGCTCCCTATCGAGCCTCTTGTTGGTGTACATTTCTAACGATCGACGACAACATGCGGTCATCCACTCGGCGCGAAAGTGCCTGATCTGGTCACTTGGTCCGTTGCTGGCAGCGTCTGCAGGTGACTCAACGTGGCGAGGGGTTGCGCGACCATGACCAGAGGTGTCGCATTACCGCAATTAGCCTCGCGAATGTTCCAACGCGACCAGGAACAACAGTGGCTTGTACGCGGTTCACCGCTACTTGACGCGGTAGTAATTGAGGTTGGGCATGCGCGCGAGCCAATTGGCGGGCGGCAAGGAGACGGGGTTGCTATTTCGCGATACGTCCGAGTTGTTCTGATTGGCGGCAACCTATGTCGGCGGTCTGGTCACTCGATACAACTTCTGTGAAGTTCAACGGTGCAGCGCAATTCAGGGTGGCGATGCTACCACGCTCAACGCAGACTGCTTCAATTCCGATTCAACCCCATGTCACGGCTCTGCAACTTCGCTTTCCACAAGCTTTCCATGCGACCAATGTCCTCGTGTGTGGCGGCGGTGCCGGCAACTTCGAGAATCGACACCTGGTAGTCGCTCGGGTCACGACTCTTGAGTGCCACATCGCCACCGTGGCCGGTCTGAATGTAGTTCTGCCAGCGCCCCCACAATCCGTCCTGGCCGTCTGCCATTCCGACGTACTGTTCCCTGGTCTTCGGGCAGGTCAACAAGTAGATGCCGCGTGCGGACTTCAGAGCGGCGATCCATCCGGTGGGCAGTCGATCAAGCCTCGACAAGGACTCGACGAAGTGCAAGAAGCCTGGGAAATCGGGTTCTTTGAAGTGAGTCCGTAATTCGATAATGGGCTTGTCCTGGTTGTCGGCGCGTTGAATCCAGGAACGCATTCCTGGCCCCCAGTCCACGTAGAGTCGGCCGTCGAGGTTGACAAAACGCTCGTCGAGTGTCAGTTCGTATTCATCGCAGCTTCCCGCCTTGTCGATGCCGTCCATGTGGGGCATCTGTTTGTCCTTCTTGAGGGCGCCAAGATACTGAACTGCAT
>CAYSCH010000410.1:0-2231 GCA_964429355.1 uncultured Planctomycetaceae bacterium | reverse complement strand
GAGTGTCTCATCGCTCGGAGTTCCCACGAAGGATACCCAATAGTCCGCCTTCAGTTTGCTGTGGTTCTTGAATGCTTGAGTGGACTGATACGACTCAAACTGGCTTCGATCATCCCGCCATAGTTCGTAAGGCGTCCGACCCTTCGCCGCTCGTTGGTCCTTGTGTCGCAGTAGCCTCACGCGAGTCAAGGGGATATTCGCTTGGTTCAGAATCATGTTGAACGTCAGTGGCATGGCGGTCTCTCCTTACATATCCGGTTCGATAGCACTGCGTAGCATGAGAAAACCGCCGCAGGGCGGTTTGACTGCGACGCGACTTCTTCTGCCTTTGTTGCGGCCCTTCTCACTGGTCAATCGATCGTTGGGGGTGCTTGGCGGCATCTCCACGACGCTTCACGTGAGAAGATGTGATGGCTCAAGCCATTCGGGTCTCGGTTATTTTTCAGCGAATGCGACGGAACCCTGGGTTGGCACTTGAGATCAATCGGGAAGTCTCTCCACCAGCCTCGCAAACGTGAACATCGTCTCCGGGTCGACGTTGAAGTCGGGGTGGGCCGGGTTCCAGGAATGGAGGCGGTAACGACCGTGGTCGTCTTTGCGGACCTGCTTCAAGGCGTAGGCGGTGACGCCGTTCTCCCGGTACTCCACCGCCAGAGCCCGCTCCGCGGTGAGGCTGCCTGCTCGCGAGGGGTCGAGCCTTTCGAGCACGACCAGGTCGCCGTCGTGGATTGGCACATTTCCGCCGTCCATCGAGTCCCCTTCCACCTGCACGACGAAGTGGCGGTCGGAATTGAACCTGCCGCGGGGGTTGGGAACCGGCATCGTGTCGCCCTCGAACTCGCTGCCCCCCTCGCGAAAACACCCGGCGGCCAACCGGAGGGTCGGAAAGAAGGGCAGCAATGTGGTCGGAACGGTCGACGGCAGAGAAGGGGCCTCGTCCTCCGCCGGCGCTGCCGCACTGGCCACGTCGAAGGCATAGTTCGCCAGGCTCACGCCTTTCGAACGGAAGTAGCGGGCCAGTGCGTACATCACCCGCTCGCGGACGAGGTCGCGGAATCGCGGGTCGCGCCAGTAGTCGTGCACTTCGGGCTTGAGCGAAAATGTGCCGGTTGCCGGGTCGAAAGTGAAGTGGTCCGAGTCCTTGTTGCTCAGATGTTTGAGCGGCATTGATTTCAAAAGGCTGGAAATCTTGCCGAGGGGAACCGAATATGGTGCGGCAGAACCGGCCAGGGGCGAACAATCGGCGAGCTGGTCCAGGTGGTCCAGGTAGTGCTGCCGGAATCCGCTCGCAATCCACTTGAGCTGCCAACTGGTGGCGAACGAGTCGTCATTCAAGAGCACCAGGAGTACGACCATCTTGTAGGATCGTACCGATTTGAGCTCTTTCTCGATGTGCTGGAGGAAACGTTCGCCCGGCGTGCCGAGAAGCTGCTGCTCGTAGTCGGTGAGGTCGTCCGCCTGTTCCTTCGCTCGGAGCCAGTTGCCGTAAAGCTTGACGAAGTCGTGGGGGTCCCAAGCGTTTGGATTGGCGAAGAAATCGAGGAGGGTCGGCGCGCGGCCCGCGTCCTCTCGCATCTGGTGGTAGATGTCGGAAAGGAGATCTTTCAGGGGCCGCTTCGGAAGGTCCCAGATTCGCTTGACCTGGGTATCGGCATCCACGGTGCACGGGGATGGCAAACGGAACTCGACCGTCTGAGCCTCTGCGCGAGCCTGCTCCAAAGACGTGTAACCGCAGAGGATGAGCGGGACCGCGTAGGCGTTGCGCGAGTTGCCCACGAAGTCGAGGGCAACCACGAAGTCCTTGCCGGGCACGGGTCGCAACCCGCGGCCCAACTGTTGCAGAAAGACCGTCAAGGAGAGCGTGGGTCGGAGCAAGAGGACGTGGCTGACGGCCGGAATGTCGACACCTTCGGAGAAAATGTCGACCGAGCAGATGATCTGGAGCGGGTCACCTTCGTCCTGGAGTCGGCGGATCGCGTCCTCGCGTTCTGATTCCGCCGAGTCGCCCAGCAGAACCTTGGCGGGAATCCCGCGATGGGTAAATTGGGCCGCCATGTAGCGGGCGTGGCCACGGTTGGAGCAGAAGGCGAGGGCCTTGATCTTGCCGGTTGCCGGCAGGAACCGACGGAGATTCCTGACGATGATCTCGGCGCGGGTGTCGGTGCTGAGGTGTCTTTCGAGCTCGTCCTCATCGTAGCCCATCCCGGTCCAGCGTATCTGGGAGTAGTCGC
>CAYSCH010000409.1:0-8205 GCA_964429355.1 uncultured Planctomycetaceae bacterium | reverse complement strand
ATGTCGCCTGCTCGCTTGTATTTGTCGCAGCATCGGTCCACACCTGGACCTTCCAGAAGCACTGCTGAAACGACTGTAGCGGCTTACCGGCGTACTGCACGTGGAGCGATTGTTCGCTGGCGACCTTGCCAGAATCCCAGAGGTCGCCGTCTCCGTTATCCTGCGAGGAGACCAGGATCCGGTAGGCGGTCTGCCGAACTGCTCGGCCGTCGCCGGCGAGCTGCCAGCTCAGACGCGGCGCGGCGGTGTCGATGCCGAGTGGGTCCTTCTGGTATTCACACCGCAGGTTCACGACTCCCAGTTCGGCCGCACCGAGGTCTGGGGCGAGGGCGAAAGCCCAGGTGACGAAAAGAAGCAACAGATTCATTCTCATAGGGCTTGCTCCGTCGGACAGGGTCGGTCTCCGACCCCCACGCCTCAAGAACCAGAAACTCGAAACCAGTGCTGATAGGTTAAGTGCGGGCGCGACGCGCGTCAAATGGCCCTGGTGGCGACGTGGCCAGCGGTCATTACGCCTCGGGAAGATGCGTCCTCCATGGTTTGCGGGCGCGCGCGGTGAAACCGGCGGCGGAGCCGGTCGGAAGACGCTTGACATTCCAGTCGGCAGGCGAGTAGTATACCTATCGGGAGGTAGAAGAACATGTCTACTAGAGGTGCGAATCTGCAAGCGAGTTCGAAAGACTGCCCCTGTCGCGGAGGCAGTCTTGCGAAGCTTGTGCATCCGGTGATCTTGATGATCCTGGCGAAGGGCCCGCTGCACGGCTATGGCATCGTGCAGGAGGCGTCGCGAACGCCGATTCTCGCCGGCGAACGCCCGGACCGGACGGGGGTTTACCGCGCACTCCGCAGCCTGGAGCAACGGGGGTTCGTTGCCTCCTGGTGGGAGCTTTCGGAGAGCGGCCCGGCCCGGAAATCGTACCGCCTCACAGCGGAGGGCCAGGAGTGCTTTGCCCGTTGGATCGAGACGCTGGGAAATTACCATCGTGCCCTGGGCAGGCTGGTCTCCGATGCCCGCAAGGCCCTGGGCAAGAGCACGAGCGATCGGCAGGGCTGAGATTGACCGGGTCGGTTTTTTACTCAAGGAGAATGCTCATGGTTCGTTCACGGCCCAGGTCGGGGTTCACGCTGGTGGAGCTTCTGGTGGTGATCTCGATCATCGGGATCCTGATCGCCCTGCTGCTGCCTGCCGTGCAGGCAGCTCGCGAGGCAGCCCGGCGAACGCAGTGCACCAACAAGCTCAAGCAGATTTCGCTGGCCGCGCACAACTACCACGACACGGTGAAATCGTTTCCAGGCGGGAGCGTGATGGGCTGGTGGTATCCAACCCGCACCCCGCCGGGCCGCGGGATCAGCTTGTTCGTCCATCTCCTGCCCTATCTCGAGATGGGCAATCTGTACGATGAATGGAACTTCAACGATCCGGACGTTGCGTTTACCGGCCTGGGAGGCGGTTTGAAGACTACCTCTGCGCGCGGGCCGAACCTGCTTTGCCCCTCGGATCCCGAGAGCGAGAGCCCGCTGCACTACACGCAGGCCATCCAGGGTTTCCTGTTCGACCGCTACATCACGCCCACGAATTACGCGGGAAACGGCGGGACAAGATCCTATTCTCCCGATTCGGGATATCTCCAGGCGGACGGGGTTTTCTTCCTGGTGGGCCCCTATTCCGAGCCGCTGCCCAACCAGCAGCCGGTGCGACTGGCCGATATCACCGACGGCGCCAGCAACACGATCCTGTTTGGCGAGCGGAGTCGCTGGGATCCGAACTACAACACGTTTGCCGACCAGGGGTGGGATTGGAGCTTCCGCATGTACGGGAACTCGTTCGGTGCAAGCCGCGGAGGGCTGGCGCACTGGTCGCTCAGCAGCTACTCCCCGATCAATTACAGGCTGCCTTTCGACTATGCCCACCGGGCCGAGGCCAACCCGCCGTGCAACAGTTCGGCCGATTTCAAGTATTACATCGACCTGCGGGTGTGCGCCTTCGGGAGCAACCATCCCGGCGGGGCCAATCTTTCGTTGGGCGACGGCTCCGTACGGTTTGTTTCGGAGACGATTTCGATGATTACGCTGCGGGCCCTGAGCACGCGACAGGGAGGAGAGACGGAGACCATTCCATGAGCATCTCACGGCAAATGAACCGGTCCGGCCAGTTTACCGTCTGGCACGTCCCGCTCCGGCTCGTTCTGGCGACCGCGGGGCTGGCGATTGCCCTGGCGCCGCATCCGGGTTGCGGCGGGAGTTCTCCGCCAGCTATCGTCGAGGGAACCCTGCGACTGAACGGCACGCCGCTGGACAATTGCCTGGTGACATTCCTGCCCGAACCCGGCCAGGAGGCCCAGGGGCTGCGTTCCAGCGCGCTGACTGACAAGGACGGCTCCTTTTGCCTGCGTCAGGACAACCAGAGAGAAGGAGCCTCGACCGGCTGGCACCGGATCACCGTCCAGGACATGTCGGTGTCGACGGGCGTCATTCGGCGCGACAACGGCAAGGTGGATGAGGTGGTGGACAAGAACGCGGCAGCGCCGCCAGTCCGGCGTTCGCGGGTGCCGCAGCAGTACTTGTCTCCGAGGGATACGCCGCTGCGACGGGAGCTGACGGCGGGCAAGCAGGTGATTGAGCTGGAGATTTCCGTCCGAGGTTCTTCGTGATCTGTGCGGTGCTTAATGATGTCTGCAGCGAAGATGCTCACGGGCATGGGACGGGGGGCGGCAAGCGGCCGGACTTCCGCTGGTCGCCCCCATGCGCGGACTGCGAAGGCGCCGGAAGGTTGTTTTGAAGGTGAGGCGGCCGGGCACCCGGCGCGGGAGGCCGCTTGAGGAGGGCAGAGTGAGGAGACTGATCAACCCTTGGATGGCGCTGCTGGCGGCCGCGGCGTGCGGCCTGGCGGGCTGTTCTCGCACCAGCGACCAGAGTGCGGAAGGCTGGCCCCTGATCCGCGTGGGTCACGTAGGGCACGATCATCAGTTGGCCATGTACGTGGCCGCGTTGGAAAGCGAGTCTCGCAAGGAGCATTGGGGTGTGTACCTGAGAGAGCTGAAGCCGAAAGAAGTCTACGATCTGGTGGAGGGGGAGGAGGTCCTGGCCCGCATCCAGCTCGTTCAGAGCGAAGGGGGGGCCGGGATGCCGGCGGCGATGAGCCGCGGCGAATTCGACATCGGCCTGGGTTCCACGATCGGGATCGCCAAGTTTGCCGACGCCGGCCAACCGCTGCGAATCCTCTGCCCGCTGCAAACCGACGGCGACCAGTTCGTGCTGCGGAGGCAATCGCCGATTGCCGACTGGCCTTCGTTTGTCGCGGCCGCCAAGTCCGGGGGCAAGCCACTCCGGATCGGCTACAAGGAGCCAATGGCGGTGGCCAAGCTGATCTTCGCATGCGCTCTGGAGGCGGAAGGGATCGCTTTCGGCTCCGACGACCGGCCTGAATACGGCGTGGTGCTGGTCAATCTGGGATCGGAGAAGGCCCCTCTGCCGCTCTTGGAGAGCGGTGTTCTGGACGGGTTGGTGATGAACCAGCCGGCGACGGCGGTGACGGTTCACAAGGGACTGGCCAAAGTTGTCGCCGAACTGCGCGATCTGCCCCCGGAAGGCAGATGGGCCAATCATCCCTGCTGCTGCGTGGCCGCCTCGGAATCGGCGATCGAGACCCATCGCGGGCCCATCAAGGCACTCCTGAAGCTCATTCTGCTATCGACGCAACTGATCAACGACGACCGCGCCCTGGCGGTCGATTGCGCCTGTCGCTGGACGAAGAACCCACGGGATGTCGAGTCGCGCTCCGTACCCACGGTCACCTACCTTGCGGAGCCGACCCCCGGCTGGAAGTCGGGGATGGAGACCTGGCTGGAAATGGTCAAGCCGATGGGCTTCTTTGCGGGAAGATACGCCGACATTTCCGCGGAGGACTTTGTCGAGGACGTATGCCGTCTGGATCTGTGCCGCGAGGCCGTGCAGGAGCTTCGCGAGCGAGGTTTGCTGAGGGCACCATGAGCATCCGGCCGATGATCGTCAAACTTGCCCTGGGTGCGAGCCTTCCTCTGGCCGTGTTGGTGGCATGGCATGTCGCCTCGCGAGAGAGTGTTGTGGTGCCGTCGATATCGGACGTGGCGGAGGTCCTGCTGCATCCCTGGCGAGATCCTCCGGCACTGGACGCCATGCCTCTGGCGCAGAGTGCGGCGATCAGTTTTGCGCGGGTGGCGATTGGTTTCGGGCTGGCTGCGATCACGGGCGTGCCGCTGGGGCTGGTCGTCGGCCGTTTCCGGCGAGCCAGTGACGTGGTTTCTCCCAGCTTGGCGGCGGCGATGGTGATCAGTCCGGTGGCCTGGCTGCCGGTGACGATTCTCGCTTTCGGCCTGGCCAGTCCGGCGACGGCGTTCTATGGGGCGGAAGCCTGGCGATACGGGATGCTCGACCAGATGCGACTGGCGATCATTGCGGTGATCTGGCTGGGGGCATTCTTCCCGATCGTGCTCAACACCGCGGCCGGCGCCAGGGCGGTGCGCGACGCGCATATCGAGGCGGCCCGAGTCCTGGGCGCCAATGGCCGGCAAGTCCTGCTGAAGGTGATTCTTCCCGGCGCGGGGCCGGCGATTCTCACCGGGCTGCGGGTGGCCGGCGGGATCGCCTGGCGCGTGATCATCGCGGCCGAGGTCTTCCCGGGAACTCGTGGCGGTCTCGGCTACATGATCACGACGGCGCAAACCCAGGGCTCCTACGAATACGCCTTCGCCAGCATCGTGGTGATCGGACTGATCGGGTTGATGCTGGACGGAGGTTTGCGGTTGTTGGCCGCGTCGGTCGGCCACTGGCAACGAGGGGAGCGGTAACGATGGTGGAGGAACGGCAGATCATCCGAATGAGCTCAGTCGGCCGGTGCTTCCAGACGCGGTCACGGGGAGAGGTATGGGCGGTCCGCGACTTCCGTTTGAGCTGCGCCGACGGAGAGCTGACGTGCCTGCTGGGGGCGTCGGGGTGCGGAAAGACGACGGCGTTGCGGCTCGTGGCGGGACTCGATCAGCCGACCTGCGGCCAGGTCTGCATTGGTGGATGCCCAGTCAGGGGCCCGCGCAGGGACGTTGGGTTTGTCAGTCAAGACAACGATCTGTTGCCGTGGCGGCGAGTCTGGGAAAATGTTGCGTTGGGGCTTGAGCTGCCGGGCTTTCGCAGGGGCGAGCGGCGAAAGCGGGCCGTGGAGTTCCTTGTCCGAATGGGGCTGTCCCCCGAGGTGGCGGGGAGCTACGCCCAGGAGCTGTCCGGCGGCATGCGCCAGCGGGTGGCGCTGGCCCGGGCCCTGTGCGTGGAGCCGCGGATCCTGTTGATGGACGAGCCGTTTGCCCGTCTGGATGAGCCGACGCGGCACCAGCTCCAGGACGAATTGCTGGATTTCTGGCTTGCGGACCGGCGCACGCTCCTGTTCGTGACCCACAGCCTGGAGGAGGCGGTGTTTCTGGCAGACCGAATCGCGATCATGGCCGCGGGAACGATCGTGGACGAAATCCCGGTGACTTTGCCCAGGCCGCGAGACCGGTTGTCCGACGAATTCCTGGACATGTTGCGGCGAGTGCGCCGCGGTACGCGGGTCTGAATCCCTACAACTGGACGAGGGTTGCCGATGACGGGTTCGTGACAAGAGTTGCAGCGAGAGTGCTTTGGATTGCCGTCGCTCCGCCGGCTAGCGGCGGAGCAGGCCTTTGTGAAACTGACGAGGAAGCATCATGTCAAATCCCATGCTCGCGCTGCGGCATAAGGTGATCGAATGGCTGAAACAGACGCAACTGCCGGGTGAGGCAGAGAGGGTATATGAGCGGGCTCGCCGTGTGGTGCGGGAGCGACTGGGCGACCGAGGCCGGATCTGGGCGGCCATTGGCCTGGATCAGGCTCGGTGCCTCATGGGGTGCAAGTTCTGCTCATTCGCCTTTCCCTCCATTGCGCCGGAGCAGTACCGGGAAGTGAGCCATGACGAAGCCCTGCGGTGGGCCGATCATTTCATCCGCGGCGGTGCCGAGTACTTGATTCTCCGCAGCAGCGAGCAGTATCCCTTGGAGAGGCTCGTCGAGCTGGGGCGGATGATCCGCCGCGCCAACCCCGCCGACGTCCGGCTGCTGGCCAACACCGGGTTGGCGACCTGCAGCGAACTGGGCGATCTGGTCTCGGCCGGGTTCTACGGCATCTACAAGACGATACGACTGCGAGAAGGAATTGACACGCCTTTTTCCGCGGCCGAGCGAATCGAGCAGATTCGGCAGGCACGCCGAGTGGGGCTGCGGGCCTTCGCGCTGGTCGAGCCGATTGGTCCCGAACATACGGACGAAGAGATCGCCGACGCGATCATGACTCTCCGCAACGACGTTCAGACGGTGCTCGTGGGCGGCATGGCGAGGGTGCCCGTGGAGGGCTCTCCGCTGGCCCATTACGGCATGATCGACGCGCAGCGGTTGGCGGGCGTCACGGCAGCATTTGTTCTGGCCATGGAGGATTGTTTCGACAACGTCGAGATCGTCTGCAGCCATCCCGCCCAGTTGGAGGTGCTTCGTGCCGGTGCGAATGCCGTGGTCGTTGAGGTGGGAGCGATTCCTCGCGACAATGCCTTCGCCCAGGCGGAATGGCGCGGTTTGACGATTGCGGAAGCCCGGAACCTCCTTGGGCAGGCGGGATACCGCGATTGACGCGACAGCAACCGTCGCGCGGTCCGGCAGGGGCGGACGATCCGCCTGCGCTCGGCTGGTGCTGGATCCGCGGGCGACCGGCCGCCTTCCAGTCGGCCTCGAAACGGCGGCAGACTGGATCGATTTCCTGGAGCACCTCCAACGGCGGCTCGAACCCTTCGCGGAACCTCGCTGCGGGAATCGGGGGCCGCTGTTCTTCACCGTGCACGCGGCATAGGACATTCTTACGGAATTACGCCGCCGGTGCAGGTGCGGGCGCCGGCATGGGTACCGGTGCGGGTGCGGCTGTGGGCACCGGTGCTGGCGCGGGTGCGGCTGTGGGCATGGGCGCCGGTGTGGCAACTGGAACAGGGGGCGAAATCCGTTTGCCGCTCGGAAGCGTTGGGTTGTCGGGCGGCAGCGTCACGATGACGGTCTCCGGCTTGATTGCTCTTAGGTAGAAGGGATGGATCGGCTTGCCGTCGCTGGGGATCAGAACCCAGGGGCCAGTAGCCAGCGTCTTCGGCAATTCGGCCACGTCGACCGTATCGCCACTGGGCAGAGAGGCCTTCAGGCCCGCCAGTTCTCCTTGCCAGATGGCATTCTCCAGCACGGATGTGCAGGTTGACTCTTGGACGGGGGTCTCGCCGGGCTGTGCCCACATCCTGAACTTCTCGACCAGTTTTGCGGTGGTGTAGCTGACCTGGATCGTGCCCTTCTCGCCGGCTGTTACCGATCGGACGAGAGGTTGGGGCGGAGTCGGCGTCGCCGTGTCCACGAATCCGGCGTTCTCGCCGATGATCGGCCCGGATACCGCGAGCACCAAGGTGTCGGGCCTGAGAAGCTGCCTGCGGGTTTCGTCCGGCTGGTCAATGGGCGGCGCTGCGCCGCTCTTGGGAGCGGGCTGCTGCTTGCTGACCAGCAGGATCGGGGTCCAGGCGGCGAGCCGTTGGGCCAGTGCGGCCGGATCGACCTTGTTTCCGCCTGCATCCGAGATTTCGACCTCCTCCTGCAGCAAGACACGTTCAACCACTCGGCCGATCAGCTCAGCCTTCCAACTGGGCGCGGTGATCTCTTCGGTGGACTGGACAGGGGCGGGTTCCAGGAGTTTTTCCAGGCCCGTCAGAACCTGGCGCACGACGATCCGGCCCTCGGCGTCGATCCTTCGTAAGCGTCCACCACAACCATTCTTGACGGCTGGCTTATGCTGAGGGTTTTCCGGAATCGCCCTGACAGCAAGGAGCCAGACCATGTCACGCAGACCCGACCCCAGCAAGCAGCAAGAGTGGGAGGAGCGTTTCCAGCGATTCGAGGAATCGTCCCAGACGATCGCCGAGTTCTGCCAGACGGAGGGGGTGTCCGAGCCGTCGTTTTACTATTGGAAGCAGAAGCTGCCCGGCGGCAGTCGCCGGCGTCTGCGTGCCGAGCGGCGTCAACGATCCGCCCGGCGCGCTCATGCCGGAGCGGCTTCCGATCGGTGGTCATCACTCCGCCGACGGATCGTGTGAGCCCGACCCCGCGGCATCCCGCCGCTCCGTCGCGTATCCCAAGGGCCCGCCGC
>CAYSCH010000408.1:0-8275 GCA_964429355.1 uncultured Planctomycetaceae bacterium | reverse complement strand
CGAGACGTTGTTCATTTGCAGGCACTCGACCGTCGCTCCCGGTTCAATCACGATGTTCTCTGCGGGCCATACGTCTTCCGTGCGGTGGTAATCCGAAATCGCCAGCGAACTGACGACCGCGGGGGCGTCAATCCAGATGAGCGCCATGTTTGAGGCACCGGACTGGAGCGGGTCGAATTTCATCCCCTGCCCTGATTTGGAGCAGAAGATCCCACGAATCGAGATGTCCTCGAACGTGCTGGCGCTGCCGGGATGTACCTGGTGGTTCGTAAACGAGATCACATTGTAGCGGTACGTGCCGAAGACATTTGCGAGCTGGATCCGCCGGATCGGGGAGCCGGCCGACAAGAGCCGCACCGCCGTGTAGCCGTCCTCGGAAAACACACCATCGACGGACACGTCTTCGATCGGTCCGCGGGACATCTCGAAATAGCCACCGTCATCGGCGTTCAGCGCGACCAGGTCATCGTTGGTCGTGCCCTTGAGATTCGCGATCCGCCCCCAGCGGGAATTGCCGTGGACGTGTACCCCGTCCATGTTGCTCCGTTTCAGGTTGTAGTCGAACGTGATGTCCTCGATAGTGAACTGCCGGAGGTTCCCCAGCTGCATGCCGAAGGTCACCGGGTCTTTCAGCGTCAAGCCGCGGAGGGACAGGTTCTTCACGTTGTTGAACCGCATCAACACGCCGATGTAGTACTCGGGGGCATAGGGGCGTCCGTGGCAATTGCGGGTTTTCTGGTACTCCGTCAACGACTGGTTTAAGTTGTTCATGTCCCAGATACCGCCGACCACGCTCACGTCCTCGTCCCCCCGGTCGTGGTCGGCGTTGGTGATCATCACCTGGTCGGAGCCGTCTTTGAGTCGGATCACGGTGTGCCGTCCGACAATCAACGTCTGCCGAGAGCGCATTCTGAGCGTCTTGCTGATGAGCAGGCGGACGGGTGGCGACGGGAAGTGAACTTCACTTCTGCCCGAGTCGAGAAGGGCCTGCAAACCGAGCGTGTCATCGTGGACGCCGTCGCCCACAACGCCAGGGGCAATCGTCGCAGCGGAGGGTACCACGCCCGCTGCCATGACGGAACATATTGCGGCGACCATCAACGCAAGAACAGGCAACACTCGGTACATGGCACATCACTCCCCAATTCGATGCAAACACCCTCGTTCTCGGGATGGGCCTGTTACGGCAATCCGGAAGGCGCCGGCACGGCAAGCAGCTTCCCGTCAGCAGAAACGAGGTAGGCCTGCGCCGGCAGTTTCAGCTTCCAGTCCGCCGCCGCGGCCAGTCCGCCAGGCCCGGCAAAGGCCGCCGTGTCAACCATTCCCAGATCGGCCAGTTTCGACTTGGCCTGTTCCGCACACCAATCCGTACTGAACACGGCCAGGCGAACGTCCCTCTCCTTAGACCACTTCTGGGCCTCGGCGACGAACGCTTCGCCCTTGGGGTGCCAAAGGGCAGCGAAGACCAGGAGCGTCTTACCGTCCGATTGCGGCTTCCACTGTGTCGATTTGCCGTCGCTGAAAGAAACGGCCGTCAGGCTCGGCATCGGCGCTCCTACAAGCAGCCCGTCGCGCGAGGTCTGCACGCCCTGGCCGAACTGGACTTCTACTTCCTTGTCGGGGTCGATGTTGTTGAGAGCAACCTGACCGCGTCTGCTTTCCTGGTACGCGTAGATACTGACGCTCCCCTTGCTGGGTGCGCCGGACGTTTCGAACCGCCCTTGAGTGTCGCAGGTGACGGGCTCGTCCGAAAAATTGACTCGGACCTGGGCCCCGGCAACCGGCTTGCCTTCCTCATCCTTGACAACGCCCTTCAAAACGACGGCACGGCAGGCCTCGATCTGGAGTGCATCGGGGTCCACATCCTTGGGGACGGTGACGCGGATCGTTTCTCCCCGGACCCAGGCGAACTCTTCGTTTCCAGCGATCGTCACATAGTAGTCACCCGGCAAAGCGGCAATCGCGAATTCGCCCGTCTCGCCGGTCGTGGTCGAGCGGCGCACGGGTCCGCGGATCGTCACTTCCAGATCCGGCGCGGGCGTGCCGTCCGCCAAGGCGACGACGCCGGTTACCTTCCGCGGGCTGTTGAAGGCGAACTGGACGGTTGCCTCGGTCTTCGGGTCATCGATCGCCTGGGTCTGCTGGCCCACGGTCTCGGCTGTCAGGATCGCCGTGACCTTGCCGCCGTTCGGCAATTCCGGGTAGAGCCATACGACTTGCGCGGCTCGCCCGGGCATGGCCATCTCTTCTTCGAGCACCGTCCTTCCGTCGGCGTTCACCGACTTGAGCGCCAAACGTGCGTTCGGGATGCCGAGTTCCTCACCGTCCAAGGAGACCTTCACGGTGAGCCGTGCCGGCTTCGAATTGGCAAAGGCCGGGTCGAGCGGCTCCTTCAACGCGGCCTCGATGCCCGACGCCAGTTGGGCCCCGTGCATTCGCTCGGCGGCAAAGCGACCGTTGCGGCCGATCACAAAGGAACTCGGCACGCTGCTTACGCCAAAAGCCTGCGAAATCGAGTCCTGCCAGCCTTCACCGGAGAAGATGACCGGGAACTCGATGCCCTCTTTCTTCATCGTCTCTTGAAGCCGCTCTTTGTCCGTGTCGAGACTCACGGTGAGGAAAACGACGTCGTCGCTACCCTTGTACTTCTCGTGCAGTTCCTTCAACTGCGGCATAACGGCCATGCATGGACCGCACCACGTCGCCCAGAAATCGATCGCCACGACCTTGCCAAAATGATCCAGGAGCGAAAACGACTTGTCTCCGTCGAGGAACTTGGCTTCGAAGCTGGGTGGTATGGCCCCCTTGATCGACGTTCCAGATACCTGGCTGCCAGACCCGGCAGGCGCCGTCTTGATCGTCACCATTCCGACTGTCGGTAGGGTGGCGCTCGCCGTGCCCCGGAAATCTTCGTCGCCCAGCCCGCAGCTCGAAGTGCGCTTGGTGGCGTAGTGAGTTGCCCGGATCTTGTACTTCCCCTCGGGGAGATGCTCGATCGTGAACCGGCCTTCGCTGTCGGCTCGCACGGCGTCGATGCGATCGTCCGGTTCAAGGGTAACTTCGACGATCGAATCGGCCAGAGCGTTTCCGTCGGGATCGACGACCGTGCCGCTGACCGAGTGGCCGGCCGGGCGGGTGAGATTGTGGACGACCTGCCCGCCGGGCAAGAGCGCAAGCTCCTCGTGCTTCATGCACATGGAGATTCCGCCGCCGGTCGGCGAATCAAAGTGGCAGACCCGAGAGATCTGGTAGCGTCCCGGCCCGAGTCCTTCGAACTTGAAACGCCCCTGCTGATCGCTGATGATCTGGCCGCCGATTCCGAAGGGCATGTCCCATTCCGATTGCAGCCCCGCATAGGGTATCCAGCTCACGCGGACCGACGCCTCGGGCACCGGCTTGCCGGCCACGAGAACCTGGCCCTCGATGGTCCCCGGTTTCGGGAACGGCAGTTCCAGCCGACCGTCCCGGATCATGCCTGCCGCGTCGGCAACATAGTGGAAGCCGCCTAACTTCTTGAGCAGCACCAGGTCGCCTCTTGTCTCGGCGTTCAGGCCCGGCAGCTTGAAATGGCCGTCGGCGTCGGTGAGGGTCATTCGGCCTGTGAAGCGCTCGAGCGAGCCGAAGGAGTCCTTGTAGTACACGTAGTGGTCGAGCCGCAGACGGTCGTTTTCATCGACCAGCGCAACCGTGACGCCTTCAAGCGGCTCCCCCGTGTGGGCGCAAACGACTCGCCCCTGAATCTGGGAAAGCTGTTTCAACACAAGCTCGAAGGTCTGCGATTCGGTTGCTTCGGTGGGCACCTCGACCTGGGTGTCCTCGTAGCCTTGGGCGCGAAACCTCAGGAATCGCTTTCCATTGAACGGCTCGTCATCGCGGATCGAGTAAACGCCGGTCTTCGCATTGTAGTTGCGCGATTCGTAGCTCCGGCGATCCCACGAGATTGTGTCGCGACCCGGGAAGAGATAGCCCGTGTGGATCTCGATTTCGCCCGGCGGTTGATTCGTATCTTCGGTTCGAAGCGTGACCTTGTGTTCAAGTATCGGCTTGAGCGTCAAATCGCGAGTCTCGCCGCCAACAACCATGAGATCGCGGATACTCACGTAGCCGGACTTGAGGACATGAACCTCGGCAGGCGTGTCGGGCATGTGCCACAGCTTGTAAACGCCGTCCGCCCCGGTCTTGGTCCGCCGTTCGAACATCCGTGCGCCGTTCCAGGTGTCGGTGACGAGCGTGACGTCCGCGACCGGCTTGCCCGCCGGATCGGTCACCTTGCCCGTCACGAGCTTGCCCGGCTTCAGTTCGAAGTTCACCTCCGTCGGCTTGTCGACAGTCGTCTTGATCTCGGCCATCTGCGGCGCGAATCCGGGCCCGAAAGCATGAATCAGCGCCGCCCCCGGCTCGACCCCGCCGAGCCGGTAACGCCCGTCCTTGTCGGTTTTCGTCTCCGGATTGGCCCGATTGCTGGCAAATCGGTCGTGTCCCGTGACGATCTGCACGTTCGCAACGGGTTGACCGTCCTTGGCGGCCGTAACGCGACCCGTGACGACGGCCCCGCGTTTGAGCGTCCATTGAACCTCCGTCACTCCACCGGGCTCCATCGGCTGGCCGAACGAATCCTTGGGCACGAAATCCGGATGGACGACCGTCGGGTAGATCTTCGTGCCGTCTTCGGCAATGGCGATCACTTCGAAACGCCCATCCGCGTCGGTGACGACGTCGGACGACCAATCGCGGGTGAGGCTGCCGCCGATCTTCGCCCCGGCGATCGGCTTGCCTTCGGGATCGAGCACCACCCCGCGAAGCACCTGGCCGCCGGGCTCCAACTGGACGGTGAGCGGCTCCTCGGCCGGCAACGTGAACCTCATCTCTACCGGCTTGTAGCCAGCGGCGGCGACAAGAAACGACTGCAGCAAAGGACTGAATTCGTTCAGCACAAACCGCCCGTCGGCCTCCGAACGGAGATCGAGTATCTTCGAGGCGACCTGGAACTGCGCGCCGTCCACCGGCGCGCCTGTCTTCTTGTCGATCACCTTGCCCGCAATCTTCGCCGACGTCTTGACGGGGATCTTCACCTTCCCTTCCCGTGCTTCGCCCCAGTCGAAGGTCTGCTCGAACGTCTCCAGACCCGGGGCTTCATAGCGCACCCGGATCTTGGCGGGCGCCAGATCGGGGACCGCGCCGTAGCAAGAGAAGACAACCCGAGTCGGATTTGCCATGCGATATCCGCTCGCCTCCTGCGTCCCGATGGTGTTTCCCTCGCGATCCAGCAGCTCGATCGACAACGTGGGAACCCGAAGCGCCCCTGCCGCGACCGGCTGGTCGCACTCCAACGCAAGCAACGGTTCCGCCATCGCCGGAGGCAACAGACGAGCCAAGACCTCCCAGGCACCGTAGATCTGCCCCACCTTGCACAGCAGGCAGTTCTTCCCTTTACGAATCTTCACATCGATCTTCTTGCCGTCGAGATTGGCTTGCGACGGGCCCTCGGCCTTGAAGACTTCCTCGCCGTTCAACCAGACACGCACGCTGTCGTCGTGCCCCAAGCCAAGCACCGCCGCCTGGTCCGATTCGCTGACAAACTCGGTATAGGCGTAGGCCACCGTATAGTCCTTCTCGCTCCCCTCCACGGAGAAGGCCGAGCGGAAGTCGACGGCCAGCCCTCCGTAAGGTTGCCATCGATAGGTCTCGCCTTCGTAGACAACGTCCGCGTCGAGCGCCACATTGGGTTCGCCTCCAAGGAAATCAACGTCCATGCTGGGTTGCCGATTGGCCTTGGGAAAAGGCCCGATCACGTGCCAAGCGTCGAGAAGAACGTTCCTTTTCAGTGGAACCGGCGGAGCCGCTTCTCCCCCGAAAACAGAGAGGTTACCGCCCAACACAAGAACCGCCGAAACGAGAGACACTGCCAGCCGGCTTCCCATGTTTTTCCCCTTTCCTGTTCCTGTCGCGGCAAACGTGCGTAAATTCAGAGCGTCCTCTCGTAGAACACTCGGGCCGCCGCAGACTACCACCGTCGAAACAAACGCCTTGAGACGTTCACTGCGGGCGATTCTAGCCTCTGCATCCAGACATGAGTATCCCCCCAGGACGACGGAGATGACGCAATGAAGTACCCATCGCGGCCTTGCAAACCCCACCCGGCAGTCGACCTTGCCACCCCAACAGCCCCACCCCAACCTTGCCGGTGAGCAGGTCTTGCATGAGGCCGGTTCTGAGAGTCCTCAGCTTCTCGATACCAACCACTCCAGATTCGAGGCAGAAGCCAGCACGATCCGCACATCCTGGGCGAACTCATCTTCGTTCGGTTCCTCCCATTCCAGGTCCTCCAGGATTCTCGCCTCAGGATCGCCCTCCCTCCCAAGCTTCTTGAGATGGCTGCGGAAGATCTCTACGGCATTCTCAAAGCGCGTCCTTCACGGCGATCCCTCCCTCTCACCCATCCTCGGCTGGTGACACTGGCGGTTACCTCGTCCAGTGGCAATGAACTGCTCGCCAGGCTCTTCAGGCTGTCGCCGGAGAAGCGGCTGGAATTGCACCAGCGGAGAAGTGGGCCGGTGATGGCGACGCTCCATCAGTGGCTGAAGGAGCAGTTGGACGAGCGACAGGTCGAGCCCAACTCATCGCTGGGGAAGGCGATCCGCTACATGCTGAAGCACTGGGAGAAGCTGACGCTCTTTCTGCGAGTCCCGGGGGCGCCGCTCGACAGCAACGCGGTGCAGCGCGCGTTGAAGCTCGCGATCCGGCATCGGCGGAACTCGCTGTTCTACAAGACGGTGCAAGGCGCCGCCGTGGGCGATATTTACATGAGCCTGATTTCGACCTTTTATCTGGCGCAAGTGGACCCGTTCGACCACTATGAGGCTCAAGATGACACAGCGAAAAAGGTGCTGCCAGCGCAAATGGCCACCGGTGGCCATTTCTTGTGCCAACTTCTGTCGCTCGTGCCTTCGTCGGTGGATAGACTATGGCTGTCCCCTTTTGCCGATGGAACTTCGCCTACGTTCTCCGGGATGATGGCGTATACGGAACAGATCACACCGCCACCAGGGCTTGTCACTTCCGACGAGCTTTGCCGTCCAAGTATGCCTTGTATGTGGTGTCGGAGGTTAAAGATGCGTCAACCGACAAATTGTCCAGTGTGCCGTCTCCGCCGGCTTCTCCAACGGTGAGGATGATATTGGTGACAGAGTCATTCCTGAATCCGATTCTGAAATTGGTTAAAATGGAATTGAACTTCTTGTCAGCCTTGAATGCAGTCTGCGTACCGCCTTTGGCTGCATACCAAAAGCAGAAACAGTCGTTATAGTAGTTGCGGCCTTCCCCTTTTGTGCGAAATCCCACGCCGAACTGGTCGCTGTAACAAAAGTCGTACCAGTTGTCGCTGCATTCGGATAAAAATCCGCAACTGTTCTGGTAATCGGTATAGTCAGAGTAATACAGCGGGTGAATATTGCGCAGAATGTTGCCTCCGGATTTCAGATGAACGCCGACAAACACATTGCCGATACGCATATTCGTCAATGTGTTGTCATAACCTTCGAGCAGAACGCCGACTGAATCAGTTCCGCCCGTGCCGATGATGTTCACCCCAATAATATCCGCATCCGATGAACCATTGTTGGCGCCGTGTTTAATGTGAAGCCCCACAACGGTGTGTTTGACAGATACGTTGCGGACTGCCGTCTCGCGGCCGCTATTGATGGAAATCCCGTTGGCGATCCCGTTGCCGTCTACGATGCCCCCCTCAAAGGAATAATTGCTGCCGTTCGTGTGTGTGTCGTTTGCGGGGTGTATCCCGCCCAGTTGCACGATCGCTTCGCCCGGTTTCCATTCCCCTGTGGCCTTGAGTACGGCAAAATCCGCCAGTTTGACGGAAACACTTTTACGAGGGTCTGCCGGCGTGAAGATAGGCTTGCTGAGAAGGTACTCGCCATCGGGGAAAAAAAGAGTGCGGTTGGGATTGTGATCAATGAGTTTCTGAACCTCATCGGCCACGTCGACGCTCATGTTTCCCTCGGCACTGTCGGCGGCCGGTGTTGTTTTGATGTAATCGGTTACGACAAGATAACAGCGACTTTCCGTATTTGCCGAGACATATCCTGTTGCGTTGATAAGCAGTATGGCTACAGCTGCACGTAGAAACACGATTCCGTCGGTTCTGGCTCTCATTGAGTGTTCTCCTCTGCTTGCGTGTGGGGCGGGGGCTCCTGCCGTTCATTCTAAGCTAAGAAGCCCTCACAAAACGTACGAGTTTCCCACGGGCATGGATGTGCAC
>CAYSCH010000407.1:0-8293 GCA_964429355.1 uncultured Planctomycetaceae bacterium | reverse complement strand
GCTCGGACAGCGTCCATCCGTTCCGAGTGCAGAGCGACTCGCAGTCCTCCTTCTGCCGTGGAATAGAAGTGTTGTCCCGCTGGCCCTCGCCGGACGTCCGGCAGTAGCTCGCAGCCCTGGTCGCTTGGGATTTGTCGGTCTTGGGTTTCGTGTTAAGATGCTTCTTAGCCATGGTCGAGTCTCCTGTTCAGACTTGGTTGTGGTCAGGACCGGGCGGGAGCTGATACCTTCCGGCCGGTCCGCTTCTTTACGTCGACGCCCAGCAGCTCGCCGAGGCTGGCGTTGATCGCCGCCAAGGCCGGGGGCCGCAAGTCCCCGATCCGCTTGATCGAGCCGAGCAGCCCGGCCACGTACGCCGCCGCCCAGCCCCACTTGGCCTCCACCCGCCCGGTGCCGCCCCCGCAAAAGCCGCGGACCGGGGCAGGGAATGCTTCATGGCCGTTCACGTAGGCATATGCGACGTGGTAGGAGACGCCCGCGATCTGGGCGACCTCCCTCATGCCGAACTCCCTGTCCTCCTTGCCCACGCCCTCCAGGGCGGCGAACTTGTCCAGGGCCTTGCCGGCGTCGACGATCGCGTACGGCGAGCCGGGCCCGGCCTCCATCATCAGGGCGAACGCCTCGGGCTGGTCGACCAGCCTGCACTCGCCGGTCGACACGTCCGCGACGAGGTACGGCCTCGCCTTCAGCTTCGCCTTCAGCCTCTTGAATTCGCTGCTCATTTCTTCGACCCTCGCTGTGTTCGGGGAAACGCATCCGACAGCCCACATTTTATCGCCTAGGGGCCCCTCATAAAATACGGTTTTGGCGATCTTGCCGGAAATTCCCGGAAATAACCGGTGAGGGGCGAACGCAGGGCGGGAGAACGCCCGGAGGGAGGCCCGCAGAAGGGCCCCAGAACGCCCGGGATCAGCCTCGGGCAGGCCCAGGGGGCCGGCTTATCGGCCTGTCAGCCGCGGAACGGGCATCCGCCGCCCAGGGCGGGAAGCTCGACCGGGGTCATGCCCTTGAGGCTCGGCAAGCGCCCGGCCTCCAGGTCGTCGTCGACCCAGGACTGGGGCGTTACCCAGAAGGCCCGCCCGGGATCGGCCTCTTGCGGCTCGCGTGCGTCCCCGGTCATTTCGATGCCTTGCGAGGCGAGGGCGTCCGGCACGAGCACGAGCACGAACATTTTCTGGGAGGCGGCGAAAATCTTCGAGGAGGCGGCGAAGGTAGTTTTTCCAGCCGTGCGACGATCCGCTGAATCTCCGCGGTGCGTTCGTCGCTCTTCGGCGTCTTCCACGCAAGGACCTGCAGGCGGGCTTCCAATTGTTTCGCGGTCATGTTTTCCAATGCCGGCATTGTCTTTCTCCGTTCAGGTAAGCGGCCCACAGATTCACGCCGTCGCATTTCTTCCCCAGCCGGGCGCAACGAGTCACATTCTCTTCGGTAACCATCAATCCGCACCCGGCCTCGCGGCATCGCTGGAGACGGTCGGAACCGGAGGGCGTGAGGCGGGAAACTATGGGGGCGAATGAGCACGGCGGCGAGGACTGCAATATCCCCAATCGGCAACGTCGACGGCAAATCCGTGCAGCTTTCTTGCCGCAAATGCTGCACTTGACTTCCCTGCCGTGCGGAACAAGATTGCATTCCATCATGAAGACGATACCGTAAACGTTCCCCACGTTCCAGATTGCAGAAAGATGTCTGCTGTCTCGTAAACAACATTGCTACACGTAAACGGATCGCCTTGAGCATTCCAAAACTTGGCCATGCAATCTCCAGAGCCGCTGCCGGAATAGCTAAACTCGTCCTTAAACCAAATCTCCTGCACTCTCTCGCTATTGCCAGTGACAGCACGGAAAGTGGCTTGCGTGTTGATGCCATACGTGTCGGGACCGCAAATGAACTGAACGTATACCAGCAAGTTTCCTTGTGGGCACCAACCGTCCGCCGTATCTGACGCAATGGCAAACTCATCGTTGTAAATTCCGATACTGCCTGTCAGCGGTAACGTATATACACCATCGAGAGTGTACACGCATGTGTGCAGTTCTCCAAAGATCCACCACCTAAACGTAACAGTCCCAGCCAGGGTAACGACAACATCGCTGGTTTCAGAGAAGCCAGTGCAATAATTGCAGAATCCGCCGCCGCCGCAGCAGCACTTGGTCATACCAAGCTTCTGTATGAACCGCCTCGTCGGCAGGCCCACCCGCCTCGGCACGATCAAGCCGCCAGGCGTTCGGTCCCATAGCTCGTCCCGTCGAGGCTTCCTCACTGGAGGGCCTCCAGCAGCTTGTCGGCCTCGATGCCGCCCAAGGCGTTCGTAACCATCTGCCGGATGCCCGCCTCGATCGGGCTGGTCGTCTGCAGGTTCTTCCCGCCGACGATTTCCCCGTCGAATTGCTTGTCCTCGGGCAGGCCGCAGAACGCCCTAAGCTCGGCGACCGTCAGGCTACCGTTCGCGGCGGCGAGGGTGATCTTCTTGAGGGCCATTTCGTCGTCCCGGACTACGCAGGGCTCGATCCAGACCAGCACGTCGCCGAACATGGGGCCGAGCCACTCGGACATGGTCTGGCTGAGAAGCTCGATCTTGGGATTCACCGTGTAGCCGATGAAGTGGTCTTCTGCGGCGAGCGACGAAGCCCGGTTGGCCCCCTCGACCTCGCCGACGATTATCGGGTTGACCCCGAACCCCTGCATGACGCGGGCCTTGGTCGCCTTCTCCGAACTGAGCCAGTCCATTTCGGCCGGTGTGTTCGAAAGCTTGAAAACGTCTTCAACCAAGCCGTCCAGGATCAAGGGCTCGTTGCGACCGAGGCCCGCATATCGCCGCTTGACGGCGGCGACTATCTGGCGTTGCTGCTCGGGCGTCAATCTGGGCCGCCCCATGTTTTCGCCCGGGTCTTTCCCGATCCTGATCGCATGCGTCGAATGGATGCCTTGCCGGAACGCGGTGATTCGGCTCGACTCGATGGCCTCGTCGCTGTCGACCGCGGCGGCTACCGCCTGCAATGGCGACCACGCACCCTTGGGATCTCCGGGGGACGGGTAGACGAAATAGCAGCACTCGTCGGCCGGGACCAGGAAGGCCTCGCCGACCTTGGGCGGCCGGATCCTGAAGGCGTCGATCTTGGTCGATCCATGGAATCCCGTGATCCAGCTCGTCGGGATCGGCAGAATCTGCCGCCTGCCGTCGACTTTAGTGATCCACCACAATTGCCGGCCTGTCAATTCCAGGCTGGCCACCGTGACGTAGACGAGGCTCCAGGCCACCATCAAATCGTTCGGATCGGCCAGCAAGTCCAACAGCTCGTGCGACTCGAAGGCCTCGGCGTCCTGGAAGGACTTAACCCCCACGCGACGCTTGCCCTTCTTCTTTCCCACGCGGATGGGCTGTCCCGCGATCCGCTGGGCGATCGGCCTGACGGACGCGTAAACCCAGCCGGTGAAGTGCTTGAGCTGCTCGGCGGCAGTGGACAGGTCGCTACGGGTAGAGATATTGCCGGCAGGCCCCTCGGCGAGCATGGCCGAGGTGGCGTTGCTGACGGCCGCCTTGCAGGCTGCGTAGCTTCTATCCGACTCGGACAGGGCCTTAGCTAGGGCGTTCACTTATTCCCTCCGCTTCTGCACGCTGGCGGCTGAACGAAGCGCACTCGGCAGCGACTCGCTGCCTATCGCGGGCCACGACAGCCGCCAGGCTATCTCTCTCGGCCTCCAGCACGGCTAGCTGCCGGTCCTTGGCCTCAAGCCTCGCCTTCAAATCCAGGGCGATCCTTCGAAGCTTGCCGACGTTCGCGTCGGTCGTCGTCCAGGGCCATCGCATTACTTTCTGTCCTTGCCGCTGCCGGCCAGCTTGGCCACCGCCTCGGCCAAATGCTCGATCGCGTCCAGCGATGCCGCCATGATGCGGGTGCTGGCCACCAGGGCCTTCCGCATCGTCTCTTCGGGGTCCTCGGAGTCGGGCGTGATGAACGACTTCAGCATGGCCCCGTCGATCTTGTCGGGCATCTTGCCCTCGACCACCTTGGCAAGCCCGGCGTCGACCGCACGCTTGATTTGGTGCAAGCAACTGGGCACGTGGACCGAATCATACGTCTTTGTTTTCGGTACCTCGATTCCCCGCTTCTTGAACAGGGCCGCGAGGTCGGCGTTGCTCGGGTCCTCGAGCGGTTCCTCGATCGTCAGCCTGGCCGCTTCCGCGTCGATCGTCACCCGCTGTCCGGGGACGGGCTTGGGCCACGCCCCCAGCAGCGACGAGTTGTCCGGGTTCCTGGCCGTCCTTCGCTGGGCGTCGAACCTGCCACGGACACGAACGCCCAGCGGTGCGAAAAAGAGGTTCGCGTCCTTGGGGGTGTCCACCTCAATCGTCAATCTGCTCATCACGTCTTCCTTCTTTCAAAAGCCTGCTATGGAAAGCCTCCGGCATCAGACCGGGGCGTCGGTGACCGTGCCGAACGCGGCCGGCAGAACGACCTTTCCGCCGTATCTGAAGCGGCAGGCCAGCAATGCGGTGTTCGCCCGCAGCAAAGACTTGCCTTCCGTCGACCACTCGGTCGCGAGGCCAAGGCGGCGATACATTCTGTACCGTTTCAGGTCGCCCGCGAACAACTGTGCGTTCGTCAACGACTCGTTGACCTTGAACGGCCGGGGCGGAAACGCCACGTAGTCCTCGTGCGTCATCCCGAACAGTCGCCGTGCGTCGGTGGTCCCGACGGGCATCCCGCGCATTCTCATATACGACGTTTCTGTTCCGCAGAACACGAAGCTGTTAGCGGGATTCTTTCTGTACTGCTTCGGGACGCTGAACAAAAGACTTTCCCATGCTTCGAGGGAATGGGCCCCTCCGAAGATCACCCCGGTCGTGCCGCTCTTGTTCATCACGCCCTCGGGCTGGGTCGTGCCGTTGCCGACCGCAACCACTTTGTCCATTTCTTCGGCCATCTTCTCGGCGACCTGGGCCACCACGACGGCCCCGAGGTCGACTGCGCTGTCCGACAGGAAATCCCTTCCCACCTCGCAAAAGCACGTGCAGGGGTAAATGCTCGTGTCGACGGCGGCGACGTAGTCCGTGAAATCCTGCAAGCCGCCCTCGGTGCCTTCGCCCGTGCCCCACGTAAGTGTCGGGTGGCCGACGCTCGCGCCCTCGACCCTGCGTCCACGCGAAACCGGCTTGATGTCGACGAACGGGAACAGCTCTCCCGTCAAAAGCACAGAGGCGATTACATCAGAATCGAAAGAAATTGGCGCGGCCTCAATTCCGCCAGACGTCACGTCGTCCAGAAGGGCCTTGACGGCCCCGCCGGAATAGATCTTGTTCTCGTACGCGTCGCCCCCGTAGGATGCCCATTGCTCCTCGCGGATCATCTCGTCGAGCAAGGATTTTTCCCACTCCGTCATGTCGACGCCCAGCCCGCTCTTCTTGGCACTCAACTTGAGTGTCACGCCGGCCATGGCCAAGCTCTTCTCGCTCGGGCTCATGGCCTCGCGGCCGAACTCGTCGAACACCGGGAGGCCGGTCTTCGCATGCTTCACGACGTACCGCTTCTCGGACAGGCCCTCGGACGGGCTCTTGACCCGGACTCGCCCGGTCGTTCCCTCTTCGTTGCCGTTGCCGAACATCTTTCTCGCAGATACGGTCATGGGATTCACCCCTTCTTCTTCAAGAGTTTCGTCTTCAAATTCCGCCAGGGCGGGGCCCACCGCGAGCTCCGCGTACTCGTCCATCGGCAGCTCGCCGCTCAGCAGGGCCTTGGCGCAGTGCCTCGCCCAGATGCGGTAGGTGTCGGCGTCGGGCCGCACGACCGCATGCGTCAGGCCAGTCTTTACCATGTGATCGACGAGCTTCTTCGTCACTTTCATTTCGTCACTCCCTCTTTCAGGTTTCCCAGGGCCGCCCCTGCCGGCCCCGGGGAGGATGGCCAGCAGGAACGTGCCCCGGAGAATGATTTCGCCGCCGGAGGGCGGTTCGATAGCAACACCCCCCGGCGGTTCGGCGGCCGCGGCGGAACCCAGGAAGTAAGCTCAACGCCTTGGCTGCCGTCGTTGGCTTGTCTTGTTGGTTTCTTTCGCCTCCACGATCCTCACATGCGCGTGCCCGACCTTCCTGGCGGACTCGGCCATCGCCTCCGCATCCCTTCGGCTCCAGCACGTCGCATATCGCACGTTCGTGATTGTGCCCCGCGTGACCATCACAAGGTAATCCATCGAACGCCCTATCAACGAAAATGGCCCGCAAGCGTCCAGGAAATCCGCCGGGCAACTCGAATAGTCGAACCGGACACGAACTCACGGACGCACGCGGGCCAATCCCACGGCCGTCGGAAATGTGTCTTTACCTACTCGGCAATTATACTGCGAAGGCCCCTGGGGGCAAATACCGATCCGAGCTGTTTGGCCAAATTCAATGCGATGGCCAGCGACGTGGCACAGTCACCGTGCCCGTTCAATCCCCGAGGGGAGTCCAATCGCACCCCGTAGCTCTTCTCTACTACCCGCAAGGCCTTGAGGTCGGCGATCAACCGCGGATGGTTGTAAAGCCCTATGTTGCCCTCGCCGAACGCCTCAAGGACGGCGCTGCACATGCTTTTGAGGTTGTTGCCCGTGAAGTCCATGGCCTCGACGCGAAGGCCCTGCTTCTTCAGGCGCTCTATCAGGTAGGCGCATTGCCACGGGTCGCACGCCACGGGCATGCCGAAGACGCGATCAAGCTGGACGATCTTGTCTTCGACGGCCTCGATGTCCACCTTGCCCTTGGCCGGAGGCTGCCAGACTTCCATGCGTGCCAGCCTCAGGCGTCCAGTCCCCTCGACTACCTCGCTTTGGTAGGTCGGTTCCGGCATTTCCATGACCCCCGCCTCGATGAGCATCCTCTGCCGGTCGCTCAGGTCGGGCTCGATCTCCGTCTCGCTGCGAAGCCCGACGTGCAAGCCGACAATTGCCAGGGCCGCAGCATCCCTGCTCAAGCCCAGGTCCAGCCCTCCGAAGTAAGCCCATCCCGGCTTGGCCCGCTTGGCCGGCCCCTTGAGCCTGACGGCCCTGTCGACGTCATCGGGATCCAACGCGTCGCCCGAGCCGCTGCCCCAGACGTTCAGCCACAATCTTTCGTACGCGATCCTCGGCAGCAACCGCTTCTGCTCGGTGAGGTTCGCCGCGGTGATCCATGAAGCGACCGGGCCGTCCAGCCGCGAGAAGTACCAAGAGGCGTCCTGCCGGACTGCTTCCCTCAGTTCCCATTGCCAACTGTCCACGAACCCGGCGTTCATGATGCATAGCAGCAGGCAATTCTTTTTCTTCGCAGCGCTCGACAGCAGCGAGTCGAACAAGTCGCGTTTCGGCCATATCGAAAGCTCGTCGCAAATGATGAAGTCGCACAGGAGGCCGTACGAAGAGGCCGCGTCGGCCGCGATGATCTCAAGGGAGCTTCCCGTGCGGGTGTTGATCACCTCCCATTGGTTGATCTTGAGCACCTGCCCGAGCCAGGTGCTCAGACGCAGCAGCAAGTCGACCGCGTCCTTGACCAGCCGGGCTTGGTCCTTGTCGACGGCGGCGACCACTCCCTTGACCTTGCGGCGGGACGCGAACAGGGCCCACGCGACCTGGACCGCTATGTCGGACGTCTTCGAATGCCCGCGAGGCCTCTCGATCCACCCTCGGCTCGGGCCTTCCGCGGACTGGCCCGCAACCCTGCGCCAGCCCGGATCCAGCCTCGCGAAGTCCTTGGCCTGCCAGTCGTCCATCGCCTTGGCGAGGGGGACGGTCTTGCCGTCCGCGTCTATCCGAAGGGCAGCCCTGAACGCGGCGGGATCGGCCTGCAGCTTCTTCAGGTCTCCGCTACTCGCCATCGGCCTGCTCCCACGGGGGATCGCTTCCGTCACGCCACCAGTCGTCCGCGGGCTCCTGCTTGAGCATGGCGTCCATCATTTTATCCAGCTTCAGCCTCGCCCTGCGGAAGTGCTTGCGATAGTCCGCCCGCACGTCGCGCATCTCGGCCCGCACGTCCATCAAGATTTGGATCAGTCGGTGCGTCTCCTGCCGCTGCTCGAAATGCCGCTGCCCCAGGTGTGCCACGGACAGCTTGAGCAGCAAGACTTCTTTCTGGAGGTCGTCGATTTCCTTGTCGTCGCTCATGATCGCTTCGCCTTTCGTTTCTGGGGCTTGCGTGGCCCGTCCTGGGGCCTCGGCTCGGGCAGGGGCCCTGAATCCCAATCGTCGTCGCTGAGCTCGTTCTCGGGGCCTTCGCCGGCTTGCTCGGGGGCGTACAGGTCGTCCAGCCACCGCTGGGAATCCTGCCGGTCGAAGCCCAGCG
>CAYSCH010000406.1:0-8364 GCA_964429355.1 uncultured Planctomycetaceae bacterium | reverse complement strand
CGGAGCCGCATGAGCGTGGGGCTGGTCTCCAGGAGCTTGGCCGTGTTGGCCTGGCTGCGCATGGCGGCCGTCTCTTCGCGACGGGCGATGAGGTTGGCCTCGGCGGCCTTCTTGGCCTCCATGACCTTGTTCATCAGGTCCTTCATGTCGCCGGGCAGGATCACGTCGCGGACACCGACCGAAACGATCTTCAGGCCCAAATCCTTGGCGCGGTTGCGGAGCATCTCCTCCACTTCCTGGGCCACGGCCTCCTTGGCGGCCAGGAAGCCGTCCAGGTCGCGCACGCCAACCACGGTGCGCAGGGCCAACTGGGCCTCACGGTACAGGGCCTGACGGGCGTCGTCGCTGGCGCTGACGGACTGGCGGGCGTCCGTCACCCGGTAGGTCACCAGGGCGTTCAATCGAAGCGTGACCTTGTCGGCCGTCATCAGTTCCTGGCCCCCCACGTCGATCATCGCTTCACGCATGTCGACGCGGACGAGGGCGGTCTTCTTGATGCCCTTCCAGAAGGCGTAGCGGCCGGGAGGCAGCGTTTCCACGTACTGGCCGTCGGCAAACAACACGCCCGCTTGGTCCTGCTCGATCTGGCAGGTCTCCAGGACGCTCTCGGCCACGGGCGCGCGGAGGATCACCGCCAGGTCGTCGTGCCGGAAGCGGACGGTGCGGGCGTCGACGATCTCGGTCTTGACGTCGCGCAGGGCCGTCCAGTAGGCGAACTGGCCGGAGGGCAGGACATGGCTGAAACGGCCGTCGATCCAGACCAGGGCTCGCTGGTAATCCTTCAAGTCGAGCACGACAGCGCGGTCGGCGAGCACACCCGATTTGACGATCATGTCGAGCTGGTTGTGCACGAGGGCCGGATCTCGCAGGGAGACCACGTCAACACGGACCTTGCCCAGCGGATCGAAGAACCAGTGACGGCCCTTGCTGAGCAGCCCGTGAAACTCGCCGTCGCGGAAGCACAGCCCCGCTTCGTAGCTGCGGATCTTGACGGTCTTGATGATGAACATGATTGTCCTCCTGCCTGCGGCTTCCCTCAAACTATTGTTGGTGCGATTTATTGTCTTGTGTCTTTGAACAGAAGGAAGCAAAGGTATCCGAGAGAAGAGAAACTCGTGCTCGGTCGGCCGATCCCTCGGATGTCTGTTTAGATCTTTCTTATCTTGCCGGAAGGTTGGCACCTTCGGGGGACGGAACGCTTGCCAATCACACGTTCGAATGCGGAGTGACGCTTGAGCTTTCAATCACCTTCGGTTTGTCGGTCGTTCGGGTCACGGCTGGGCGGCAATCGGTATCGACGCCGAGTGGCCGTGCTTTCGCGACCGCTCGCCGAAGGCGGCTGGAAGCGGTATCCACGCACTTCATGGCACTCGTTGGTGCTGCCCCAGCCGGACACATGTTGCGGGCGGCCGGTTCGCTTCTCACCATCCGAAGATGGATTCGAACACGCGCCGGCCTGACCGGCCTTGGGTGCCGGCAGGAGCGGATCAGTCAAACGCCCGCCTCCCTCGGGCCATTGGTGAGCAGGTTTGCAGCCTGCGGTCGGTGGTACGGGAGTCGAACCCGCGACAGCCAGATTACGTGTCTGGTGCTCTACCTCTGAGCTAACCACGCTTGACATCGCCTCCTTAGAATCCACTCGCGGGACACACCGGGCCAACCGAATTCGCACGGGGCCGAGTGCGCCGCTGGAAAAGGCGAGATCAGCGTCGAGTCTTGAGGAGCCCTCACAAAACGTACGAGTCCCCCACGGGCATGGATGTGCACAACCGGTGGTTCTGTTAGCGGCTCCAAAATTGCTTTCATCCTGTCAGGCACAGCCTGATCTGCGGATCGAAAAAGGCGCCGGTGGGAGTCGAACCCACTCAAGACCGGACCAACCTGCAGTCGGTGCCCGCAGCCGGTCGCCGTGCCGTCTGGCTCCAGCGTCAGTATCCCTGCCAGGAGTCGAACCGGGCACCGACGCGCCGCGTTGGTCCAACGACCTTCGCACGGTCGTGTGCCTCCGTCACACTCCAAGGACAAGTGAGGCTTTTTTGGGTGTGTAACTGCATCGGACACCTTATCTTCAACGGTCTGTGCCACCGGAGATCGACACGGGTTTGGCCTGGTCTCTCGCCTTTCCATCGCCGGGAGCGACCTTCGCCACTCCTGCCAATTCATGCGTGCTGACCACCTTCCATACCGTGTCGTGAATGGTTTCGGCCAGCTTTGGGTCCGTCACGTTGTACGGCTCACCCGGCAACCCCTTCGGATCCTCCCGATAAAGCGTGGCAAAGTAGGTGCATCCGGCAACGTAGGAGCCAATATTGTTCAGGTGGATACCGTCAACGAAGATATCCTGGATCTGCTTGTAGCCCGGCACCAGGCCGGCCTTCATCCGCTGGTTCAGCTCGTACATGACGTGTCCCACCGGCACCATCAAGACCGGCCTGTCCAGCTTCGGGTACGACTTGCGAAGCTCCAGCGTAAGTCGTTCGAAGTAGTCCTTCGTTTCGTTTGTTCCATCCCAACCGCCTGTGTACTTTTTCAGCCAGGCCGTGTCGAAGTCGTCCTTCCCCTGCCGGGGCCAGCGTGCGTAGACGTAGACCTGCAAATCCGGGCTCTTGGGCAGTGCCAGGTCGATGAAGTTCTTCGCCGTCGCCAGGTCGCCGTCGCTGCCATCCAGGTGCCGGTCGAAGGGCTGGAGACTCAAGACATTCCACGGGTGATCGGCAAGGGCGGTCGGGTAGAGGCCGAAGGGCTCTTCCTGAAAACCGTCCTTGGGATGTTCCCAGATCCATTGGAGCGGCGCACCGGGAATCATGTGGCGGCCCCAAACATGCTGGTGCCCGCGGCTCTTCGCCAGCTCGGCCAACCCCCGGTAGTTGATCGTGTCGGTGACACTGTTGCCGACGAAGTAAATGCGCAGGGCCTTGCCGTCCTGGGCGTGGGCCTGAATCCCCGCCAGAACAATGGCAGCGACAGCGATGGTGCAGCGAATCATGCCAAGGGCTCCAAAATATTCGGGTGGACGATCTGGTTCAACCGCCAATTGTAGACCGTCTGCGTCCCAGACGCCCACCCGTGTGTCGTCCTGGCACGAAATGGCACTTCCAGGCCAGGACGTCTTCCACCGCTTCCCCCCTCCAGCCTTCGGTCTCCAGTCTCCAATCTGAAGGGCTACTTTCTCAACTCAACATTCCAGTAGGCCTCGCTGAGAAACTTTTTCCAGCTCTCGATGCGGATCGTATGGGCACCGTAGAGTGGGCTCCACTTGGGCTGGACCGGCTTGTGCTTCAGTCCCATTCCGGCCTGTTCGGGCGTTCGGTCGGCCTTGTGCTTGTTGCACGCCACGCAGGCCAGCACGCAGTTTTCCCAGGTCGACTGGCCGCCCTGGGCTCGCGGAATCACGTGGTCGAGGGTCAATTCCTCGGTACCCGGTTGACGGCCGCAGTACTGGCAGGCAAAGTGGTCTCGCTTAAAAATGTTGCGGCGGCTGAAGGTGACAGCCGAGTTGGGCAACCGGTCGTAGCCGGCGAGCGTGATCACTTCGGGAACACGCAACCGGAACCGGACGGCTTGGACAAAGGCGTCCCCCTCGCGCGGTCGCAGCCGGGCCCAGTCGTCCCAGGTGTAGGTCTGGTAGTCAACCGGGTCGACGACGCGAGCCGACTCGTTCCAGAGCAGAACCAGGGCCCGGGCCACCGTGGCAACCCGGATCGGCTGCCAAAGGCAGTTGAGCACCAAGGTCGGTCGCTCGAGGGTTCTGGTGAACATGGTTTCTCCTTCACGACGCTGCAATATCCCCGGCTTTCGAGTCGGCGCTGCGACCACATCCGCTACCAACCCAGGTCAAGGGGCAACAAAAAAAGGCCCGGCGGTCGCTTGCGACACCGGGCCTTTTGGGGCATGCCACCGCACAGGGCGGAGCGTCACAAGCGTAGGGGATGGGAAGGCGCATTATCGCCAAAAGGCGCGCAATACCTGCCCTCGTTCCGTTCTTGTGTCAGGCTCAGCCGCAACGAAATCATCGAATTCACCACCGGTTCAAAGTTCCTGAATAGCGTGCAACTCGTTCATCCTCGGGGGGGTGCATCGCTGTTCCACGATGATAGACGACTGTGGGTTCCAAATGGTTCGCGAAATTCTGGAGAATAATCGCATGCTGGAACACCCGCACCCTGAGACGCCGGATTCTGCCACGCTCACCGCTTCGGAAACTTCGCCTCGGCCCGAAATCGGGTCACATGGGCATTCTCCGGAAGCCCGCGAATCGTCGTCCAGTACTCCACACGGGCGTCGTCGTCGATTTCGATAATGCCCCCGTACAGAGTGTCGTTGCCGTCCCTCCGGCACCTGGAAACCCAGAATTCGAGCCCCGTTTCGATATCCACGTAATTGGCCTTGAAGCCCCGCCCCTTGAGCGACCGCAGTTTCCTCCCGGCGTAATACAGCGTCTTCCCACTGGCTGATCGCCGCACCCGTCCGATGCGGGCGCGACCACTCAGCCCCGGCTTTTCCTCGACATACATGATCTCGCCCGGACTCTCCTTGCTTGGTGCCTGCATCGGCTCTGCTTCGGATGGATGAGAAAAAACCAGGTACAGCAGTTCGTCTCGATCAGAATCCAACAAGCTCGGGGCTTCATTGGTGAGCCTCCACACCAGATTATCGTCGATGATGTCGCCAACACACCAGCCGATGTTCTCAAGTATGCATCGAACCCCATGTGCCAAGTCGACCTGGCTTCGCAGGTAGTCGAGAAACCGGGTCCACGCACTCGCGTCACCACGCTTCATCTCAAGCAGACACGAACGGATGACCCGACCGTCTTCCCACTTGATATGGCCGACATCGCTAAGATCCATCTCGCGGCAAATCGCATGGAGGCGAACAAGAAGGGCTAGTCTTGCGTTCATGGCGCCACCGTAGCAGCCGTGGGGGAATGCGACGACGGGTCAGACGCACTCCCATGACGGCTTGGGGCTCGCGCAACGGAGCGCGAGGGCTACTTCTTCTTCGACCACTTTTCCCACGTGGGTCTGTCGCTCAGGATCTTGATATACACGCCGCCGATCACCGATCGAGCCTTGAACCCGCGGCGTTCCGATGTGTTGGTCCAGTACCAGTCGGTGAGCGCCACCCGTTGGGGAGTCTTGCTGACGAAGGCGTAAACAGGCTCCATCAGCGTGTCGAAATCTCCCCGGGTCTCCGCCAGCGTCGCCGTCCAGACCTGCCAATCGGTCTTCGAATAGAGCTCGCGGTTGTCCAGTGGCAGGCCAAACTCGTTGAGCTTCGTCTTGTAGTAGGCGATCTCGCGACGGGCGATCGTGTCAGGGAACAGTTCGAGGCCCAGGAGCTTGTCCCAGACGAGGTTGTATTTCTGACTCCACGTGCCGGGCGCGTTGAACGCCAGTCGAAAATGGTCGCCGTCGTCGGCCAGCTTCGCCCACTCGGATGCAAACTCTTCCGCGGTGCGGCGGTATTGGGCCGCTTCTTCGTTTCGCCCGGCCATCTTGCACATCTTGGCGTAGGCCCCCAGTGCGACAATCGCCTTGAGCGAGAGGTTCGCGTTGTGGGCCAGGTGCCCGGCAAAATCGTCCGTGCAGAGCTGGTTCTCCGGATCCAGTCCCTTGGATTTCAGGTAGGCCGCCCACTGGCTGAGCTGGGGCCAGAACCGTTCGACATAGGCCGTGTTGCCGTCGACCTGGCTGATCATGGCCGCCATGATGATCATGTTGCCGCATTCCTCCACCGGCATCTGGTTCTCTTCCGTCTTCTCGCCGCCGCCGTATCGCTGTCCGGTGGCCTTGGGGTACCGCCCCAAATCATGGGGCGCGAAGTCGAACCGCCAGCGGTCCATGGCCGCATAGCGAAAGACCGGTTCCACCATCGCCTTCAAAAGATCGTTCGACAACAGCGCAAAGATGGGCGAGGCCGGGTACGCCACGTCGACCGTGGCGATGCACCCGTTAGAATCGTTCTCCTTGGAGAAGAACAGGGGGGCACCATCCGGCGCGGCAACCAGTTTGTGGGCGGCGAACGCCTGGCGGTACGCCAGGGCACACAGGTCGGCATACTTCGGCCCCCCGATCTGGGCGGCGTCGGCCGTCAGTTCTTCGTCGAATTGCCGGCAACGGTCGAGAATCTCGGCATACTCGGCCGCTGCCTTTGTCAGCATCTCGGACGGCTCAGCGCCGTTGCGTCGCCACCACGGCTGAAGCTTGTCTTCGAAGTACTGGATCGAATACACGTCGTCGTAGGCCAGCATCAGCCATTTCTCGACGGGCGTGCTCGATACCCGAGCGCAATCGAAGGCCACGGCCGATACCGGCCAGCTCTCCCCGGCCGGACGAGGCTTGTTCGTGTCGTCGCTCCCCTCGATCCGTCCCGCGGTCACAAAGCTCTCACGAGCGACCGGAGCACCGGCGATCAGCGTTTGGGCATCTTGCTTCTCCGGGATAGCCAGATAGGAATAACCCCAGTCAATACGGAGGTCGTCACCGTCCTTCGCCAGGACCGGCTGGTCCACCGTGCCCATTCGCATCACGTCGAGACCTTGAGTCTCCACCCGGGACCACTCGACGTTCTGCTTGGGGTCGTTGACCACGAGTTCGGCCGTGTGGTCGAAGTAGAGCTCCACTTCGTGAGCCGCGCCGTCACTGCTTGCCACACTCCAGGCAATGTAAGTCACCGGCCGGCCGACCAGTTCCAGATCGTCAGGCAGCAAGGGGCTGGTGAACGTCAGCCCGATCGTCACCCCGCCGGCCTCGAGCGAATAGACCGTGCGGGTCGGCCAGACTCGCAAGCTCACCAGCCTGGCCACTTGGGCCTCTTTCGATTCCATTCCCAGCAGGCGATACACCTTTCCATCCACGCGCACCATTGAACACAGGGCGTGAACCTTTTCGGTCCAGTGTTGCGGCCAGTTCTCGGCCGGATGATCGCTCCCCGACCAGATACTGAAATAGGGATCGTGCGTGACCAGCGGAACCGCCGGCGGGCGGAGAGTTTGAACATCGTCGGCCGGGAGAGGTATCGCGAGTGACGAGAAGAACAACGCCAGGAATGCGGCAAATCGCATGGTCGACTCCTTTTTTCCCCGTTCTCACGGCCAGCAAAGGCCATCAGACTGGGCAATCCCGATTGTTTGATGATTACGAACATTCTACAACATACTGAAGGTTCTCTTGGAGTGTTCACCACGATTTTTTGTTCCGGAGACAGCTTCGATGGCTACTGTAGCTCGATTGTTCGTTCAGGACGAGAGACCAACTCGCAATGAGACAGATGATCGCCGCCCGTTGACGGAGCCCTGAGCGGGCCCGGTTTCCTGTTTTCCTATCTCGCGCAAGGCACCCCAGATCAACCAGTTGAGCCGGAAGAAGCCCGCCAAGCCCACCTCTCTCCGTTGACCAGTGCCCGGCTGGAATGTTACGCTCGACAGATCGCGTTGACAATTTCAGAACCGATCCGAATGCCTTCCGTCCGTGGGAGACCTTCCGCGTGATTTGGCGATTGGTTCTAGCCCTGTCATCCTAAGACCGCATCTTTCATGTCGCCCCGCCGCTCCCTTCGTCTGCCGATCATTCTGGCCGTCGTGATGATCATCATTCTGATCATCCTCACCGTCGGCTGGGTTCTGCTGGCCACGTTCGGAGCCCTGGCCAATACGCAATTCGCCGGGCTTAACTGGACGCTTCTCTCGGTGGGAACGATCTTCATCGTGGCCCTCCTGGCGGGCGTGATCGTCTACCTTGTCTTTTCGATCAAGACGATCAATTTCAATCAGCGCCAGGCCAATTTTCTCGACAGCGTGACCCATGAATTCAAGTCTCCCATCGCCTCCATGAAGTTGTGCCTGCAGACCCTGAGCCGCCGCCAGGTGAGCGACGAGGAGCGTGAGAGCTTTCATCAATACATGCTCGAGGACCTTGACCGCCTCGATCTGCTGGTCAACCAGGTGCTCAGCGCCGGCCGTCTGGATAGTGCTCCTGCCGAGAAGGAGGAGTTGGGAGAGGTGTCTCTGGTCGATGTGCTCGAGGAATGCTCGGAGACCGTTCGCAGTCGATATCGCGTGCCTCCCGAGTCGATCCGTCGCAGTATCGAGCCGTGCCGCATTCGTGCGCGGCAGGTCGATCTGGAGCTGATTTTCCGAAACCTGATCGACAATGCGGTCAAGTACGCTGGTGTCGAACCTCGGGTCGACGTGGTTCTGAAGCGGCCCGCCAACGGCAACGTGCTCATCCAGATCTGCGACAATGGCATGGGGATCCCCAAGACACTCCGTAGCAAAGTCTTCGAACGTTTCCGCCGTTTGGGAGTGGAACTCGAACGGGAAAAACCTGGCACGGGATTGGGACTCTTCATCGTGCGAACTCT
>CAYSCH010000405.1:7453-8407 GCA_964429355.1 uncultured Planctomycetaceae bacterium | reverse complement strand
CACAAGGTGGGTGGCGGCGCTGGAGTCTCTCCTGGAATCACGCAAGGCCATTTAGAGCCGCAAACAGAACCACCAGCTGTGCACTTCCATCACGAAATCTGCACCGTACGCGCATCTTGGTCCGGCACGACCGATCGCGATGGACCAGAGCGGTCCAGCTCGCTCTCCGAATTCCCATCATCGGCCGGAACCTCGCGACGCGTGTGCGATGCATCCAACCAGGCCAATGCCACCTGCCAAGCGGCAGGCGTCGCTTGCGATTCACTCATCTTCAGTACCCCTATACTTGTGGCAATCCGGGCGCTGCTCAACAAACGGCACCCGGATTACATCCACCTGGCCTGCACCACGTCCATCCAGTGGAGCAACCCCTCTAGTCTCATCTCTTTCCGTCCCACTCCCCAAAACTCTGCAGCACTGTCCGAAACCTTCACACCACACCGCCCGAAAGCGTTTTCCCACTACCTTCGTTACCACCTCAGAGACTCGTTTGTCAGGCGATCCTCAAGCCGGCGCAGTATCCACTATCAACAACGGACAACTCAAACCTCCGTTTCACACATAATGACGCAGCAAACCCGACCGATGTTCGATTGAAGCCTTGCGAAATTCCCAAAAAGGCAGTCGCCACACATGTTAACCCCGCGTGGGCTTGCCCCGCGCTTGTTGGAGTACAGGCTTCAGCCTGCGTCATTCAAAACACACTCCGCCACCCCACATGATAGCCGCGCGGGCTTGCCCCGCGCTCCTGTTCCGTCCGTCTCAGTCCTGGTCCAGCGAGTTTTCCCAGCGCCTTGCCACATTCTCCTTCGCAAATCCCGCAAGGCATTCTGGGCCAAAAGCGAGAAAAAAGCAAGGTCTTCGTCTCGCCGATTGCCGCTGCATCGCCTACGGGGGGGCAAGGATTCTCGCTCCCCACTATTCGCCCCAATTACCCGGGGAGGGGAAGGCACT
>CAYSCH010000405.1:0-7443 GCA_964429355.1 uncultured Planctomycetaceae bacterium | reverse complement strand
CCCTCTAGCCTCATCTCTTTCCGTCCCACTCACCAGAACTCTGCAGCACGGCCGGTAATCTTCACACCGCACCGCCTCAACCGCTTTGCCACTTCCCTCGCCACCACCTCGGCGGAAATGGCCCGCCACGAGCCGCAAACGATCGCCCAATAAATCACTGCCCTCCATCAACAACGGACAAATCCAAGATCCGTTTCACACATAAAGGACGCAGCAGCCCAAGGAATGTTCGATGATTCTAGGGCAAAAATTGCTGAAGAAAAGGATGTTCGTCTCGCTCGCCATTGCCCACGGGGGGGCAAGGATTCACGCCTTCCACTATTCGCCCCAAGTACCCGGGGAGGGTAAGGCACGGCACTTCGTCCCGTGCCCATCGTCGTTGAGCTCCATTCGCACACACCGCCTTCCTGGATCTTACCCATCCATTGTCCCCTGCGATTTTCAGCTCATACTACGATCCCCTCCCCGGAGCACTGGGGAGACCACTTCTCTGTTGCAGCTGCTGCTGCCTCCACATCACATTTGGGCGACTCTCCATCAGGTATCTAACGGCCTCTTCGCTCGAAGCGCACGGATATTCTTCAAATCCGCTGCCTTTCCCTGTAACTTAACCCGGTTTAGGGATGGCATAGATATATCCCCCCGCCCAGACTTCCTGGGGCGACATCGCCGGCCGCGTTTTTGTTCCATTCCAAAGCAGGTACTTGTTCATCGGACTCGATTTGGTTCGGTCAACTCGGAACTGTGGCCCCGGGCTCCAGAAGAATGGCCTGTCGGCCTCGAGCAATACCTGCGTCTCGCCCGTTGCGCTCACGTATCGCGTGGTCGGCACATCAACCCCTCTGGGAAAGTACACGAACGATTCCCCACTGTAGGGATCGACAGGAATCTCCGCCAAATACCCCCCCTTCAACTCCTCCAACTTCTCCGGAAGCGACTGGTGGTCCAGTTGCCACGCCGCCAGCGCCATCTTGATCCGCGCCGTTCGGCGCTGCCACTCCGTCGCCACCAGAGCCTCGCTGGCACCTCCAAACGAAATCGAATCGATCCAGGCGTCGGGCGTCGCACGCCGCCACCATGGACTCCGGTACGGACGTTGATTCTCCTCGCTCGCTCTCCACCCCGGAGACAACGAGACCTGGTGGCCACCCGCAAGCGAAGACTGGGCCTGTCGATACCTTTCCAGTTCGGCCGAAGTCAACATGCGAAGTCTCCGCCGAGCTCGCTCCCGTTCCCACGGCATCCAGTAAATCGTCAAGACTGGAACGGACTCGTGGATCAGATTCGGTCCTATCCACTGGAACAGGTCGTCCAGGTCTCCTTGGAACACCTTGTCGACCGTCGCGTGCCTTTCCTTGATGGCATTGTCCAGCGGTGCCGTCCGGCTCGTCAGTGCCTCCACCTCCCGCAGGGCCTTCAAAATGCGGTCCTTGGTCTGTCCCGGCTGATAGCACCAACCGGCAAGGTCTTCAAGTGCCATATTCTCCGTATGCCGTGCGAGCCACCCCTCCTGCATATCAGGATAAAGATGCTGGGTCATCCGCAGAACCGCAAGATAATGCTCGGCCGCTTCATCCAGGTTCCCCGCTTTCTGAAGTCGCTCTCCCTTCCCGCGAACCAGCCAGATCAGTATCTGAACTTCCTCCCAGAAACGAGGTTCGCCGAAATACTTGCTGAGCCAGTCACATTCCCTTCGCCTCCCCGCCGCCAGAGCCAATGCGATCGCTTCGTCATGTCTTTCTTCGGTCGCCTCGTCAAACACAAGGTAAGGATAAGCCATCGATTGCGCCTCGTTGCTCACAAGACCACGGGCACGAACATACATCTTTGCCGTCTCTACCGCCGCCGGCGAGGCGGGGGCCGTGAACGCCGCCACATCGAATCCTGGCTCCACCCAGGGATACTGGAAAGCACGGTAGAGACACACCCCTGTGACGATCGCCGTACCCGGCACCAAAAGCACCAGCACCGCCGCCAGCCAGCTCTTCAGCCGGTTGCTCTCCAGCATCCAACCCTTGGTTCGCACCCGCGTTGCGATCAGAAGAACCACGGGAATCGGCAGTACCGACCACAGAATCGGCACTCCCAGGATCGACATCACAAACGCCCAGTAAACCAGAAAAAATGACCCCACGATGGCAAACGTGCCGCACAGGATCCCCGAACGGAACGACATCGAACATAACTGCCCAAAACAGTAGGCCAACGGAACCGAGAGCACGGTCGCCGCCGGAAATGCCAGGAACACCGAATGAGATTTCAACTCCGGCGCAAGGATCACCCGGCCCAGTTGCACCAGCATCGGCACAAGCAGAAGGACCAGCCAGGCCACAATCCCGGCAACCCACACCGGGTGCCTGCTCCACCACACCAGCCTCGGAGTGATCCCCCGATCCGCCAGAAACCGGAATTGGCACTGTCTCTGATCTCCAGCAAACACACTTGCGCCGGCCAGAGGCACAACCGTCATGGCTGCAAGCAACGACAGGCCAAACAGCGCCCCAATCCATTCTCTCAGCCAACGCCAGTGGTTCAAGTCGAAGTGGAGGTTGAGGAACGGTGAAAACAGAAGCGGCGCCACGACCATGGCCGTCAGGATCAGCACCATCCCCCGCGACTGCCGCCACTGGAGCCACACGAGATGGCCAAACATGCTGCCCTTCGTCGGCATCGTTTCCAACCCATAAGCACATTCGTCCTCTCGTCCCGCCCGCCGAGTTCTGCTCCCGCCCGCCGGCCATGTGGATGCTTCGCGATACCAGCGGGCGCCAAGCCAAACGTCAATCGCAGCCATGATGGCTGCCACGGCCCCACCTACCAGCCAGCCCGTGTCACCCTGCGGCCCAAGAAACGCCTCGACGAGCGATCCAACCAGTAACACGCTGACGACCGCGGCGCAGCCGCCGAGCAAGGCTGCCTTCACTACATGGTGCATCAACAGCGAGAAGAACGCCGCCCAGACGAACAGAATGCTCGAACCGACCGCCCAGAGCAGGAGTGCCGTGCCGACGGCCTGCAGCAAGGCTGTCGCCGTCGGCACGTAGGACAGGGGAACCATGCGCAGTCCGAGAATTGCCGCCGATGCGCTCGAGGCAAGCACCAGGAGCGGAGCACTCACGACCGTGAACGCAATCTTGCTGATAAACGTCGGAATGCCCTTGATGGGTAATGATCGCAGATAGTCGTAGGTCCCGTTCTCGTGCTCCAGGGCAAACGCCGTTGCTCCGCACCCCAGCGCGTAGAGAACCGTAAAACAGATCGCCACCCCATAGAGAGAGTTCGCGGCAGCTCCATGTGCTGTGAAACAAACGATCACCTGAAGCAGCACGGTGATACCGGACAGGCCGAGCCAGAACCCTCGCATCTGGCGGTACTCTTTCCAGAAAATCTGGTACGAGAAGAAACGTCCCGTCATGATGCCACCTCCTTGCACTCCGCTCCCTCAAAACCCTTCAGCGGACGTTCCATGTAGCCCACGAAGATCTCCTCCAGGTTCGGAGCACGAACCTCCACAGCATGCACCCCCGCCTGGCCGCGCAGCGACCTGTCCAGCCCCTCCGGCATGCCTTCCAGCGTGGCCTGCCACTGGCGCCCCCGCTGGCGCCGGCTCAGCAGGCGCCCGTTGAGCTGGGCCAGGGCCGGCGGAACCGTGGCCTCGGGCTCGTCCGCCAGCGTCACCGTCACCTCGCGAATCCGCCCCTTCAATTCATCCACTCGTTCCACCGCCAGCAACTTCCCTTTGCGCACGATCGCCACCATGTCGGCCACCCGCTCCACTTCCGCGATCTGATGGCTCGACAGAAACACCGTCTTCCCCGCCGCCGCCCGGTCCACCATGCTCTCCAGAAACTCCCGCCGAACCAGCGCGTCCAGTCCCGACGTGGGCTCGTCCAGGATCATCAGTTCCGGGTCGTGGGCCAGGGCCAACGCCAGCGATACCTTTGCCCGTTGCCCTTTCGACATGGCCTTGATCTTTCGCCCGAGCGGCAAAGCGAATCGCTCCGCTTCGGCAACGTAACGGGTGAGGAACCCGTCCGGGTAGAACCCCGAGGCAAACCAGCCGATCTCCCGTACCGTCATCCACTCGTAGAGCGTCGGCCGCTCCGCCACATACCCGACTCGCCGCCGGATGTATTCCCCCAGCACTCGGCTGTCCATGCCCAGAACCGTCGAACTCCCCTGATCCGCTGTCGCCAGGCCCAGCATGATCCGGATCGCCGTCGTCTTGCCGGCCCCATTCTCACCCAAAAGGGCGAAGACCGTGCCTGGCGGAACCTCCAGCGACACCCCCGCCAGGGCTACTTCCGAACCATAGACTTTGAACACATCGTTGAATTGAATGACCGAACTCATGCTTCTTCTCCTCCCTCTTCGTGTTCAATTCCCGCCAGCTCCTCCTCGATCAACTCCCTCAGGTTCTCACCGTCCAGCCGGCTGCGCTTGGCCTCCAACAGAACCTCCCGCAATCGGCCCCGAACGAGCGACATCCGCTCCGTCCGACACCGTGTCGTAGCCCCCTTGGCCACCGACAGACCCGTGCCCCTCACCGATTCGAGAACTCCGTCCGCCTGCAGTTGGCGATACGCACGGGCGACCGTATTCGGATTCACCGTCAGCTCACGGGCCAACTCCCGCACCGACGGCACCAACTCGCCCCCCTTGACGGCCTCGTCGGCCACGGCAAACTTCACCTGCCGCACGATCTGGTCGTAAATCGCCAGCTCGCTCGCAAGATCAATATGAATGAACATGGCTGTCCTCCGTACTAGCTAACTAGTACAGTAGCCATTTTCCCGATCTTGTCAACTCCTTTTTTGTCGAAAACCCGGAATATCGATTCCACCCCCCTGGCCTTGCCCTGGGGGTGGCACGTCCCTGAGCGCAGCGAAGGGCGTGGTTTGAGTGAAGTTCCTTTCGCCTCGCCTACTTCTGAAGAATCAACTTGCCGTTTCGCGTTACCAGCAGGCGATAGATCTTACCAGATTTATTCCCCTCTCCGAGGCTTCCTTTGGCCAATCTCATTCGGTTTTCCACACCCGCCTCCCTGGCCCTGCACGCGTCGGCCCTGCTCGCCCGGCATGATGGAGAACGCCTCTCCAACCAGGCAATCGCCACGGCCTTGAGGGCTTCGGAACATCACCTCGCGAAGGTCATGCACCAGCTTGTGCGCGCCGGAGTGGTTCGGTCCACCAGGGGGCCCAGCAGAGGATTCGAACTGGGAAAGCCGGCCGCCGAGGCCACGCTTCTGGAGGTCTTTGAGGCGGTTGAGGGGCCTGTCGGAGCTTCCGAATGCCTTCTGGGCGAATACGTCCGCGATGGCACCCAGTGCATGGTTGGCGACTTGGTCCATTCCGTGCACATGCAGGTCCGAAAGTATCTCGCCGATACCACCCTCGCCCAGCTTGCCCTTCGCTTCACGCTCGTCCCCTTGGATCCGCCGAAGGGCCTGTAGAAACGAGGAACGCAGATGGCAAGCTGGACGCTGCTCGGCCAATGTGCCCGTTACGAACCGGCCAAATTGGGAAAACGGCCTTTGACTCCCCGCGCTGTGGCCAAGAAGGCCAGCTCGGGCTCGCATCAGAAGTCGTAACGGACTTGGCCATCCAACAGAGGCGGGCTTTCAGTCGTCGATCATGAAGAGACCAACTGTGCCGCCCGGTTCACCAACACCCAGAGCCGACTATTCCACGGGCCGTCCCGCCGTGCGGCTCTTGCTTCGTTCGATCGACTGCAGGGCCAGGTACTTGTCGCCGAACTTCCCCATGTTCTCCAGTTCGTCGTCGTACTGGTTGTAGTGCCGTTCCTCATCGGCTACCAGATCCTCGAACAGCTTCTTCGACACACTGTCGGCATTCGCCCCGCACTCGTTGGCCCAGCGGTTATAGTCCAGAGCACTCCCTTCTTCCATCTTCCTCGCCAGCTTCAGCATCTCCTCCACTTCATGTATTCCCTTGACCTCGGCCGAAGCAACAAGCTTCACTTCTCCTTTGAGGAAGAGTATCCGCTCGGCGAGACGTTCGATGTGGAGCATTTCCTCGATGGCGGTCTGGCGGAACAGCCCAGCCAGCAGGTCGTAGCCCTGGTCGTCGCAATGGAAGTGGAAATACATGTACTGGTGAACGGCGGACAATTCGTCGGCAACTGCCTTGTTCAACAACTCGACGCTCTTCTCATGCATGGCGAATTCCTCCCGCTGTTGGCCAAACCGGACTCTGCCCAAATACGCCCAAGATTAGACAAGCCCACAGCAATCCCGTCAATCCCCCGACCAGGACGCTGCCCACAAGCTAAATGGACTTGCGTGATTCCAGGAAAAGGCCGCCACTGGGCTTGCCCCTAATGTCGCAAGGTTATGCCGCAAGTTGTTTCCTGGCTTGGACTCGCGGTTCGGTCAAAAAGGCGTACTTTTTCGGACGTTTCTTCACGGCACGAGGTTCCTTACGGCCTGGTCGATTGCCGACGTGACTGCGAGCGATCGCGGCAATCAGTCGGTCCTCGATTCTTCGGCGTTCGGCTCCGCGGGTTACTTCCAGGTACACCGCAAAACTGTTCATAAGCTTCTTCGTATCGCTGAAACTCAAAGTGCGAGGAATGCGATTATGCACGGCCGCCGCTTGAGCCATCCGCACCAAGCGGGGAATCGAATGCACCGTGATGCACCGGGTGGATGCTCCGGTCCGGTATCCGCCATGGGAACGCGAGGAAGACACGATCTTCATGCGGGGCTTGAAGCGGTTCCGCTGCGTTGTGCTGCCGGGTGTGCCCTGGCTCTACCTGAGGCTGTTTCACGGGGAGAACACATGGCACGAAGAGCACCATCGCCGGATGATGCGGGATACGTGGGACTCGGTCCTCCTGACCGCGAGAAAAGAGGAGATCGCGGCTCGCCTGGAGTCGTACAAGCTCGAGCATCCGGTGACTGTCTGCGGCCACGACGGGGCCGCGTTCACGGTGTGAGCTGGCGGACGTCAAGAATATCCAAGATGTCAAAGATCGTTGGCGATGCGGCGCAGGGTGAGTCTGTCTTTGGGTCCTGGACCGAGGTTGGAGGTCAGAGGTTAAGGGGTCAGGGGACGGGGGATGGGGGTCAGTAGTCAGGGGTCATTTGTCATTTGTCAGAGGTTATTAAGGGGGCAGGGGTCAGGAGACAGGAGCTCAGAGGGTGATTGTAAGCGGAGTTGCGAGCGGAATCTTGGGAACATTGGGACACTTCAGGGCAACATCGTTACGGGTGAGGAGGAAGGAGGCTCTTTGGAGCGACTGGCGGCTTCTTGGCCGGGTTGTGGAACGGGACGGGTTTTGCACCTACACTTTCCAGCGGTGCAAAATCTTGGGCGAGGGGCGGCGGCGGAAATGGTTTTGGGGGCTGTGTTTACGGGACTGGTTTGGGCCTTGATCGTAACCTTGCCAACTGCTGGCAGGTCTAGCTTTGCTGTCAGGAGG
>CAYSCH010000404.1:0-8413 GCA_964429355.1 uncultured Planctomycetaceae bacterium | reverse complement strand
TCAGATCCGTGATGTTGAAGCGATAGTTCAACTCCGCGTAACAGACCGACTCCTGTCCGGAGAAGAGTTCGACTGCCTCGAGCGGAGAAATGCCTTCGGGAAGGGTGAGCGTTCGTAACGACGGAAGCAGCCACAACGGAGCGCTTACGCTCACTCCCGGCAGGATCGACGTGGCCACGCTCTCCACATCGACGTCGCTCTCAAAACGAACCAGAATCTGAGATGAGTCGTAGGACCCAACTTCGTCGATCCAACCACTCGTCTGCGCAGTGGAATCCGACCTGCCCGCGTCCCACGATTCTGGCCCAACTGGTGCACTTACCGAAAGAAGCTGGCGGGCTTCCAGCGGTTCGATGCGTAAGGGGCGGTGGGAGAGGGTGGAGGGCAAACGAGCCGGCTGCACCGGCTTTCGAAAACTCAAGCGATACGGTGCAGTACGGCGGCGTGACATGGTTGCTTGCCCTGTGACTCCGAGAAGAGAGATAAGGATAAGACGGATCGACAAGGCGGAACAAGCTCGGAAAGACGAATGGGCGTCTTGCAGGGCTGCCGGCAGTGGCCGGGGTGGTCCGCTATGAGGAAGCTTAGCTTACGAAAGGGGAGGGGGGGAGGTCGGAGATCGGAGATCGGAGATGGGAGATCGGGGGAGCGGCAGGGGACAGGGGACAGGGGACTGGGGACAGGGGACAGGGGACTGGGGACGGGGGACTGGGGACGGGGAGCAGGGGACAGGGGGGCAAGAAACGAAAAAAGGGGTGCCGATTGGCACCCCTTTGGGGGAAAAAGCGTGGTTTGGTGGTTTGGTGCTAGGGATTATTCCGAATAGGCCTTCGGCAAAGGGACGGGGAGCAGAGGGCAGAGGGCAGCGGGCAGGGGCGCGGTCAGGGGACGGGGGCCAGAGGGCAGAGGGCAGAGGCCTCTTGGAGATCAGGTCGTCAAACTTCATCGGGCTATCTGTCATGGCCTATCTCCTATGTCCGATCTTCTATCTTCTATCTCCCGGGCGTTCTCGCCGCTCCCTGCTCCCTGCTCGCCGCTCCCTGCTTTGTGCTGGGGGGCGGTCAGCTTACGGTTGGTTTTCCGGCCTTGCGATCGAAGTACTGCTGCTCGATCCAGGCATAGGTCTTGGCAATGCCTTCTTTGAGCGGAAGACTCGGCTCCCAACCGAGACGCTGCTGGATCATGGTATTGTCGCTGTTTCGGCCGCGAACGCCCTTGGGGGCATCGAGCTTGTATTTGCGCTGGAGCTTCACGCCGCCACACTCCTCGGCCAGATCGACGAGGGTGTTGATCGAGACCAACTCGGAAGATCCGAGGTTGATCGGCTCGCGGATATCGCTGTGAGTGATCATGTCGATGCCTTTGACGCAATCGTCGATGTACATGAAGCTGCGGGTTTGCTCGCCGTCGCCCCAGATCTCGATCTCGCTGGAGCCGGCGTCCTTGGCGGCAATGACCTTGCGGCAGACGGCGGCCGGGGCCTTTTCGCGTCCGCCGTCCCAGGTGCCGTAAGGGCCGTAGGCGTTGTGGAAACGGGCAACACGGGTTTCGAGCCCGTAGTCTTCCCGGAAGTGGCGGCACATCCGCTCGGTGAACAGTTTCTCCCATCCGTAACCGTCTTCGGCCATGGCCGGGTAGGCGTCGGATTCCTTGAGCGCGGTTACGTCGGTATCTCGCTGCATCTCGGTGTTGTAGGCGCAGGCGGAAGAGGAATAGAAGAATCGCTCGACGGTGCCCGCTTCCTTGGCCGCGAGGAGCATGTGGGTGCTGACGAGCACGGTCATCATGCAGTCGGCTTTGTTCAGCTCGATGAATCCGATTCCGCCCATGTCGGCAGCGAGGTTGTAGACCTCAACGGCGCCCTGGCAGACCTTGAAGCAGTTCTCGCGGAAGTTGAGGTCGCAATTGGGGATATTCTCGACCCCGCTGGTGGTCTGGTACCACTGGTCGATGGGCTTCTTGTCGACCGCGCGGATGTTCGTGAAGCCCTTCTGAGTGAAGTAGCGAGTCAGGGAGCCGCCGATGAAACCGCCGGCGCCGGCGATGAGGAGAAGGTCGTGTTTTTGCATTGGTAGAGTCCTTAAGCAGGGAGATTGGAGATTGAAGATGGGAGATTGGAGATCGGAGATCGGAGATTGGACAAAGTCGGAGATGGGAGATCAGGGGGTTCGGCGGTTTTCGGTGGAGCGGATGAGGCCGCTGATGAGTTGGCCGAGTCGGACGAGATCGGCCCGAATCTGCAGGACTTGCTCGGCGGCGTCTGCGTAGTTGTCTTCGACAACGTAAGAGAGCGAGCGGGTTTCGCCTGTCGACGACCGTGCGATGTTGTAGAACTGGAGCTTTTCGGCAACGTGGGTGCGCTCGAAACCTTCAGCAATGTTTGTCATGACCGATACGGCAGCCCGTTGGATTTGGTCGCAGAGCCCGAAATCTCTGCAGAGCGGTGTCTGCCGGCAGATCGAATAGACCGCATTAACCACCGCACGCGCCTCTTGCCATGCAATCAGATCCTCAAACTTCATCGCGATATCTGTCATGTCCTATCTCCTATCTTCGATCTTCTATCTCCCGGCGTTCTCCGTGTTCCGTGCTCACGGGGTGGGGAGTTTCTTGGTTAGTTCTTGATAGTCGTCTTGTTCGAGGGGGTGGAGTTGATCGGGGTTGAAGGCGAGATTGCGGGCTTGGGCGAGGGCTTTGGCGGCTTCGGGGAGGTTGTTTTGCTGGGCGTAGGCGAGGGCGAGGCGAACGAGGGCGTTTGGTTTGAGGCCGTCGACGATGACGGTTTGCATGTCGCGGACGGCCTTGTCGGGCTCGCCGAGGGCCCGGTAGACGGTGGCACGGGTGTCGAGGAATGCGGAAATGGGGCCGGCCGCGGCGATGGCCTGCTCGACGAGCTGGAGGGCCTCGCGAGGATCGCGACCGGTCAGGGCCAGGACTTCGGCCAGGTTGTTGAGGGCGACCACGTTTTTGGGATCGGCCTTGACGATCTCGCGGTAGAGGGATTCGACGTCGGAGTAGTTACGCTGGGCGTCGGCAACCCAGACGAGGGCCTGGAGCAGCGGGACGACGCGGCCGTGGGTGTCGAGGGCCGATTGGACGATCGAGTGGAGCCGTGCGAGGGCCTCGGAGTTGCCCTTCAGCTGGGTGGCCAGGGCGCTGGCCACCTGGCCGAGTTCGGGCACAGGGAGGTCGGGGAGGGCTTTCTGGAGGGTATCGAGCGACTGTTGCCACTTGCCCGAACGGGCCAGAAGCAGGACGACGCTGGAAGCCTGGGCCTTGGCATTTTCTTCGGGGAGCCCCTGGAGGATGGCGCTGGCTTTCTCGCGGAACTGGAGGGCCAGGGCGGTTGAATCGGAGCTGTCGAGCCTTTGGGCCAGCCCGCTTAGCAGATCGGCGAGGGGGAGGGTTTCTGCTTCTCCACCGGTCTGCTGGCTGCGGGCGGCAACGCTCTGGAGGACCTCGTCGAAGCGGCCGCGGCGGAAGCCGAGTTCGGTGGCGAGGGCGAAGGTGGCGAAATCGCCGGGGGCGGCGCGCTCGAGCTGCCCGAGGCGGAGCCCGGCCTCGTCGAGGGCGTCGGACTGGATGAGGTGGGCGATGTAGATCCGCAGGGCCTCGGGGCTGGTCATGACGCGGAGGTACGGCACGGCCCGCTCCCATCGCTCCTCGGCGGCATAGAGCCTGACGAGGACCAGGCGGGTTTCTTCGTTGGAATCGGAGGAGTTGGCAAGTTCTTCGAGGATGCGGATGGCTTCGTCGCGTTTGGCACGTTGGGGGTGGCCAGAGAGGAGGATCGCCTTGGTTCGCCGATCGAGGAGGGACTGGGGATCGGCGGCCAGGTTGGCGTCGATCAGTTTGAGGGCCTCCTGCAGATCGGGGAAGCTGCCGCGGTTCTTCAGCGCCAGGGCGAGGACCCGGCGGCACCAGGCGAGGTCGTCGGGCTGGGCCTCGACTTTGCCGGCGGCGACGGCGCGGAGGCCGTCTTCGGCCAGTTGTGGCCGGCCGGTGCGGATGCAGAAGTCGGCCAGGGTGCGGATGAGGGCCACATTATCGGGCGATTTCTTCAGGGCGGACTGGAGATGTTCAGCGGCCTGTTCCTGTTGGCCGAGGAGCAGATATCCGTCGGCCAGGGCGCGGGGCGAGCTCTGGGCGGCGGGGCTGGCCGCGAGTTGGTCCATGACCTTCTGGGCGTCTTCACGGCGGTCGGCGCGAACGAATGTCTGGATCAGGGCGACCCACGGGCCGGGGGCCGACGGATCGAGCTCCTGGGCGCGGCGCATGGCGGCTTCGGCCTGGGAGAGGAAGTCTGCGGCCTCGGGCTCGCGGCCGGCGGCCTTCTGGCGGAACCCGAGGACGGCGAGGATCTGGCCGAGCCAGAGGTGATCGCGGGAGTCTTTCGATTCGGCGGCTACCCGGCGAGCGGGCTCCAATGCCTCTTCGAACTGGTCGAGCCGGCCGAGGATCTGCGACTTGAGCCGGTCGTTTTCTTCGGTGGCCGGCAAGGGGCGTTCCTCGAGCCGCTTGAGCAATTCGCCGGCCTTGGCGAACTGTTCCTGATTGTAGAGCAGTTCCACGGCGCGGCGGATGACCTGGGCGTCGGCCACGCCGAGATCGATGGCTCGCAGGTAGGACTCACTGGCCGCGGGGGCGTCGCCCTGCTGGTCGCAGATGGCGGCCTCCAGAAGGGGCACGCTGGACCAATCGGGGCGGGCCTTGGCGGCCTGGGCCAGGTGCTGGCGGGCTTCTTCGCATTCTGCCGGAGTGGTCTCGTCGGACCGCTGGAGGAGCCAGAGGGCCTGGGCATAATGCCAGAGCGGGCCGTCGCCTTCGGCCTGGCGGATGAGGTCGAGCCGGGAGGCGACGAGCTTGGGGTCTTTGAGCTGGACGGCGGTGCGGAAGGCCAGTTCGCAGAGGGACAGATCGTTGGGGGCGGCGGCCAGGGCGGTCTTGGCGATCTGGTCGGCGGTCTGGGGTTGACCGGCTCCGAGGGCAGTTCCGATGAGACCGCGCCACAAGAGAAGCCGCTGGTCGGGGGTGAACTTGCCGGTATCGGCAGCGAGGGGGACATACTGCTGGGAGAGGTCGGCCGGGGGCTCAGGGGCAGCGAGGAGGTGAGCGGCCTTGGCCAGCCGGAGCACGACGGCATCGCCGGCCGAGCGGGAGGCCTCGTCGAGCAGCTTGCCGGCCTGGTCATGGTCGCCGCGGCGAAGGGCCATCTCGACCAGGGTGGCCGCGATGCCCGGTTCCTTGGGGTGTTTTTCGCGGGCGGCGAGGAGGAGCTGCTCGGCCTCGTCGGCGCGGTCGCGGGCAACGAGCATTTCGGCTTCAAGCAGCGAAACCGCGGCGGGCGTATCAGCGGCCGTTTTCAAACTGGCCAGCAACTGCTGGACGGCGGCCCAATCGCGCTGGGCGACCGGCAAGGAGAGGTTTTTCAGGAGGAGCTGCCGTGCCAATTGAAGCTGCGAGGCGACGGTGTTTCCCTGCTGGCCGGCGAGAATGCGCAGTTCGTCGGCGGCCTCGTCGTGGCGGCGGAGCCGGCCGAGCAGGTCGGCCAGGGCGGCCCGGGCGGGGGCATAGGTGGGCTGGAGGGCGGTTGACTGCCGGTAGGCCTTTACGGCCTCCTGATTCTCGCCGAGCTGCTCGCAGGTCTTGCCCAACCAGAACTCCACTTCGTGGGCGAGGCCTTTTATGGCGGTGACTTCCGCACGTACGGCGGTCAATCGCTGCCGGGCTGGCTGCCAGAGGCCGCGCCCATAGTCGATCTGGGCCTTGAAGAAGTCGACGATCGGCTGGGGGTATTCCTTTCCCTGGAGGGAAGCGACTACCTGGTCGGCCTGATCGAGCTGGTCGAGGGCGAGCAGGAGCCGGGTGAGCTGGATCGGGAGATTGGAGGGGACCTCAACGGCCTTGAGGCCTTGCTGGAGCCAGCCGACGGCCTCCTGGGTGCGGTTCTGCGCCAGTTCGAGGTCGGCCAGGGTTGTGTAGACCTGGGGGTCTTTGGGCGTGAGTTTGCGCGCATCTTCGGCCAGTTGCCGAGCTTCGTCGTAGCGGCTGAGCCGGACGAGGCACTCGGCGGCCAGCAGCATGGCCCGGGGGGCCTGGGGGGCGAGCTGGAGGGCTTTTTGGGCGTCGGCCAGGGCGTCCGCGAACTTGCCTTTGCCGAGGCGATGCTGGGCCCGGGCGAAGAAGGCCAATTCCGACTGGGGATTTGCCTCGACCATCCGGTCGATCCAGGTGTCGGGGTTGACCTGGTCGGCAGGCTGGTCGCGGAACAGGTCGGGAAACTGGGTGAGAATGGCGGCGAGGAGCAAGTAATTGTCGAGGTTTTTGGGGTCTTTGGCGATTGCCTGTTGGAGGGAGCCGGCGGCGGCGGCATACGCCTGGTCGGCGATCTGGCACTTGGCGAGATAGCCGAGGAGTTCGGGGTCGTCAGGGGCGGCCTTGAGGAGCTGGTCGAGGTGGGCCCGGGCGTCACGGTGCCGGTTCATGCGGAGGGTCACTTCGACCAGTCGCCGCCGCACGTCGGTGCGGGCCGGATCGAGGCGGGCGGCCTTTTCGAGGGTTTTGTAAGCCCGGTCGTCGGCACCGGCATCGGCCAGAAGGATGCCCAGGTCGGCCACGGCGGCGGGGTCGTTGGGCTCGAGGTTGAGGTAGCGCTCGTAGTTGGAGACGGCAGTGGGGATATCCTTCTGCTCGACGGCCGTCTTGGCCTGCTGGAGGAAGAAGCTGCCGTGGCGGCCGACCTGGATGGCGTGGATCACGTGGACCGTGCCGGCGGTGAGGGCGGCGACGATGACCAGGATGAGGCAGAAGCGGAGGTTGAGGGATTTCATGGGAGATCGGAGGTCGGAGATGGGAGATCGGAGATCGGGGCAGGGAGGTCAGAGCGGGGGGAAAGGGGAAGATCGAAGATGGAAGATCGGAGATCGGAGCGGGGGACAGGGGACAGGGGGCAGGGGACGGGGGGCAGAGATCAGAGGTCAGAGATCAGAGGTCAGAGGACAGGGGACGGGGGACAGGCACGGGGTTACCCATGTCCTGACCGCGCCGACAGAGGGTCAGGGCTTGCTGTTGGTGGCTCCGTGCTCCGTGCTCCGTGCTTGTTGTTGCGGAGCATTTCGAGGGCGACGAGGGAGACGAATTTGGGTCCGTCGACGAGGCAGAAGCGGAGGTTGATGGAATTCATGGTCGGAGGTCAGAGGGAGCGATAATGGCACTGAGGATTCGCTGGCAGGCGTTGCCGTCGCCGTAGGGGTTTACAGCGTTGGCCATGGCCGAGTAGGCGCTCGGGCAGGTCAGCAATTCCGAGACTCCGTCGATAATGGCGGTTCGATTGGTACCGACGAGACGAACGGTTCCCATTTCTACGGCCTCAGGGCGCTCGGTCGTGTTTCGCATGACGAGGACGGGCTTGCCAAGGCTGGGGGCCTCTTCCTGGACGCCGCCGGAATCGGTGAGCACGAGGGTCGCGCGATCCATCAGGCCCACGAAGGGGAGATAGCTCAACGGCTCAATAAGATGAACATTGTTATTCAAACAGCCGGCCCTGCCGTTCGTGCCGAGGATGCGTTGAACCGGCTCCCGCACATTCGGGTTCAAGTGGACGGGATAGACGAAATGGGTTTGGGGAAATCGAGTTGAGAGGTGAGCGATTGCGTGGCAGATGTCGTTGAAGCCCTGCCCGAAATTCTCGCGGCGATGTCCCGTAATGAGGACCATGGGCGGATCGCCATCGGCTGTGCCGGGCTGCAAATCCTTGGGAAGACCTGCGATTTCGGGCGGGCTACGATGCACCTTTTCTGCGGCGAACAGAAGGGCGTCGATTACCGTGTTGCCGGTCACATGGATCTGCGACTCGGGCACCCCTTCCTGCAGAAGGTTGTGTTTGGAGGTCTCTGTGGGCGCGAAATGGAGATCGGCCAACCGCGAGGTCAAGACCCGGTTAAGCTCTTCGGGAAAAGGGGAGCGTTTGTTCCACGTGCGCAATCCGGCTTCGACATGAGCCACCGGGACGCCCTGATAGAATGCCGCGAGGGCCGCACAGAACACGGTCGTCGTGTCGCCTTGAACGACCACCATATCGGGTCGATCCTCCGCGAGATAGGCGTCGATGGCCGCGATTGCCCTGGAGGTGAGTGCACCGAGGGTCTGATTGGGCTGCATCAGTGCCAGATCGGCATCCGGCACGACACCAAACACGTCGAGAACCTGATCCAGCATCTCTCGATGCTGGCCCGTCACGCACACACGAGCCTGCAAACCCGGAAACGTATGGGTTGCCAGGACAAGAGGGCAGAGCTTGATTGCCTCAGGTCGCGTTCCGAAGATGTATGCGAGAGTTCTCATTCACGCTTCCCGCTTCTAGTGCTCTGTCACAGCTAAAAATTGGGATTGGTCGTAGGGCAACTTTGTGGGA
>CAYSCH010000403.1:0-8413 GCA_964429355.1 uncultured Planctomycetaceae bacterium | reverse complement strand
CCTTGAACTTGCTCGCGGCGGCTGCCTGGACCGTGGCCATGCTGGTTGCGTCGGAAGCGGCTGGGGCCGCCACAACGCCGGCCGAGACTCAGACGCTGGAAAACAGCCATCTTCGCGTGAGTATCGACCCGCAGGCCGGCACTCTCCGCGTGGTCGACAAAGGGAGCAGCCAGGAGTGGTTTTCGGCACACTCGCGTGAGGGTGGCGGCCAGCCGCGATTCCGATCGCTGAGCCGCTTGCCCGGCTCGGCAACGGCCGTGAGTTTCGAGGCTGATTTCGGGTCTACCGACAAGCGGCCCAACGAGCCCGATAGCGAGCCGCGCGACTACGAGCAAATCCCGCTGCTTGAAGAGGGGGGAATCGAAACCTTCATTCGCCGCGAGGTGCTTCCCTATACGCCGGACGCCTGGATCGTCGAGGCCGACACGAAGATCGGCTACGAGGTCAGTTTCACCCGCCACTTCTACAAGCCCACGCAGCTTTGCACGCTCGCCGAAATGAGCGCCGACATCCTGGCCTTGGAGCAGGAGACGGAAGGGCTGCTTTCCGAAATTACGAAAGGGGCGAAGCCGTGAAAAAGAAGTCTGGCGCGAAAGGGAGGGCCATGCAGACGAACACACCGTCGCCCTCGCCGGTGGAGGATTCGTTTGCCGAAGTGCTGCACCTCATCCAGTCCGCCAAGCAGCGGGCCTATCAGGCGGTCAATTCCGAATTGGTCTCGCTCTACTGGCAGGTCGGGGAATACATCAGCCGCAAGCTGGATTCCGCCGAGTGGGGGGATGGCGTTGTGGACGAACTGGCTCATTACCTCGCGAAAACTCAGCCCGGCTTGCGAGGTTTCACACGACGTAATCTCTTCAGAATGCGGCAGTTTTACGATTGCTACTCGGATCAGACATTTGTGTCAGCAATGCTGACACAATTGCCGTGGACCCATCACCTGCTCATTCTCAGCTACTCCAAGCGCGAGGAAATCTGGGTCGCTTCCTCACCGAATTGGGCCGCGACTTCTGCTTTGTCGGCTCCCAGTTTCCCCTTCAGGTCGGTGGGCAGGACTTCGCGCTCGATCTGCTTTTCTTCCATCGCGGGCTGAACTGCCTGGTGGCCATCGAACTTAAGGCCGCACGGTTTGAGCCGGAGCATCTCGGCAAACTCAACTTCTACCTCGAAGCGCTCGACCGCGACGTTCGCAAGCTGCATGAAAACCCGTCGATCGGCCTCTTGCTCTGCGCCACGAAGGACAGCGAGGTGGTCGAATATGCCCTAAGCCGGTCGCTCTCGCCAGCCATGATCGCCGAGTACGAAACGCAGCTTCCCGACAAGAAGCTGCTCCGGGCCAAGCTCCACGAGTTCTACCAATTGCTCGCCCCGCCCGACGATGTGGCCGATTCATCGCCCATTGCGACGAAACGCAAAGGGAAAGGCGGAACGGCATGATCGCTGCTATTGGCCGGTGAGCGTTGCATGGTGTTACTCGTTGTCAGCGGGAGGGGCAATTCCCAACCTCTCGGCGAGGTCTCGGCTGATTCAAGACGCGGCACCTGTTGTTGACAAACGTTCGTTGGTGTCCGATGCTGCTGTTCTTGCCATGATGCCAGGCATCGGGCATCCGCCACGCGGATGAAGATCGCTCGCCCCGCCCACGCAAAGGAGCCATTCCATGGTCGACTTTCTACGCCAAACCTTGAACTTGCTCGCGGCGGCTGCCTGGACCGTGGCCATGCTGGTTGCGTCGGATGCGGCTGGGACTGCGGCAACGTCGGCCGAGCCTCAGACGTTGGAAAACAGCCATCTTCGAGTGATCATCGACCCGCAGGCAGGCACTCTCCAGGTGCTCGACAAGGGGAGCAGCCAGCAGTGGTTTTCGGCACACTCGCGCGAGGCTGGCGGCCAGCCGCGATTCCGCTCGCTGAGCCGCTTGCCCGGGTCGGCCCCGGCCGTGAGTTTCGAGGCTGATTTCGGCTCTACCGATAAACGGCCCAATACCCTCCTGGTGACGCTGCGGCTGGCCGAAGACGCGAGCGACCTGTGGGTGGAGGCCGACATGTCCGATCGCGATACGCAGGTCCATCCCTTTGCTTTCCTCGATCCCCTGGTGACGGAGAGCGACCGTGCGGCGATCGTCGTAGCCGATTACAGCAACGGCCACCTTTACCCGGCCAACACCAAGACGCCGATCCGCACCCACTTCAGCGCTTCTCGCCTGGACATGCCCTGGATCGGCGTGTGCGACCTGGAGCGGGGTACCGGCTACATGGTGCTCATCGAGACCAGCGACGACGGCTACGTGACCTGCGGCAGCCAGGCGAAGAGCGGGCGGGACTTCGCCGCGCCGCAAGTCCACTGGGCGCCCTCGAAAGGCACGTTCGCCTACACGCGGAAACTTCTCTACCATTTCGCTCCGCGCGGCAGCTACGTCGCTCTGGCCAAACGCTATCGGGCCTACGCCGCCGAGCGCGGGCTGCTGGTAACGCTCGCGGAGAAACTCGAGAGGAATCCCAACCTCCAACGGCTGTTCGGCGCGCCCGACGTGTGGGGCGACGCCAGCCTCCAATTCGCCCAGGAAGCCAAGGCGGCGGGGGTGGACAAGATGCTCATCCACGGCCGGGCCGCACCCGCCGACATGAAGGCCATCGATCAACTCGGTTACCTTACCAGCGAGTACGACAACTACACCGACGTGCTGCCGATCGCTCAGGGCAAGTCGGTCGATTCGAGCCACGACCGCATTCCCGAGAGCGTGGTGCAGAAGGCCGACGGGCAGCGGATGACGGCCTGGCTCACCTTCGACAAGAAAGAACAGTATATGAAGCGCTGCCCCAGCCTGTGGGTCCCGTCGGCCAGGCAGGTTGTGCCCAAGCTCCTGACCGAGCACCCCTTCCTGGGCCGTTTTGTCGACGTGACCACGGCCGAGGACCTGTATGAGTGCTACGATCCAAACCACGCGCTCACCAACGGCCAGAAACGGCAGTGCGGAGTGGACCTGCTGGCCTTCATGCGCAGCCAGAACCTGGTGGTGGGGGGCGAGCACGGCATCTGGTGGGGCGTGCCCGGCCTGGACTACATCGAAGGCATGATGAGCGGAGGCTACGCCTCCTGGCCCGCCGGACACCTCATTCATCCCAAGACCAAGGACGAAGGTTTCGATTCGCCTTGGGGCGGGAAATACGGCAAATGGAATGACTACGAGCAATGGGGCATCGGGCACGAGTCGCGAGTGCCGCTTTGGGAGCTGGTCTTCCACGACTGTATTGTCACCACCTGGTACTGGGGCGATTCCAGTGACTTCCTGCTCCAGGCCGCCCCGGAGATCACGCCCAGGAAGGATGCTTTCAACATCCTCTACGGCACGATTCCCCTGATGTGGGCCAGTCAGGAAGGGGCCTGGCACAAGGCTCGCGATGTGTTTCTCCGAACGTACCGCAACACGTGCAAGCTGCACGAGGCGATCGCCGGCGCGGAAATGCTCAGCCACGAGTGGCTCTCGCCGGACCGTGCGGTCCAACGAACCCGGTTCTCCGAGGGTACGGAGGTGGTCGTCAACTTCGGTGCCACGCCTCACGCCCTCTCTCTCGACGGCAAGACCCACCTGCTGCCACAGAACGGTTTTGTGGTCAAGGGGCCCAGGATCGAACAATCGCTGGTCCTGGAAGACCAGCGGCCGGTCACCACGATCCGCACCGCCGACTACCACTTCTCAGACGCCCACGGCGCCGCATTGGCCATGCGCCGCGAGGGAAATGAGCTGGTGCGAATTCAACTGGGGCCCGGAAAGAGCCCGGCCTTGCTTACCCTGGCCCAGTTCGTACCCGGCTGGGACCTGTCGACGACGCGACTCTATCAGCTCGACGGCCAAGGCCAGCGGATCAGGCTCCTGGATGCCCCGGTGAAAGACGGCGGTTTCCTGGTCGGCCCCGTGGCCGAAGAGACGGTGATCGAGGCCCTGTGCGGATCGCAGATTGGGCTGGCCGACCTGGTTCTGGACGAGGCCGACCTCGCAGTCAGTCCGCAGCGGACGGAGCAAGGCCACCCGGTGGAGGTCAGTGTCACCGCCCGCAACTTGGGCGGGGCCGCGGCGAGCGGCGTGGAAGTGGCCTGCTACGCCGACCGGGTGCAAGCGGCCCATAAACTGGCCAGCCAGACGCTGGATCTCGCACCTGGGGCCAGCCAGTCGCTGCGAATGGCGATCGATACGGCCATGCTCGACGGCGCCCGGGAGTTGATCGTCGTTGTCAGCGCTGATGGAAGACTCCAGGAACTTTGCACGGCCAACAATCGCGTTGGGCGCACGGTCCACGTGGATGCCGATCTTGCGCGTTGGCCCCACCGGCGCCAGCTCGTGGTCGAGGCCGGCCCCTTGGTCCGCGAGGAGGAGCCGGTGGTGATGCCCCTGGACGAGTTCGACGGCGACCCGGCCTCGGTGCGCGTGGTGGAATGCGATGCCGCCGGCCAGCCCGTTTCGGCGGTGCCCGCCCAGGCTGACGTGCTGGCCTCGGGACGCAGTGAATTATGCTTTCTGCTTACCGGCAAAACGCCCGCCGGGAGCCAGCGGAAATTCATGGTTTTGTGGACCGATCGTCCGGCCGAGGGAGAATCGGGGTCCGTGTTCCCGGCCGGGGGCGGACTCTGGCAGCCCGATTCGTCGACCGTCACGGCCGAGAGCTATCGGTTGCGACTGGAAAACGGGACACTGGTCGACCTGGCCGCACGGAATGGAGGCCAGGCCGGCGCTCCGTTCATTTCGAAACTCATGGTCTCCTCAGAGGCGACCGGCTGGACCGACGAGCCTGGCACGGTGGAACGCTGCGAGGTGATTGCCAACGGGCCGGCACGCACGCTGATCGCGGTGCGCAAGAGGCTGAGCGCGGGAGTCGTTTACGAAAAGACTTACGCTTTCTACCCCCGGCGGTTCGACCTTGTGATCTCCGTCAACAAGCATTCAGGGACGCTGAGCCGGGCCTACTACGTCCAGCCGGGCCAATACGTCGACAATGCCGGAATGAGCGCCTCGGTGGACGGCAAGGGAGACGGCGAGGGAGTGCTGGGCAAGAACCCCGGGCCGCTGTGGTACGCGGTGTATGCCGACCAGTGGGCCCACTCTTGCGTCGGCCTCTCGCCGTTCACGGGGATGACCTATTGGGACACGGGGGGCGCTTGGGGCGGCATTGGATTGGACAGCCCGGCGCTGGAAGGCGTACAAATGAGCTACGTCGTTCATCCCGGAGCCAAAGACGCCGGTTTTGCCGAGGACGACTATCGCCAATTGACCACACCGCCGCAGGCCCGTTGGGAGTGAGAGTTTCGGACACTGGGACGGCCCCTTTCCTTTCTGACGAGGACTCGATGATGGCCCTAGGTTGCCCACAGCCGATAATGCCATGTTTGGGGATTGCTGCCGTCCTTATCTCGCTGCCCTGCTCCGCCGAGAACTGGCCCGGCTTCCGCGGACCGACGGGCCAGGGCGTTTCGACTGAGAAGAACCTGCCGCTGACTTGGAGCTTGACCGAAAACCTCGCGTGGCGAGTTGAGGTTCCGGGGATCGGGTGGTCATCGCCTGTGGTCTGGGGAGACCGAGTGCTGGTGACCTCCGCGACGCCGGACGGCACATCCTGCCATGTGATCTGCATGGACGCGGATCAAGGAAGAATCGTCTGGGACAAAGAAGTCTTCCGGCAGGAGACGCCTCGCAAGATGGCCGAGAACTCTCATGCAACCCCCACCCCAGCGACGGATGGGAAACTCGTGTACGCCGCCTTCAACGGCGGCCGGATTGTGGCGGTTGATTTCGACGGCAACGTTGCCTGGAACTGGCGAGACAGCCAGTTTGTGAGCAAGCACGGGCTTGCGGCTTCGCCGATTTTGTACCGTGACCTGCTAATCATGCCCTTCGACGGCAACGGCCCGGCGGATGTCGACAATATCGGCTACCGGACTGCCTGGGACGGCGCCTTCCTTGTGGCGCTCGACAAACGCACCGGGCAGGAGAAATGGCGGGCCGCGCGGGGGTTGTCGCGGCAGGCCCACGTGACGCCGATCGTCATCCAGGTCGATGGCCAAACACAAGTGATCAGCAGCGCCGGCGATGTCGTTCAGGCCTTTGACCCCGATTCTGGCCGGCGGATCTGGACCAGCCAAAGTCCCGGAGAGGGTGTGGTGCCGTCGCCCGTGTCTGGGCAGGGCTTGGTCTTCACCTCGTCAGGTTACGGTGCCCCGACGATCCGCGCGATCCGGACGGACGGACAGGGGGAGGTGACCGCAACGCACATCGCCTGGGAATCCCGTCACGGCGTGCCCTTGGTTCCGTCGTTCGTGTTTGCTGAGGGACTGCTGTTCTGCGTCAAGGAAGATGGCGTGGCCACGTGCCTCGATGCTGGAACTGGTAAGACCCTCTGGCAACAGCGACTTGGCGGCAGATACGGAGCTTCGCCACTGCTGGCGGAAGGCCGGCTGTACTGCCTTGCGGAGGATGGTTCCACGATCGTAATCGCGGCCGATCGAACCTTCCGGCAGTTGGCCAAGAACGCGTTGGAAGGCCGATGCGAGGCAAGCCCGGCGGTTTCGGGGGGCCGAATCTTCATCCGATCCGAACGGTCGGTGTTTTGTCTGCGGGACCCGAAGACCCCGAACGAGGCTTGTACCACAGGGCTGCAGGGCCGGTGAGCCAATACGAGCTACCGCTCGGCTCGAATGGTCTGCTCCCGGCAAGTCGCGGATCTTTGTGAAAAACTTCACGATCGTTGAGGTTAGTAGTACAGGGTGGCAGGGCCGCCAGCGGGCACCGACCGAAGGTTGGTCGCGAGCTACCGCTCGAACTGAAAACAGTCTGCTCCCGATAACGCGCGAGTCTTTGTGAAAAACTTCACGATCTTTGAGGTTAGTAGAACAGAGGGATGCGGTACCCCCATAGATACCGAGCCGCGGATCGGCATGTGGGAAACCACACGGGTAAAACGAGTACGGGAGTGAACCGGCCTATCTGGATCCGTGAATAACCACCACTATCCACGTGTGAGCTGCAAGCTTTTCTGAGACTTGCCTCGGATGTCACCGGCACCCTGCTTTTGGAAACACGTGTAAACCTGCTTTTGGGAGGTGGTAATATCCTAGCCAAACTTTGCCCATGCCGAACCCCCTGATGGTCTGGGTTTACTTTGAACTTTGGATCCTCTAGGATAGTCAAAAGACGGACTAGATGTGGGGTTGGACGGCCCATAATCGGGGGCGATCGATCGGATGGCTGGTAAGTCAACGAGCTTGGGGGCCACTGGAAGCTCGCTTGACGCCCAAGGTTTAGATACCTACAAAACATGCTCCGAATAGGATGTAGTTTTTGCGCACCCATTCTCCTGTTTCTGGATCGACTGGGTGGTCACTCCTTAGGTCGCTGGAGTGCAGAATTGGTTTATCTCTGACCGCTGACCGGTAAGTATATATCGTTTCGCGTCTTTCTAAATGGATTCAGGGGACGCCGTTTCGCTGTTGGAATGGCTGTAAGGGAAGTCGTTGTCGGCTAGGCAACGAATTCCTCGTCGAGTATCTCCGCGTATGAGTTCCGTTCATTAACATTTTTCCCAAGGGAGAGCCCAATCATGAGAAGGCTGAATGCCCTCGTCGTACCGCGAAAAAGAGGGAGGCCGCTAGGTTTTACCCTCGTAGAGCTTTTGGTGGTCATTGCAATCATTGGAATTCTGATCGCACTGTTGCTGCCGGCCGTCCAGGCCGCGCGAGAAGCCGCCCGTCGCTCGCAGTGCACAAACAACCTGAAGCAGCTTGCGTTGGCCTGCCACAACTTCCACGATTCGCATAAGCGATTTCCGAATAATGGAAACGACGCGATCTGGCTTGGTCCCAGATGTGGCGACGGCAACCGCGTTCACGGTGTGGATGCCTATTCGTGGTTGCTTACCATCATGCCGTATATCGAGCAGAATGCGATCTACGACGACTGTCTGAGCAAGGTTCAGAATGCCGCCTCGACTTCTCCCACCATCGACGATTCCTGGGGCAAGTTCTGGGAACCGTGGAGCGGCAATCAGCAGATCAGTGGCGTGGTCACACCGTTCAACAACTCGATTTCGGCATTCATCTGCCCCTCGGACGGGAATGCCAAGAACAAGGGGGCTGGCGATTCGGGCCGCACAAGCTACTTCGGTTGCCATGGCGACTACATGATCGGGTGGGATTGGGGTGAGAACCGAAACACCCGAGGGATGTTCCGCCGAGGTGATTTCGGCGCCATCGATTTCTCCACGGTCACGGATGGGACGAGCAATACGACCTTGATCGGCGAATCCTGCGTCAGCCAGTCTGGTGGCGGTGACCCGACGGTACTGGCCGGTGTGGCCAATGTCGCGGCAATGGGTGCTCGTATAATATGATGTTATTGGATTATGCAAGCTGATGGCTATATCCG
>CAYSCH010000402.1:0-8462 GCA_964429355.1 uncultured Planctomycetaceae bacterium | reverse complement strand
GCCGCAGCCCGGCCAACAGGTTCACGACCTTCAGATCCGGCGATTCCTCGTCCAGACAGTCTTCGAGCAAGGCAACGGCCATCTCCGGCCGTCCGGCCTGCACATGGAGCCGAGCCACAACATAGGTCGCCCGTGGGTGCCGTGCCGAGAGCTCCAGCCCCCGCCGTGCTTCGGTCAGGGCCTCTCTGAGGGCCCCGCGCTGCAGATAAGCACAGGCCAGGTCGGCGGCAACGTCCGCGTCTTTCGGGGCTTCCCGGCTGGCAGCGAGCAATTCAGCGAAGGTCCGTTCGACTTCGGGCAGGAGATCGGCCATGGCGCCGGCCACCTCGCGCACGTACTGGCGGTAGCCGCCCTGAAACTCTTCGCGCGACATTCCAAAAACTCGCTGGAGAGCGTCGTCGGTTGACAGCCCCTCACGGTAGGCCCCCAAAAGATCCCTCAGCACTTCGTCGGTGCGTCCCTGGAGCATGTATTCCACATACAGCTCTGCCTGGCAGTAGGCCAGGGCCTGATCTTCACTCGTTTCCGGCCGTGTGAAGCCGAGGTCGATGCTCGAAAGATCCAGCAGCGTGTCGGCCGCCTCCCTCCGCACCAGGAGCGGGTTCCAGGCCAACGGGCGGGGCTTTCCCTCGCACCAGACGGCCAGGCCTTCCGTGTACCAGTGCGGAATCCGGTAGCCGGTCTGCTGGAGCGTTACCACGTGGACCATTTCGTGGCGGAGTGTTTCCGCCCAGTTGAATTTCTGGCCCAGCGTCGGATCGTTCGGCGAGACCATCACCACGATATCCCCCGTGCTTGCCGCCACCGGCCCCACGTAGGGCAGGCCCGTCATCCGCGTGCCAAACCACTGCGCCCCGGGCACTCCGCGCGACTCGTTCAGAATCTCGACCAGCGGGGGCTCGGCCGGCGTGAAACCGAAGAGTCGGCAGAGCTCCGGGTAGTCGTTGGCCAGGAACTCGGCGGCGTAGCTGGCCAAGAGGCCGTCGCGGCGATCCTCGTAGCGTAGCGCGCACCCGGCTGCCTCTTCTGTTTCCAGCCCGTCGAGCACCTCGAGGAGTTCCAGCATGTTGCCCGTCCGGACATTGAACGGATCGCGATCGAAGGCCTGGCGAAACAGGTCTCGCGCCCCGGCTTCTCGCCCCATCAGCATCTGGATCTGTCCAAGAGCTGCCGCCAGACGTGGCTCCTCCGGCGAGGCCCTGAGTGCCGCGGTGAGCAGTTCGGCTGCCTCTCGCTTGCGGTGATGCACTCCAAGCCACTCGGTGGCGGCCAGCCAGCAGTCGTCGGCCTGCGGATTCTGCTGCAAGACCGCGTTCAGAATCGCTTTCGCCCGCGATCCCTCTTCGCGCCACCGGTCGCCTTCCGACACGATCCTGGCCGCGATCAGCCGTCCCAGAGTTTCTTCCGAGAGTGGGTTGGCGGGAAGCACACTTCTTTCCAGCAGTTCGAGGGCCTCGTCGAACTGGCTGTTCAGCCAGGCGATGTCGGCCTTGAGCCGCAGTGCTCCGGCATGGTTGGGGTTGATCTCCAGGGCGCGCAGGGCGGATGCCTGCGCTTCGTCCACCTTCCGCCCGAGCAGCAACAGTTCGGCCATCCCCGCGTGCGCGTCGGCTGCCTGCGGATTGATCTGGAGCGCCGCCCGAAACTGCTCGGCCGCATCGGCCTGGTTGTACTTTTCCAGCAGCAGCCGGCCGGCATCGTAGTGGGCCTGCCAGAAGTCCGGCTCCAGGGCCAGGACGTCCGGATAGAAGGCGGTGGTGAGAAAGCGGAACTGATCGCTGGCCGAGTTCCAGGCGGCATGCCTGGCAGCAGCCAGTCCGATCCAGCGGAGCGTTTCCGCATCGGCGATCTTCGACTCGTTGTGAATCTTCACGAGCCGCTCGCAGATTGCAGCGGCCTCTCTCCGCCGGCCACCGGTCCGATCGAGCTCGGCCTGGACCCAGAGGGCGGCAACATTGGCCGGCTCGCGATCCAGCACGGCCCGGACGAGCTTTTCTGCCTCTTTTCGATCGCCCCGCTCGAAGGCCATGCGGGCAGCCTCGGCGTCGACCGCAGAGTCCTTTCCGATCCAGGACTCCAGGGCGGCCTTCGCCTCTTGGTACTTCCCCTGGGCGGCACAGGTCCTGGCCAGCCCCAGGGCCGCGACGGCCGATCGGGAAACATCCCGTGAAAACGCCTCTTCGGCCTCCGCGTATTTGCCCGTTCGGAGGAAGTGGACTGCCTCGGGCGTCGTGGCGTGAAGGCAAGACGAGGGGCCGACCCCCAGCAGGAAGATGCCGAGGACGAACACCAAACCACCACGGACATTGCATCTCATCGTCGCACCCCCTCCTGACCTCGAACGGGAATACTCGAATGATGGAAGCTTGGAGTACCGGGTAAGATCAGGTGTCGTCATCTACCCATCGTTCCATCATTCCATGGATCGCACTTTCCGACACGTGCCGGGGTATGACGAACAAGAAAGAAACCCATTTCTCGGCCGCCCCTACCCCAGCAGCCAATCCACCACCTGCACCAAGCCGTCTTCCCCCTGGCAGGGCGCGATCCGGTCGGCGGCGGCCTTCACCTCGGGCACCGCGTTCCCCATGGCGATTCCCAGCCCCGCTCCGCGGATCATGGGAATGTCATTCACGTCGTCCCCCACGGCGCAGATCGCTTCGTCGGGCACCTTCCAGCCAGCCGCCAACTGGCGGATCGCCGACCACTTGGTCACACCCCGCGGGGCAAACTCGCACATGAAGCCGGAATAGCGCGGGCTGCGGAGCACGTGGCTCGATAGGTTCCCGCCCAGTTGGCTATGAAGCATTTCGTCCAACTCGTGCATCCGCTCCCGGGTTCCCATCGCAAATCCGTTGAACACTCCCTGGGGCGGATTCTCCACCAGGTCGGGACACAGGCATCCGCTCCCCGGATTCAATCGCAGATACTCGGCCAGTTCGAGCCCGTCGACTTTCTCCCGGGCCATGTAGAAGTCGAAGCCCTGGTCGTAGGTGTCGGCGCAGAGAATCGGGTCGTAACCTTCCGCGTCCAGAACCCTCACGATCCGGCGAATCACGTCGTCGGGAAATACGCTGCAGGAGTAGGTCTTGTGCGTGCGCGGGCATTTCACCAGCGCGCCACTGGCGGTGATCAGCGGCACCTCGATCCCCAGCGGCTCGACCAGGTGCAACGTTCGCGAATACCGCCGCCCGGTCGCCAGGATCACGTGAATCCCCGCCTCGCCGGCTCGCACCAGCGCGTCCCGCGTGGCCGCGGTGAGCTCCTCCTCGCGACTGACGAGCGTCCCGTCAATATCGACCGCCAGAACCCGGTACGGCAAATCCACCGAAACGTCCTTCAACCTTCCCGTTTTACTCTTCACTCTGCACCATTCACTCTTCACACTTCATCGCCGCCGCTCGCTCTTGCTCCCGCTCCAGGTACCCGCGGCCCTGGCGGATCGTGATCGGATCCCAGGGCAGCGATTCGTCCATTCGGTAAGGGCGGTGAATGATCGCGTCAATGTCGACCTGCTGCTCGCGGAGTGTATCCCACCACAATCTCTTTCGGATCTGGTCGTTCCAGGCGTCGAATCGCGCGCCTGCCCGCCAGGCCGCCTCGATCGCCGTGCCCAGCCGCCGATCGCCGCGGCAGAAAATCCCCTCCAGAAAGCTGGTCTCGATGTCGTGGCACTTGATGGTCACCGTCCGCAGCCGTCTTCGCTGGTAGAGCCGTTCCCTCGCCTCAAAGAAATACTCCCGGGGCGGCATCGCGTTCCACTGGTACGGCGTGTGGGGCTTGGGCACGAAGTTCGAAACATTCGCCACAACCTGAACCAGGCGGCCGTGCACCGAACGGCCCAGCCGTGAAATGTCTTCCGCCAGGTCGATGATCCCGTCCAGGTCCGCCGCCTTCTCTCCCGGCAATCCGCACATGAAGTACAGCTTCACCTGCTGGAAGCCGTTTTCAAACGCTGTCCGGCAACCGGCCAGAAGATCCTCGTTGGTGATCCCCTTGCCGATCCGCTGCCGCATTTCGTCCCGGGCCACCTCCGGTGCCAGCGTCAGCCCCGAGTGGCGATCCGTGTTCATCAGCTCGCCGACGATCTGAAGCTGCTCGTTCACTCGCAGGCTCGGCACCCCGATGCTCACGCCCAGCGGCCGGAACTCCGCCTGAAGCCGCTCCATGAGTTCCGCGAAATGCGGGTAGTCGCTCGTCGAGAGCGAGAGCAGCGAGATCTCGTTGTAGCCCGTGTTGCGATACGTCTGGAGCGCCGCTTCGACGATCGTGTCGACCCTTCGGAATCGTAGAGGCCGCTTGATCGTGGTCGCCTGGCAGAACCGGCAACGCCAGGGACAGCCCCGCATGATCTCGATCGCGATCCGGTCGTGCACGCACTCGATGTTCGGCACGATCGGCCTCACCGGGAGTGGCAACCCGTCCAGGTCCTGCACCACTGCCGGGCGGATCGGTCCGGTTAGCCCCCCGTCGACGGCCAGGGGCGACCCCGCCCGGCCGTCGCTCCCATATTGGGGCCGGTAACAGCCAGGCACGTAGACAAACGGCAAACGCCCCGCCAGGCTCTTGATCGCCTCCGCCCGCGACAACCCTGAACGCTTTAGCTCCAGCCAGGCGTCGCACACCGCCGGCAGACTCTCTTCACCGTCGCCGACGACGAATACATCGATGAACCGCGCCATCGGCTCGGGATTCTGCACGCACGGTCCGCCCGCAATCACCAGGGGCATTTCGAGCGATCGCTCTTCGGCCGCCAACGGGATCCGTCCCAGATCGAGAATCGTCAACACGTTCGTGTAGCACATATCATGCTGCAGTGTGAAGCCCAGCACGTCGAACCGATCCAGCGGCGTAAACGTCTCCAGGCTGTAGAGGGGAAGGTTAGCCTCGCGGAGCAGCGCTTCCATGTCCGGCCACGGGGCATAAACCCGTTCGCACGCCCAGTCCCCACGGCGATTCATCGCCGCGTAAAGTACCTGCATCCCGTGGTTGCTCATGCCGATGGCATAGGTATCGGGAAAGGCCAGGCAGACCTTTCCCCGCACACCCCCATGGTCTCTCCGAACAGAGTGCAGTTCGCCGCCGAGATACTGGCCAGGCGTTTGCACGCGGGGCAGCAATCGTCGGACCACGTGATCCTTCAGTGTTTCGTTGAGCATGGAAAGCCTTGACAACCCTTCTTCAGTAACACCGCCGCAAATAACCATTATTGCACGTCCCCCCCAACAGAAACAGGACCGGCCGACTCGGGGGGGCGTGGTTCGTGTTGAAACCACCCTCCGTCTGCGATAGGCTGTCGGTCCAGAAACTCGTACTGTCCCACCAGGAACCCAGGCCATGCTCACACGCACGATGCTCCTCTCTGCCGCAACCGTCCTCTCCCTGGTCAGCCCGCAGGCCCCAGCCGCCGAACCAACCCCCATCGACATGGGCAACCACCGGGAACTGCTCGTCGACCACTTCCTCATCGACCGGCTCGACAACGTGCGGCTCGTTCTCAATCGGCCTCGCGATGAAGGGCCCGTCATTCAGTTCGATCAGCCCTGGGAGGGCCTTTTCTGCGGTTACTGCACCGTGATCAAGGATGGCGACCGCTACATGGCCTATTACCGCGGACGCCCCGAGGCCGGAGCCGACGGCGATCCCGGCGAGGTCTACTGCCTGGCCGAGTCTCAGGACGGCATCCGGTGGACCAAGCCGCAGCTCGACCTGTTTCCGATGCCCGGGCACGAAAAGAACAACATCATTCTTGCCAACGCGGCCCCTTGCACTCACAACTTCTCGCCCCTCCTCGACGCCCGCCCCGGCGTGCCCTCCGCCGAGCGATTCAAAGCCCTTGGCGGAACGATGGAGAGCGGACTGATCGCCTGGACGTCTCCCGACGGAGTCCACTGGAATAAGCTCCGCCAGGAGGCCGTTCTTACCAAGCCGATGGTTCCGTTCCCTTATATGTTCGACTCCCAGAACCTGGCCTTCTGGTCTCCCGCGGAAGAGAAGTACATCTGCTACTTCCGGGTATTCCAGGACGGCATTCGCCGCATCTGCCGCACCACGAGCGACGATTTCCTCACCTGGGCCGAGCCCGTTCTGATGGAATACGAACAGAATGGCCAGCCCGCCCCGATCGAGCACCTTTACACGAACCAGACCCATCCCTACTTCCGCGCGCCCCACATCTATGTGGCCACTGCCGCCCGCTTCATGCCCGGTCGGCAGGTGCTGACCGAAGCGGAGGCCAAGGCCATCCACGTCAACCCCAAGTACTTCAACGACACGTCCGACGCCGTCCTCCTGACCACCCGCGGCGGCAGTGTCTACCAGCGTACGTTCCTCAGCGGCTTCATTCGGCCGGGAATCGGGGCCACCAACTGGGTTTCGCGCACAAACTATCCGGCGCTGAACATCGTCCAGACCGGACCTGCCGAAATGTCGCTCTATGTGAACCAGGACTACGCCCAGCCGACGGCCCATCTTCGCCGCTACTCGATGCGGCTCGACGGCCTGGCCTCCGCCCAGGCGGAATATGCCGGCGGTGAGCTCCTCACCAAACCGATCACCTTTGCGGGCAAACACCTATCGATCAACTTCGCCACCTCCGCCCCGGGCGGCATCCGCGGTGAAATCCAAACCGCCGATCGCAAGCCGATCCCCAACTTCACCCTCGACGACTGCCGCGAGCAGATCGGCAACGAAATCGACCGCATTGTGGCCTGGAAAGGCGGCAACGACGTCTCCTCCCTTGCCGGCCGGCCGGTCCGCCTGCGTTTCGCAATGAAAGACGCCGATCTCTACGCCCTCCAGTTCCAAGAGTAGTGACGCCCCCGCCTGAGTCCTGCTTGAAAAGGAAGAATGAAAGGAAACCCTGATCGTCACGGGTCTTCACCGGTCGCCCGGCGGTATCGAGCCGATAACTCGAAGCCCCGCGCCGTGCCCGGCACCCACATTCCCAGCGGGCTGCTGGATTAGCGTCGATCAGTGCAGATTGGTGTTCCCAGACAACTTATCGCGGAGAAACACGATGCCTCGATCGTCAACGCTGTTGGTCTTCCTTGCTTCTGTCATCGGTGTTGCGACATCGTCCGCTGCGGCTGAAGACGCGTTCCGTGTCGCCACCTTCCAGGCCGACGTCACGCCTCCCCTCGGCAGTCTCCTCTACACTGGCCCGATCGAAACCATCGAGCACCCGCTCCTGGCCAAGGGCATTGTGATCGAGGCAGGCGGCAATCGCTACGTCCTCTGTGCCGTCGACTGGTGCGTCATGCTCAACACCACCCACTCCATGTTTCGTAGCAAGGTGGCGGCCGCTGCCCAGACGGACCTGCTCAATGTGGCCGTCCACTGCGTCCACCAGCATACCGCCCCACCCCACGATGCCGGCGCCCAGCAACTCCTGGAGAAGCAGAAGAATCCGCCCCCCTATCGCAGCTTGAAAGACCTGGAAGACATCACCGACCGCCTGGCCGCAGAGGTCAAAGTGTCGCTCGCCCGGCTCCAGCCTTTCGACTCGGTCGGCACGGGCGAGGCTAAGGTCGACCGCGTCGCGGCCATCCGCCGCGTGTTCACCGACGACGGAACGCTGCTCACTCGCTGGAGCGCCTGCACCGATCCCGAGCTTCGCGCCATGCCCGAGGGGCCCATCGACCCCATGCTCAAGACGGTCACGCTCGCCCAGGGCGAGAAGCCCATCGTCCGCATGCACTTCTACGCCACGCACCCGCAGACCTACTATCGCGACGGGCGGACGAGCTACGATTTCCCCGGCATGGCCCGCCAGCGGCTCCAGGAGGAAGAGGGTGTGTTTCAGATCTACTTCACCGGCTGCTCGGGCGACGTGACCGCCGGCAAATACAACGAAGGCACGCCCCAGGCCCGAGCCGAACTGGCCGACCGCCTGCTGGCCGGAATGAAGGCCTCCGCCGCATCCACCCGATTTGTGCCGGTCGACAGGATCGCGTGGCACTCCCTGCCGCTCCAACTCGTCGCCCGAACCGACGGCGATCGCGATCCCGAGAAAGCCCGCACCGTCCTGGAAGATCCCCAGGCCGATCCAGACGCCCGAATCAACGCGGCCGGCACGCTGGCCTCCATCGCCCGGCTTGCCGAGCCGATCGACGTAAGCTGCCTCCAGATCGGCCCGGCTCGGATTCTCTATCTGCCGGGCGAACCCATGGTCGCCTTCCAGCACTTCGCCCAGCAGGTGCTCCCCGACGCCTTCGTGGCCGTCGCCGGCTACGGACTGGCCTCCACCGGCTACATCTGCACCGAAGAAGCCTTTAAGCAGGGCGGATACGAACCGAGTGCCTCCAACATCGTCCCCGAATCAGAAAAGGCCCTCAAGGACGCCATTCGCCGGGCGCTTGGTGCGGAGTAGCGGTGAATGGTGACGCCTGCTATTGCGCAGAGACAGCTAGTGCTCTGTCACAGCTAAAAATTGGGATTGGTCGTAGGGCAACTTTGTGGGA
>CAYSCH010000401.1:1794-8530 GCA_964429355.1 uncultured Planctomycetaceae bacterium | reverse complement strand
GAAAGCAGTTTCTCCCGGGAGAGCTCGGTGGCCGGTTTCCTCCAGTCCCAGGACGAGTTCCTACGGAGCATCGACGTGATGGGTCAGCTCCTGCAGCAATACCCGCCGGAAAGCTACATCGCTGCCGCCGAGTACGCCCTGGCACAGCGAGTCTATGCCAAGGCGCCCACCGCGGCCGACGACGCCGGGCTCCGCCAGCAGAAGGTCAATCGCGTCGACCTCATCCAGAGGGCATGGCGGATGCTTGAAGGCTTTCTGACGGCGTATCCGGATGATCCGGCCGCCGACCAGGCCTCCTTTGCCGCCGCCAATACTCTTCTGGACATCGACTCCTACGAAAAGGCCGCGGCTGCCTGCGGGCTGTATGCCGAGCGCTTTCCGAAAAGCGACCTGCTCGACGCCTTCTGGTACGTGATCGGCTATTGCCACTTCGCCATGGGCAAGCACGACGACGCTCTGGCCATGTGCCGAAAAGTGGCCGAAGCCAAGCGAATCGACGAGAGCACCGGACGCGAGGCAGAAAGCGACGACAAGTGGCGGGCAATCTACATCCTCGGCCAGATCCATCACAGCCTCGGGCAGCCTGCCGAAGCGATCGCCGAATACCGCCGCGTAGAGGATCGTTTCCCCGACGCCAAACAGTCGATCGATTACTTCACCCACAAGGATATCCAGCTCCCGGAAGTCACAACCATCAAGCCCAAGACGGCAGTGGAGGTAGAACTCAAGTACCGCAATATCGCTCAGTGCGACACGAAGGTGTACCGGATTGACCTGATGAAGTTCGGCCTCATGAATCGCGATCTGCAGGGGTTCACACAGATCAACCTGGCAGGCATCCAGCCCTACCATGAAGAGACGATCACGCTGGGCGATGGGCACGACTATCGCGACTGCACGAAGCAAATGTCGTTGCCGCTCAAGGAAGACGGGGCATACCTGGTCGTCTGCCGCGGCGAGAACCTGTATGCCAGCGGGCTGGTGCTCGTGACCCCGCTGGAGGTCGACATCCAGGAGGACGCCGTTTCCGGCCAGGTTCGCACGACCGTCAAGGATCGTACGACGGACCGCTACCTGCGCGACGTCCACGTCAAAACCATCGGAACCCGCAACGACGATTTCGTCTCTGGTGAAACCGACCTGCGCGGCATTTTTGTGGCCGACGGTATCCAGGGCACGTCCACTGTGATCGCCCAGGCTGACGCGTCCCACTACGCATTCTTCCGCGGCAAGACGGAACTTGTGCCCGCAATTCTCCCGCAGGATGCCAGTGGCGCAGGAGTTCCTCAGGCGCCAGCCGCCGCACCGGCCCAATCCGCCGTGCCCCCCCAGCCAGCCCCGGAGTCGCTCAAGCAGCAGTTGCTCAAGGGCGTCCAGATGCGCAACAGCGTCATGCAGGAGCAGCAGGTTCAGCAACTGGAGGATCTGTACAATGCCCCGTCCCAGGGCGTGGAAGCAGCCAAGGCGTTGAAGTAACCACCCGCTTGGATGATTCGAGTGGCACACTCAGAGCGTAGAGATGTGCACGGCCTCGCCATCACCTGAGGCTCTGGAACGTGCCACCCCGCAATGATCCAGCCCTCACTTCACGTGGAGCATCCCCTCGAGTCCGGCGATCTTGAATACCCGTTTGATCGTCGGCTCGACGTGGATGACCTCGAATCCGCACGTGCCCGTCTTCTGATAGGCACGAACGCACAGCCCCAGGAATGCGGAGGAGACGAATTTCACTCCCGCCAGGTCGAACACGACCGGCCCGTCGCCGTCGGCCAGAAGGGCCCGCAATTCGGGTTCGATCCGCTCGCAGGTGGCAGTATCCATGCACTCTTCGAACTGGAAGACTCGGGCTTCTTTGGTTTCACAGGATTGCGACACGGATACACCTCGTTAGTAGTTCATATTGTAGGCCGCCGAGAACGACGCCGGATCAACGGACTCGTCGTAGAACAGGTTCGTATTCAACCGCATCAGCCGCTGATTCTCCCGGCGACGGGCGATCCGCTGGATGTTCAGCAGGTGGTAGGCGGTCACGTTGTCCGTCGTGATGTTCTTGCCCCCCGTGCCACAACCCAGCGTGAGCGATGGGTGGAGCATGTTGTAGAGCCCCCCGACCGCACCCTGCGACGACGGCGTGTTGACGACAATCCGCCCGGCGTTCATCAGCGTGGCGAACTGGCGGATCTTCTCGTCGTCGTTCGAGAAGATGCTCGCCGTGTGCCCCATTCCACCGTGGAAGTTCAAGTCGATGCAGAGGTTCACCGCGTGGCCGAAATCTTCGGCCGTGTACCAGGCCAGAATCGGCGCCAGAATCTCCGATGAGAGCGGCCACTCCGGGCCGATCCCGCCGAGCGGGGCGATGAGGAGTTGCGTGCCTTCCTTCACGTCGATGCCCGCCATCCGGGCGATCTTCGTCGCCGGCTGGCCAACGACGTCCGGGTGCATCGAATTCCGCTCCCGATCGAAGGCCACTCGCTCCAGCCGCGCCACTTCCTCGATTGTCAGGAATCTCGCCGACCGCCGGCAGAATTCTTCACATACGGCGTCGGCAATCGGCCGCTCGGCCACGATCGCCTGCTCGCTCGCGCAGATCGTGCCGTTGTCGAAGCACTTCGATGTGAGGATCTGATCGACGGCAAAGGGCACGTCGGCCGAACGTTCAATGTAAACCGGCACGTTGCCGGCCCCCACACCGATCGTCGGTGTCCCGGAACTGTAAGCGCTCCGTACCAGCCCCGCTCCGCCGGTAGCCAGGATCAGCGCCAGAGATTTGTGTCCCATCGCCGCCTGCGTCAACTCCCGCGAACCTTCCGGCAGCCACTGAATGCATTGCTCGGGAGCGTCTGCTGCGAGGGCCGCTTCGTAACAGACCCTCGCTGCCTCCAAGGTGCACTCCCTCGCCTTCCGGGCCGGACTGACAAGGATCGGATTACGGGTCTTCAGGGCGATCAGGATCTTGAAGATCACCGTCGAAGTTGGATTCGTCACCGGAATGATCGCCAGGATCGGGCCCATGGGCTGCCCGATCTCGACGATTCCGGCAACAGGGTCGTCGCGGAGCACGCCAACCGTCTTGAGGTCCTTGATGTCTTCGTAGACAAACTGGCTCGCGACCACGTTCTTGATCACCTTGTCCTGCCACTTGCCCATGCCGGTTTCTTCGTGGGCCAGTTTCGCCAGGCGGACACGGTCGCGGAACGCCGCCTCGTAGACCGCACGAACCACGCGGTCCGTCTGTTCCTGGCTGAACTGGCTGAACACGGCCGCGGCCGCATTCGCCAGGCAGAACGTCTCTTCAATGACCGATGCCACGTCAATAGATAAGGTTGTTGCCGTCACGTTGGTTCCCCTCGAAAAGGCGTGTACAGAACCATAGGTCGGGGCTACATGCCCGTCAAAGAGTAAGGCGGGATCGCGAGAGCCCCGCCATGGGCGATCGGAGCAATTGTACCGGTTTCACCGACAGGCAACGGCGGAGCGTGGCTGTCGCCGCGAAAAGCATCACCTGTCAGCCGGAGGCGGCAATGCTCAGCATTACGGAAATATCACTTTCGTCTCGCCGAAGAGCTGGTCGGCACGCAGCCCCCCTTTCCGGCAGACTTCCCCCAAGTGTTCTTCCGTCCAACTTCCGATTTGACGCTTGACTAACGAGAGGTATTTGATACATTTGTTCACTATATGCATATACACCGAACCACCAAACTCACGCCTCGGTTCCGCGCCGCCCTTCCCAGGGTACTCCCCACTCACACCTCGCGATACAATAGGACCTTACGACCTCAAATCTGGGGGCTACTTATGAGGGGAAAGTGTCAGAAATTATTGATTCGCGTGCAAAGTTGCTCCACCTTCCCTCCGAAAACTTAACCTGATCGGAGGGGATATCTTGCCCAGAGTGATAACAGGCAGCACATGACCTTCCGCAGGCCGTCCACCTGAAAATCGACTTCGAGAATCCAACGCACACTTCCAGGTCCGCCATGAGAATCTCCACGCAAATCGTATTCCTGTTGGCCATCATTGCTGCGAGCCTCAGCGCTTCAGCACACTCGACCGATTTTTCTCCCGTTGTCCAGCGCGTTGAGAACCTCGTGAAGAGCGAGCTCGAGCGGGGAATCCTGACCGGCGTGTCGGTGGCCCTTGTCGACGATCAGACTACCGTACTCGCATACGGTTACGGCCTTGCCGACGAGGCCAAGAAGCTCCCTGCAACCAGTAAGACCGTCTATCGAGTCGGATCGATCTCCAAACTCTTCACCGCCGTATCCGCCATGCAGCTCGTGGAGCAAGGGAAGCTCGATCTCGACAAGCCGGTGACGGATTACTGTTCCGACTTCCGCATCGTCGATCCCTTCGAAGGCGCTGAGCCCGTCACGCTGCGGCAATTGATGTGCCATCGCTCGGGACTGGTCCGGGAATCACCCGTGGGCGGCTACCTGGATCCCAACGAGCCCTCGATTGCTGAATCGGTAGCAAGTCTTGCCGATTGCGTTCGCGTCCATCGGCCCAAGGAGGTAACCCGTTATTCGAACATCGCTGTCACCGTCGTCGGGCACGCAGTTGCCAGAGTGGCGGAAATGCCTTTTCCGGAATACCAGCGGACTTGTGTGCTCGATCCCCTGGGAATGGGAAGTTCGTCATTTGTCCGCGACGATCGTGTACGCCCTCATCTCGCGGCAAGCTATATGCTGGTGGCAGATGGCAAGGGTGGATTCAAGCGAACCGAAAGCCCGATCTTCGAACTTGGAACGCTCCCCGCCGGCAACCTGTATTCGTCGGTGGAGGACCTGGCGAAGTTTCTTTCCTGCCTCTTCGCCAAGGGTGCCGCCGGCGGCCGGCAAGTCCTCAAGCCGGCCTCGATCGACGAGATGTTCACGCCCCAACTGACCGACGAGAACTCCGGATTCGGGCTCGGATTCAATATTGGCGAGTTTCAAGACCACAAACTTATCAGCCACAGCGGCGCCGTTTACGGCTTCAGCTCGTCCCTCATTGGAATCCCCGAATTGAAAGTCGGAGTGATTGTGCTGGCTAACGAAGACATCGCTATGGGCCCCGTCCGTAGAATCGCCAACACGGCCCTCGGCTGGATGGTCGACGCCCGCCTCGGCCGCGAGCTCAGTCCGGAAGATAGCTTCGAAAATGTTCCCAACGACCTCGCCCAATCGCTTGTGGGTGATTACGAGTCAGAAAGCTACTGGGCAACGCTGAAGTTCGACGACGGCCGGCTTCTGGCCGACGTTTCCGGTCAGAAGTTGGTCGTTCGTCAATCCTCAGGGGGCGACCTCGTGCTCGACGGACGCTGGAAGCACAATTCGGCCATCGAAATCGAGCGCGACGCGGCCGGAAACGTGACCGGATTCCAATCCGATGAGCAAAGTTTCCGCCGAGTTCGTACCGACGAGGTGCCCGAGGCTCCGGCCGCGTGGCAGCAGTTTCTCGGCAGCTACGGACCCGCGTTCATTTCCCTGGTGATCTCCATCAAACACGGACATCTCTACGCGATGACGGAGAACATGGTCGACTACCGTTTGACGCCGCTGAACCGCATGGTTTTCGAGATGCCCAAGGGGTTGTATGAAGACGAAGAGCTGGTATTCCAGGCCGGTCCCGACGGTCAGGTCCGCAGTGCCCTGCTGGCCGGCATGCTGCTCATGCGAAATACCCCATGAGTCGCCCACCGCTCATGGCAATCAACCGAAGACCCCGGCAGCCGGCGGCTTGACTCGTCAGACACGCCTTCAATCCCGCTACCTCTCCCCTTGAGCCTTCCATGCTGTTTCTCCTCCAACCCCCCCGCGACTTTCGCCATCTGCCGCCGCTCATCTCGCCAGACGATACCTGGGCTCTGTGGTCGCTGATCCTTTCCGGGGTGGTGCTCGCCATCTACCTGGAACAGACATACAAGTGGGCGGCCAAGGTCAGTGGGCCGGTGCTGGCCCTGATCACGGCCATGATTCTCTCGAATCTGAAGATCACTCCCACCCAATCGCCCACCTACGACGTGGTAGGCAGCTACTTCGTGCCTTTGGCGATTCCGCTTCTGCTGATGCGCGCGGACCTGCGGCGGATCCTGCGGACCACGGGCTCGATGTTTCTGGCCTTCCACGTCAGCACCCTCGGCACTCTCGTCGGCGCCCTGGTCGCCGCCTGGGGCTTTCGCGGCGCCTTCGATCATGTGCCCGAGGTGACCGGGATCATGACGGCCAGTTACATTGGCGGCAGCGTCAACTTCTTTGCGGTGAAAACATCATTCGCCGTCAGCGAGAACCTTACCAACCCGCTCCTGGTGGCCGACAACTTCATTATGGCCGGCATGTTCGCCGTGCTCCTGGTCGTCTCGGGCATGCGACTGTTTCTCCAACGGTTCCCCCATCCCCATACCAGCGACAACGGCCAGGGCCAGTCCGGCTCTTTGGCCGCTCAGCATTGGCGCCCAAAACCGATTTCGCTGCTCGATATCGCCAAGTGCCTCGCGTTCGCGATCGTGATCACTACCGTTTCTCACAAGCTGGCCGATGGGGTCTCGGCCATGAAGCTACCGGCGCTGGCAACTGCAGTGTTTGGCAACCTCTACGTGTTGATCACGTTCTTCTCGGTGACCGCCGCTACGGTGCTCCACAGGCACCTCGAGCCGGTCGGCGGTTCCGAGGAACTTGGCGCCTATCTCCTCTACACGTTCTTCTTCGTGATTGGCCTTCCCGCCGACCTCGTTGCAGTCGTCGTCAACGTACCGGTC
>CAYSCH010000401.1:0-1784 GCA_964429355.1 uncultured Planctomycetaceae bacterium | reverse complement strand
GGTGAATCTGATTCTCACCCTTGGATTGGGGAAGCTCCTGGGGTTGAACCTCGAAGAACTCCTCCTCTCCGTCAACGCCACCCTCGGCGGCGCACCCTCCGCGGCCGCCATGGCGATCGCCAAGGGCTGGGACCGGCTCGTCTTGCCGGGGATCCTCGTAGGAATCTGGGGCTACGCGATCGGAACGTTTCTGGGAATTCTCGTCGGCGAGGCCCTACGGCTCTGGCTCTGAATAGCCTTGCGGGATTCCCGGAGAAAGGCGACTGGCACCTCTTTCCTCCTGGAATCACGCAACCCAACTCAAAAACCGCTTTTCGGACCTCGCCACCCTGTCAAAGACCCGGTTCACCTACCGCAGCGGCTTCATGTGGGTCAGCGGCTCTCGGTCCGGAAGCTGGTCCCAGGCGAGCTGCTCGTCGGCCGCAGGGATATACCGCTCCGCCAGTCCCAACTCCTGGAGGATGATGTTTCGGGCCATGGGAATCGCCACTGTCTTGTAGAAGGCCAGGTGACGGTTGAATCCTTGCCGGCCAAAGCCGCAATCGGTGGAGAGAACGAGCTTCTCCGCCGGTATGTGCTGCAGGCAACGGCGAATCCGCTCGGCCACTACGCCCGCGAAGTCCGCCTGAAGCGTCCGGTGGCTCACCACGCCGACCGCCACCTTCTTCCTGAGCCGGTCCCTATAGCTGTCGAACAGCGACAGCTCGCGGAAATTATTCTCTGTGGCCTCGATGGTCCACACATCCCCTTTGAGCCGCTCCAGGTAGATCTCGATCGAGTTCGCGTAGGATTCGTCGTCAAACACCTTCTGCATATTCGGATTGCCCCAGCAGGTGTGAATCCAGACCTCCACGTCGTCGAGTCCGTCGATCTCGCGGTTGAAGGCGTCGACAAGGAAGTCAATGAACTCCTTCTTGTCGGGATTGTAGCGGGCCATGAAGTGGAGGGTGGGTTCCTCGACCTGGATCACCCGGCAACCCGAGGCGGCCAGTTGCCTGAGCTCGAGGTTCATGGCCTCGGCCATGTCCCAGACGAGCTGCTTTTTGTCGTCGAGGTCGTAATGGGGAGTGTGCGAGTCGAGAAAGAAGGCGAGCACCTGGGCCGAGCAGGTGCCGAACTTGACGGGTTTGCCCGTCGCGGCCGCCGACTGCTGGGCGATTCGCCAGATCTTGGCGTATTCCAACGGATTCTTCGGATCGTGCTCCACTTTGTCGACCACCCGGGGCCAACGCCACGACTTGTAGATCGAGTCGAGCATCGTGCCAATCGGATAGGAGAGCAGGGGCGAACGGGTGTGGGCGGTCTGCAGCTCCTCGTGCTCCAGGCCTTTCCATCGCTGGAGTGGATAGTGGTGCCACGAACGGCCTGCCACGTCCTCGTCGAGGTGATAGTCGCCGGTGGTCAAGATGTCCAGCCCCGCCCGTGCCTGGTCGGAAGCGACAATCGCATGAGCGTCTGCAAACTGCTCGCGATACCAGGGATCCATCATGGCCGAATCCAACGGCCGCCCGTTCATGTTGACGTCGTACCAGCGCGGCCGCGGCCACGAGCCGGTGATGGTCGCAGGAAGCATCAAGTCCTTGGTCGCCGTGAAAGCCATCGATTGTCTCCTTGGAGGGAAGGCGTGATCACTGGCGGAACTCCGACGCGACCCGACCACCCTGCAACGATCGGTGGCGAAGGCCCCATCGAACTCCGCATCGAGCGAACGAATTATTCGCGTACCCCCCCTAATATGACAGCGCTATGTTTTTTCAAGACGGGTGGCCTTCGCTTTTGCCCGA
>CAYSCH010000400.1:0-8559 GCA_964429355.1 uncultured Planctomycetaceae bacterium | reverse complement strand
CTCGTGGTTAGGGTTTGCTTTGGATCTGTAAAGACGTACACTATTATCACTTACGGCCGCCGCTCTCGCCCTATCTGTTTTTGAGCACACACCCACACGCGGCCCGAAATATAAAGGTTACCCCTGTTAAAATGCACCAGTTTCCCCCGCCTTCCTTTCGAGACCCTCCATCCTTTCGAGCCCCCCTTGTGCCGGACCGACGGGGGCGTTGGCGGCGGCGACGATTTCATGTAGGCTGTGGGACAGATGCCCTTCGCGAAGACGAGGCCGATCCGATGTTGCGTTACCTGCAGTGCCAACAGTGCCGTCGGTTTACCACCCTCTGGACGCAGCATGAGAGCGTGCCGCCGGCGTGCGTCTGGTGCGGCAATCGGTTCCAACCTCCGGGCGGAAGTCACCCTGTCGCCGGCCAGACCCCGCTGACGCTCTTGTCCGTTGCCGATCGACTCCGCAACGACGTCTGCCGGATCTGCGGGGTTGTGCTGAGCCCTCGGCAGGCCTTCGAGCAGACCTGCGATGATCCCCATTGCCGGGCGGCCCATCGCCAGAGTCAGTCGCCAGACGCGGCAACACGTGCCAGCCAGCGCCTCCGTTATGCCACCGTTGCGCGAGCCAAGGCGCGGCGATGGTTCCGCACGGCAAAAGAGCTGGCGCCGGCAACCGGCAATCTCGAGTGGCAGAAGCCCGGCGTTCTGGACGTCCTGCTGCTGCCGGCGAACACGCGAGGACTGGCCTGCCTGCCGGAATCTCGCAAACAGGAGTTCATCAACCAGGTCGAGTCGCTCGTCGGTGTGATGAGGCGAGACGCCACCCATCAACCAGGCACCCCGAAACGGGAGGCCCCCGGCCGGTTGGCCGATGAGCCGTCGGAGCCGGATCCCTGGGGGCAATCCTGTGCGGTATGCGGCGGGTATTGCTGCCTGTCGGGCGGGACGAATGCGTATCTTCGCGAGACGCAGATTGCCCGTTACACTCGGTCCGATCGCGGCGTCGAACTCGAAGATATGGTGCGAGCGTACGCGTCGTATTTGCCGGCGGTGTCGTTCCAGGAAAGTTGCGTGTACCACGCGGCGCATGGATGTACATTGCCGCTCGAAATGCGTTCGGATGTGTGCCACTCGTTCTGTTGCGAAGAGTATTGCCGTGTCCGCCAGTGGTTTCAGGCGAAGATCGCAGTTCCCGTGCTGCTGGCCGCTGTGGCCGATGGCAAGATCCATCGCCTGGCGCTCTTCGACGGGCGCCGCCTGCACCCCGTTCCTGTGCCGTCCCGGGCCGATGAAGACGCTGCCGGAATCGGATCTTGTGATGTTCAGCCGAGCAGTAGTATTTACCCTGTCGGAAGGATATCCTGAAGGGGTGGGGAACGAAAAAGGCAAGGCGGAAGGAAGAGGCTGACGAATGGGGTTCTTTGGAAAGCACGAGAATACGGTGTTCCATCAGCGCACCGCGATACCGCGGCCGTGCCGTCGCCGGGCCGAACGGTCCCTTGCGGTGGAACCTCTGGAAAAGCGGACCCTTCTCGACGCCGCCTCCCTCAACCCTCACGGGATGTTCCCGGGCGAGATGTTTCCGGTTGGAGAAAACCCCGACGACATGGTGCTCGCGGATTTCAACGGGGACGGCAATCCCGACGTCGCCACCACGGATCGTGTCGCCAATGAGATCGCCGTACTGCTCGGGCATGGAGACGGCACTTTCGCGGAGGCCGTCCGCCACTCGGTGGGCGGCCAACCAGAGTGCATTGCTGCGGGGGATGTCAACAACGACGGGCATGTCGATCTCGTCACGGGAAATGCCTCATCGATCACTCTTTTTCTGGGACAGGAGGATGGCACCTTCGAGCCCCAATTGCAGGATCTGCCGGGGACGATTCTTCTGGATCTTGAGGTCGTGGACGTCAACGAGGACGGCGAATTGGATATCGTGGCGGCGGACTACAAAGAGGGGCGTGTGCTCGTCCTTCCCGGCCACGGCAATGGAACCTTCGGTGACCATTTTGAAATCGCCGCCAGTGAAGGCGCCCGGGCCGTGTCGGTGGGCGACCTGAATGGCGACGACCACCTCGACATGGTCACGGCCAACTCGCTGGACAACAGCGTCTCCGTGCTCCTAGGACAAGGGGAAGGAAACTTCCAGGCCGAGACGTGTTACGAGGTGGGACAGTATCCGATTGGGCTCGAGTTGGCCGATCTGGATCAAGACAGCTGGACCGATCTTGTCGTTGCCAACCATCACGATCACAACCTCTCTGTCTTTTTCGGCACAGGCGACGGCCGTTTCGTCGACGAAGTCCGATATGCAACAGGGTACTATCCATCTCGTCCCCTGGCACACGACTTCGACGGTGACAGCGACCTGGACCTGCTGGTCCCAAATGCAGATGCGAGCAACATAACCGTTTTGCTGAACCAGAACGACAGGAGTTTCACCGACGCCGGGTTACTGCCGACAGGGCGTGGTCCGCACGAGATTATTGTGGAGGATATCAACTCGGATGGCCTCGAGGACCTGACAGTGCTGGCTTGGAGTGCAAGTGCGGTGGTCGTCCACCTGGCCAACGAGGACGGTTCCTACCAGTTTCCGGCCCACCACACGACGGAAATTGAGCCGCAGAACGTGGCACTGGCCGATTTCAATTGCGACGGACACCTCGACGCGGTAAGCATGAACCCGATTCCCTCCGAAACCTTCCAGCCCTTCACCGTGTCTGTGCATCTCGGACTGGGCGACGGGACATTCGGAGCCGAGATTCGCACGGAACTGCCAGGCTACAACGAATCGCCCCTTATGGGCGACGTGAATGAGGACGGCTATCTCGATCTCTTGTTCACGTACGAAGATGGACGATCGCGGACTATACTGCTGGGAAATGGCGACGGGACATTCGCCGCTCTTCCGCAGAGACTCACGGAACCGTGTTACCCACAAGTCCTCGAAGATGTCGATCGTGACGGACACCTCGACCTCGTGTGCGATAGCCAGAAGACCGGCGATCAAAATGTCTCGATAGGCGTGTATCGTGGGCATGGCGACGGAACCTTCACTCTGGCAAGCAATCTTGCCATTTCTCACGAACTGGCGAGTGGACGCTTCTGGGAGTTCTCCGTTGTGAAAAGCATGAACGGCGATGAATATCCCGACCTTGTTGTGTTCGGCTCAACCGGGACACTGATCGTCCTGCTCGGCAAAGAGGGGGCGACCTTCCATGAACCTCAGATCTATGACGTTCGCGGAGGAGTCGAATACGGCATAGAAGATTTCAACGACGATGGGTATCCTGACTCCTTCGTCCGTACAACGGATTCGCTCTTGATCTTGCTCAATCAGGGTGATGGAACCTTCGCGGCGCCCTTGTCTAGTCCCGATGACGCGTGGATTACTAACTCGCTCGCAACCGATCTCAATCGCGATGGGCATGCCGATATTCTGAGTGTTATCTATCAAGGCCACGTGCGTATTCGCTTGGGCCTCGGCGACGGCACTTTCGCACAAGCCGTCGAATACGCCACCGGAAGTTTCCCGGGTGTCCCGGCAATCGGAGATCTCGATGAAGACGGCTGGAGCGATCTCGTAATGGCAGACCTGTGGACGGGGAATATCGCCCTTTCCCTCCAAATCCCTCGCGCCGGAACCCAGCCGCACGGAATCACCCTCGGCGGAGCCTCACACCTCGTGACCGCCGAGGATGGCGGCACGGCCAGTTTCAAGGTCACCCTTGACAACCGGCCCACCGCCAACGTCACGATCCTCCTTTCCTCCGGCGATACGACCGAAGGCACCGTGTCGCCCGCCTCCCTCACGTTCACGCCCGAGAACTGGAGCACGCCGCAGATCGTGACCGTCACCGGAATCGACGATGATCGGATCGACGGCCCGATTGCCTTCTCGATCTTGGTCGATCCGTCGGCCAGCGCAGATCCGGTCTACGCGGCTGCGGCACTGCAGAATTTGCAGGTGGTCAACATCGACGATGAGCTGGTAGTGGATGATCTGGGTGTGATTGACTTCCGCGAGCTTAATGGGCAGGACTTGTCCGGCGGCGTACGAGGCTACTCATTCCAGGCCATGCGATCGGGCCTCCTCACGGCGGAAATCAGTGCGTCGACAACGGACGCACTGCTGGAGCTGGCACTCTTCAACGCCGACAGGGTCGAGACGCCGCTGATCCGAAGCAGTTCCAATGCCAGCCCTGTCCGCGTCGAGTGGACGGTCCGGGAGGGAGAGCAGTACACTCTCCTCGCCTCCGGCTCGGCCGCGGCGGCCAAGCTTCGCATCGCCAACCTCATCCAGCACGACGGATCGCAGATCACGATTCACGGCACCGATCAGGATGACGTCTACAGATTCTGGGCGCCTGGATGGAGGATCGTCGTGAACGATCTAGCCTACGACTTCAACGGACCGGAGTTCCACAAATTCGTCATCGACGGCGCGGCTGGAACCGATGTGCTGGTGATGTTCGATTCGCCGGCAGACGACACCATGCGCTCCGCATCCGGTCTTGTCTCGCTGGCCGGCCCCGGCTATCAAGCGGAGGCTGTTGGATTCGAAACGACGATGGTGCGTGCCGACTTTGGCGGCAAGGATGTGGCGCAACTCGATATTACCCGAGATACCGAGGCGTTTATCGGCACACCCGGCTCGAGTCAGTTGACGGGGCACGCGTACTTGCTTCTCGCAGAACGCTTCGAGGCGGTCCACGCCTACCGTCGCCCAGGCGGCAGCGGTGCCCCGCTTCTGGTGGGCAGCGACAAGAATGACAAGTGGAAGAGCTACGAGACTCACACCCTGCTTCGCGCCGTCGACTCATCCTACCTCGTGCGGACGAAATTCTTCGACAAAGTGTTCGTCGACGGCGGTCCCGGCGGCACCGACACGGCCATCTTCTACGATACTTCCGACGACGAAACCTTCCACTTCGACGGCCGTGACCTCACCAGCCGCATTATCGGAGGGGGCCGAGGCGAGCACGTCGCCACCGGTTTCCGTCACGTGGTAGTCTACGGAGGAGAGGGACACGACACGGCTTACCTCACCGGCTCGGCCGGCGAGCAGAACGATGTGTTTTACCTCAAGAGCCACAAGTCCGGCCTGGTGGCCGAAAGGATCGACGTGACGGTTCGCGGCTTCGACACCGTCCACGCCGAGGCCGACCAGCAAGGTCTCGACATTGCCCGCATCTACGACACTTCGGGAAACGACCACCTCGAAGTTGCCGGCAATACCGCCCGCCTCTATCGCCGCAACGGTGACTCGTTGGAACTCCTCTACGAAGCGATTGCCGTCGAGCGAGTCAAAGCCTACCGTTCAACCGGCGACGACACCCGGGACATCCAGGACCACACGCTGGACCTGCTGCTCTACGGCTGGGACCAGTAGCAGGTCAGGGCGGTGTGATCGTTTCCAGCTTCAGCCCCGCGGCGCACGCAAAGGCCGCGATGGCCTGGGCGTGGACGAACTGGCCGGTGCGGATGAGCTCGGCTACGTCCGCGAGCGGATAGGTAACGACCTCGATCTGCTCCAGCGGATCGAGCGACTGCTTCTGAATCGGCCGGCACCCTTCCGCCAGAACCACGTGACAGTGGGCGCTGTTGAGGGCCGGATTCGGCAGCAGTTCGGCTACCTTGCGAAGACTCGCGGCCTCGTATCCGGTCTCCTCCCGCAGTTCCCGCCCGGCCGCCTCTTCCGGCGACTCCTGGCCGTCGATCAGTCCGCCGGGAATCTCCAGGACGACATGCCCCACGCCGTGACGAAACTGCCGCACGAATACGACCTCCCCCTCCACCGTGATCGGCAGGATCACGACCCAGTCGCTCGACTCGCAAACCAGAAAATCGGCCTCCAATTCGCACGGCCCAAACCGATAGCGGTCCTCGCGGACCCGGGTCACTTTGTAGTCGCCTACATAACGGCTGCTCAGACGGGTCCAGCTTCGGTCGGGCATCTTATCAAGTCGTCCAGGGTCAGGGGATAGGGACAGAGGACAGGCGTCAGACCTTATTGTAGCGGCGGGGTCCCGCCGCGCTGAGTCCCTCTTGAGACGCGGCGGGCTGGAAAGCGTTCCCCAAGGCCCATACCGCGCAAGCTGCGGGCCGCGTGGCACTCAACGACCGTGCCCATGGCCTTCGCAGGATAACAGTTCCGGTTGGTGCTCTGTCAACGGCAGGACTGGGGGTTCCGCGTGGACGGACGGTGTGCCGCACAGGTCTCATTTGCCGGCTGGGGGCTCGCTGACGCCGGACCACCAGCCGCCCCAAGATCCAAGCCTGACCGAGGTCTCACGGAAGGCACCGGCGCAACGGGAGCGCGGGGCAAGTCCACGCGGCTATCAATGTGGTAGCAGATTGTTTTGAAGGACGCAGGCTAAAGCCTGTACTCCAACGAGCGCGGGGCAGTCCCACGCGGCTATCCACCTATCGGCCCCGCTGGCCTACCTCCGCACGTTGATGCGGAATCCGCCGGGCACGTCCTCCTCGGTGGCCAGTACGATATAGCCGCCGCCGCATCCCGACGTGATCCGCCCGTGGCTGGGATACGAATCCAGTTCGGCATTGATCTCGTCGCTGGTCGTCAAGGGTAGAATCTCCGCCCAGGCGTTGTGGGTGTCGGTGAGGGACTTGCCAAGCTTGCGGATGTCCCTTTGCAGAATTGCCTCCCAACACAGTTCGCCCGCGGCACCGAGACGGGCCACGCCCGCCGTGGTGATGTTCTGCCTGGTGAGCGGATCGTATCCCGGCGGACGCGAAAAAAGCTCCACGAGCACGATGGATCGCTCGAGCCACTGGCAGATCTCCTCGTCCACCGTCGAATCGATGGTCTCCGGCCAATACTCCCCGTCGTAGTAGAGGCGGCTGGCGCCGGGCATCGTCAGGCCAAGATGGTCCTGCGAGCCCGATACATACCTGGTTCCCGGTGGATTCTCATAGCCAAACAGGAGCCGGGCCAACTCAACCGGATCGTCGGGGTAGACGTTGTAAGACTGGATCCGCTGCCACAGGCTCCGCGTGCTCGTGGCCATGCCGCTGCGGAGGTTGAATTGACGAGTCGGCTGAATGTTGACCACGACGACCGATCCGGGATGGTATTTCGATACGAAGGGCTGGTCCATCCAACCCCCGGCCAGACAGATCCGGTAGGGCAGTTCCCCGGCCTGCGCCGGATCGATTTCTTCTGCCAGCGAGGCCTTCACTGCCGTTGAGCTTCGGGGAGGGAGCCCCGGCTTCGGAGTCCGCGGCAGAACGATCAGTTCGGCACCGTACTTCTCGCACAAGGCACGCTTCCCCTCGGTCATCCCGTCTTGATTGACGACAAAGTAGTCCGGCCGGATCTCCGCCATATCGGGTTCGAAGTCGAGCATGCCGCTCCCGGCGGAAACCCGTGCTTCCGTCACATGGCGGCACGCGCCGACCATGTAGACCCGTTCCTCCTGGCAGAACCTGGTGTCGTGGCCTTTCAGGGAGCGAATGTTCTCGTCAGACCCAACACAAACGTACAAGTCGCCGTACTGGGCGGCCGTCTCGAAGAAGGCGATATGGCCCGCGTGCAGCAGATCGTAGCAACCGCTGACGAGTACCTTCGGTCGAGTCGTCATAAAAGCCCTCCTCACGATGATAGCCGCACACGCTTGCCCCGCGTTTGGTTGTCCCCGTATTTCGCCCGCCGGTCGGCGCGGCCTGTCCGCTCGCTGAGCACCGTCTCGCGAATCTTCCGCGGAATCGTACAGGTCCGTCCAGCAGAGACGGCTCGGCGTGCCAGCAGGTGGCACAGTCCGCTCAGAAACCCGGCCGTCTCGTTGCCGGTAGCGAGAACCTCGGCAGCTTCGGCCATGACGTGATTCTAATGGCCAATTGCGACCGGAAAAGGGGGGATTTCGACTCCTTTTCAGCAACTCCAACTTGTGTTCTATTTGTTACCAAGGTACAACCACTTCCTCCGGGATGCGAGCCTCCGCTTGCGCGAACCTGCACGGTTTTTGTCACTCGGCGAAAGTCCGATGTTCCTGATGGACAGGAAGGAATAGACCGATGAAGAAAGACGATTTGATGGTCATTGCCGGGGCTGGCGGGTTCATTGGTGGATCGCTGGCCCGTTACTTCACCAACAAGGGATACACCCGGATTCGTGCCGTCGACAAGAAACCGATCGACCAGTGGTACCAGACGACTGCCGGTGTTGAGAACGTTCCGGATTGCGACCTCAACCTGCGAGAAAACTGTTTCAAGGTCTGCCAGGGAGCGGTCGAGGTCTACAACCTGGCCGCCGACATGGGCGGAATGGGATTCATCGAAAACAACAAGGCCGAGTGCATGTTGACCGTGCTCATCAGCACCCACATGCTCCTGGCAGCCAAGGAAGTCGGCAGAGTCGAGCGATTCTTCTATTCCTCTTCGGCCTGTGCCTACAACACCGAAATGCAGCAGAATACCGATGTGACGGCGCTGAAGGAATCCGATGCCTATCCGGCCATGGCGGAAGACGGCTACGGATGGGAGAAGCTGTTCACCGAGCGGATGTGCCGCCACTTCAGGGAAGACTACGGAATGGAGACCCGCGTCGCCC
>CAYSCH010000399.1:1730-8565 GCA_964429355.1 uncultured Planctomycetaceae bacterium | reverse complement strand
CCACCATTTTCCTTTCTGCTTCCCGGTCCACACTGTCGTCAGCTTGCCAGCACCTCCATGCTCCCGGCCACGTCGCGACGGCCGGATTCCTTCTTCTCGCCAGAGCCGTCAACGCTAACTGCGTCTCAGCACGAGCCCCTTCCGGACTCGTCGCAACGCTCGAGACGAACTCCAGACACCACAAAATCTCCAATTGAATTCTCGACAGGGGCGTCGCAACGCATGTAGGTCGGACGACTGTTCATTCCAGATGGCTAGGGCAGCGAAACGGGCTGCGATGGATCAACGCCTGCGTGTGCCTTGCGAATGTCGATCTGCTCCTTCGCAAGCTGCAATAACCAGAGGTCCGAATGCTGGTCAATCATGGTCTGGATGATCTCAAGGTTCTCGACCGTCGGATCGATTTCGTATTGTGCCTTCGCGAGATAGTAGTACGCTTCGACGCGCATGGGAAATTCCGGGTAGTCTGCGAGGAGCTTTTCGAAGGCAGCAACAGCCTCTCGCTTCGCCCTCTCTTCGTATTTCCGCTGGCGAAGCTGCCAGCCTCGACCGAGTAGGAAAAGACACCAGGGCGCATAACGACTCTCTGGATACTTGTACCGAATGCCGTCCAAATCGTGGGCGATTCGTGTCCAGTCCATCGGCTCGGGCGAAATTCCCATGGCCCTGCGAGCCGTGCCGCGAAAGAAGTCCCACGCGTCGACCTCGGGCGCCGGCACGCGCCTTTGCCGGGGCTTCTCGCGTGTTGTTGCACGACAACACAATGCCCAAGCCAAACCACCAGGACAACGACATCAAAACATCACCAGTCATAAGCCGTTCCGCCCAATAAGGAACAACGGCGCCCGAAAGCGGCAGTTGACGGTCATTTTGCCCCGAGATCATACTCGACTCTCGACGGAACTTCTCCAGGCGATTCATGCGCATCCTTAGCGCTCTTCGCGTCCTTCGCCGTGATCCCCTTCCTCGGCTGGCGGCACTCGCCACGAGAAGTGAGCGCCCCTCCGATCTTCGATCTTCCATCTCCGATCTCCGATCTCCCCGACTCCCGATTCCTCTCCCCTGATTCCTCGAGAAACTCGCGCCCGACGATCAAAGGGCACGGTATCAGGTCCTCCGTCCTCATGTGCCCTCTCTGGGCTACTAACCTCAAAGATCGTGAAGTTTTTCACAAAGACTCGCGCGTTATCGGGAGCAGACTGTTTTCAGTTCGAGCGGTAGCTCGTATTGGTTGGCGGCCCTGCCGCCCTGTGGTTACCTTCTCTTTTTCAGAACCCATTAGCATAAGACGTTCTGCCCAATAAGGGACCACGGCGCCCAAAAACGGCATTTGACGCTTATTTCACCTGATCCAGAGACCATGCTCAACTCTCGACAGAACCCCTCCCGGGCGATTCCTTCGCGTTTTTTCGCGTCCTTCGCGGTGATCCCTTCTTCTCACCCATCCTCGACTGGCAGCACTGACCAAAAGAAGTGAGCGCCGCTCCCATCTCCGATCTCCACGTCCCCCCGCTCCCTGCTCCCTGCTCCGGTCGCTCGCCCCCCGAATGCCGTAATCGCTACAATCCTTCCAGATTGACGCCGGTCGATTCTCCGCAAGACGATTGCGATCCAGCGCCGATCCAGAGGAAGGACAATCCCCTCCCGCTCTCCATGACGGCGACCCGATCCATGTTCATGCAATGCGTTAAGGCCGCGACCGATATCAAACAGACCCAACTTGGATTCGAGATCGGAATGGCGGTCGCGAAAAAAGGCCTCGACGCCCAAAAGGCCCAGGGTGAGGCTGCTGTCCAGCTTCTCGAGGCAGCCGCCCAGTTGAGCAAGGCCGTCGGCCTCGGTCAGGACTTCGACGCGGTCGGATAGGAAGTCCACCCCGCCGACCGTATCGCCCCGCGATTCTTGTCGTCATGGATCGCCGAAAAGTCCGCAGCATCCAATCCGATACGTGGGCAACCACGGGCTGCAAATCAGGCGGATCTTCGTTTTCGCGAAATCCGCACGCTGGATAGTATTATCGACGGCGCCTTCTTTGACTTGCCGGCAACCATGAAGTATTGATTGAGAAGTGCGTCTTTTTCAGGGCAGGAAAACCCCGGGTTCGCAGACAACGGAAGGGAGATGTGAATTCGCTGCTTCAGAGATCTGCCCTATTCTGAGAGATGGTAGCACCCATCGCACATCAGGGTCTTCTTGTGCCGCGGGTAGAAGGGAGCGCGGCGCATGACAAGTCCCAAGGTGTATCTGAGTGTATCGGTGTTGATCGTCACCGAAGACGACGATTTCGCCCAGGCCCTGGCCGACCATCTCGACGGAAGCAAATTCCAGTCCTTGAGGCTCCTGCGGGAGAATGCATGCCAGCCCCATCGTCTCCGCGAGATTCACTGCGATGTGGCGCTCGTCGACCACGAGGTGACGACCGAAGAGGGGTTGCCTCTGTTTCAATTGATCCGCAACATGCTGCCCGACTGCGAAGTCATTCTGATCACGACTCCCAAGCGTGCCACCGAGGCCGCCCGATTGGCAAGACTCTGGGAAGTATTTGACTATGTCCTGCCAGATTGCGTCAACGACGAAAACCGGATTCCGTTGCTGATCGAGCGGGCCACGACGCGATGCCTCCCGAATCTCTCGGAACTGCGAGGCCAGGCGAAGATGGAACGTCGCCGGGTCCTGGAAATGCTGAGCGAATTGAGAAAGATCCTCAAGAGCAGGGTCGAAGGCCCGGTTGTCGAAATGCTCCACCACTACAAGATGGCCATGAATCCTTTTGCCTCGCAACAGGATCTTCCGGAGCGACTGGCGACCGAAACCTATCAGCATTCCGTGGTCGATCTGATCTGCGGTCGGCTCAAACGGCTGGAAACGCTGGTCGAGCTTTCGGAAGAGGGCGATCCACCGGCAGCAACCGGATCGCCGTCCAACCAGGTTCTCGTCGTCGACGACGAGCCGGTGTCGCTGGAGCTGGCTAGATTCGTGCTGGAAAAGAACGGGTTCAACGTCGTGGGGGCCGAATCGGCCGCCACCGCGCGGCGCCTCATGGAGAGCTGCGATCCGGCGTTGATCCTGATGGATGTTCACCTCGGTGATGCCAACGGGCTTCACCTCGTTCGCACGCTGCGAGAACACAGCGCGTGCCGCGATGTGCCGGTGATCGTGGTCACCGCCGACAGCGTGCAGGAGACCGTTCGGGAGGCGATTTCGGTCGATGTGCAAGGTTTTGTGTGCAAGCCCTACGACTCCGCCATTCTGGTCGACAAGGTGAAGAACGCGCTGGCGGATGTCAACGCGCGGAGGCTGACGGCTTCAGGTGTAACCTGAGACGGTGGTCTTGTTTCTGCGCTCGTGATACCAGCGTCTTGTCAACACAAGCTCGCTTCCACGTGACAGCGGCATGCTTGCTGCACCACTCGTTGATTCCTTCCCCATCTTCTTGACTTGCCCCCGGCCTCGCCTTAAAACAGGTGGGCAGACGCATTACCAGCACGGCTTCGACGGGAAAGGGCGACGGAATGAATTCACAAACTGGGCGAATCTTGACCGGCGTGATGTCCATGCTGCTTTTCGCAAGCGTGGTTCTCGGCGAGACGACCGTAACCAATCCGGATTTCCGACAAGCGGACCCCGCCGCCCAAGACCGGCCGGCCGCGTGGCAGCTCTCGGGCGGAGAAGGGCGCTGGGCCGACCGCGATCAGCTCGAGGTCACAGGCAAGGGGACCGAGGCATCGTCGAATTCCTGGTCCTGCGACGGAGTGGCCTTCGAGCCGGCGGGCCTCTATCGCTTCGAGATGGTGGCGCGGCGAGTGAACGGTGCCGGCGGCTGTGCGGTCAGCGGGCCCGTTTTTGCCAATCGAGACTACTATCAGCTCGCATCCAAATGGCAGACGGTGGGGCACGTGTTCCGCGTACCCGACGCGGTGGAGAGCGGCACAGTCCGCGTGGGCCAGTGGAATTCCAGCGGGAGCCACCAGTTCGACTCGGTGCGGATCGTGCCCGTGCTACCGGTATACACAGCTACGGGTTCGATCGTGCTCGGAGAGGGGGAGTCGATTCGCGACGGCCATTACCGCTTCGTCGGGACCTTCGACCATCCCGGGAGCAATTACCACCGCACGCTGCTGCGGACCACGACCGGCTTCAACAGCAACCGCTGGACATTTTCGACCGGAAGTGAAGTTATCTATCGATTCGAGCTGCCCGGCTGCCAGTTCAACGACGGCCGGATTGCGATTAATGTCAATCACTACATTCGAGGCACTTGCGTGGCAGACGTGAGCACTGACGGCAGCCAGTGGCAGCCCGCCCTGTTGCAGGACAAGTTGGGCGGCGCGGAGGCAGCTCTGCCGCCCGGCCTCGCCGGCGCAAAGACCATTTATCTGAAGCTCCGAGCCGAGGGAGAGAGCTCGTTCCAGGTGGACCGTGTGGAATTCGACGCGGCGCTCGACGGCAATCCACCGGCGGGAGGGGGAAACACGGCCTACGCAGAAATCGGCGAGGCCAAGGGCCTGCTGGCCATCGAGCAGTTGCTGATGCGGGACGCCTCGGAGAAAGGGGGAAGCCACCTGGAAGTGACTCTGCGAAACACCGGAACCGACGCTGTGCCGGTGCGTGTGACGGGCACGGTTGGCTCGTCCGACGGTCAATCATCGAAGCTTCCGGCCGCCGCTGTGGAACTGGGCCCGGGGCAAGGCAAGTCGGTGCCGATCGTATTGCCTGCAGACCAGCCAGGCGACCGCAACCTCCAGCTCGAAATTGCCAGCCAAGGCGCTCAAGTGGGCCTGGTTCGACTGGCGCTGGCTTATACGGTTCCCGATTATTACCGTGCAGATTATGGCCAGATGCTGGAGGGCGCCGGCGCCGAGGGCCTATGGTGGTGTGATGCAACCCACAAGGTGCCGCGAAGCCGGGCGTTGCCATCCGCTGCCGGCAAATCGGCCCAGATGTCTGCCGCCCGAAACGACTGGGAGGCCGTCCAGGTGGTCGTTCGGCCGGAAGTCACACTCAAGGGTCTCACGGCCAGCCTTTCGGCCTTCCGGCAAGCGGACGGTAATGCCGCCATCCCGGCGGAGAATGCCAGTATCCTCTGGGCCTATTACCATTTTGTGGACCATCCCACCGATTCGACCGGTGTGCGGGATTACTGGCCCGATGCCCTCCCGCCGCTCGATCATCCGATCGACGTGGAAGCCGGCCAGAACCAGCCCCTCTGGGTCCTCGTGCACGTCCCCGACCATGCGAAGCCGGGCGACTATCGGGCGACCCTGACTCTCAAAGCGGACGGTTTTGCAGGCGAAGTGCCCGTCGCATTGCACGTCTGGGACTTCGCCCTGCCCAAGCGAAATCACCTGAAGACCGCCTTCGGGTTCTCGGTGGGCAATGTCTTCCGGTACCACGGGCTGAAGACGGAGGAGGACAAGCGAAAGGTCCTGGATCTCTACCTGAAGAGCTTTGGCGACCATCGGATCAGTCCCTACGATCCCACGCCGCTCGACCCGATCCGGGTGAAATTCGTGCCCGATGCCAAGCCGCCGAAGGCCGAGGTCGACTTCACGGCCTTCGACCGGGCGATGGCAGAGGCCGTCGAGAAATATGGCTTCAACAATTTCCGTCTGGATATTGAAGGCATGGGGGGCGGCACGTTCCACGAGCGGCACGACCCCAGCATTGCCGGCTTCGGTGAAGACACGCCCGAGTACCAGGCCATGTTTGCCAGCCAGGTGCAGCAGATCGAGGCCCACTTGCAGGAGAAGGGTTGGCTCGACATGGCCTTCGTCTACTGGTTCGACGAGCCCGATCCGAAGGACTACGAGTTCGTGGCCAACGGCATGAAACGCCTGGAAAAGTATGCGCCCGGCTTGGCACGGATGATCACCGAAGAGCCGAGCAGCGAGTTCGACGCCCACGTGAACGTGTGGTGCCCGGTGAGCCCCAACTACGACCATGCCGCGGCGGAAGCCCGTCGCGCCCAGGACCAGCGGTTCTGGTGGTACGTGTGCACGGGCCCCAAGGCGCCCTACTGCACGCTGTTCATCGACCACCCGGCGACCGAGTTGCGAATCTGGCACTGGCAGACCTGGCAACGCGATATCGTGGGCACGCTCGTCTGGGAGTCGAACTACTGGACCTCCTCGGCCGCCTTTCCCGATGGGGCGCAGAACCCCTACGAAGACCCGATGGGATATGTGACCGGCTATTCGACCCCGGCAGGCACGAAGTCGTTTTGGGGCAATGGCGATGGCCGGTTCATCTATCCACCTCTGGCCGCGGCTACACCGAGCAGCACGCAGGTACTCGAGCCGCCGGTGACAAGCATCCGCTGGGAAATGCTCCGCGAGGGGGTGGAGGACTACGAGTATCTGTTCATGCTTCGCGAGCTTCTGGCCGAAAAGGGAGAGAACCTCTCCCAGACGCAACGGGCGGAGTTGAAAAGCCTCCTCGACGTTCCCGAGGCAATCACCAAGGACATGACGACCTTCACGACACACCCGCGGCCGATCTACGAGCGCCGTCAGGCGATCGCCGAGGCGATTGAGGCTCTGAGATCCGGGCAGTAGCAGCACATCACCCCGCCATTTTCGCCATGAGTGTGCAATACCTATTTTCGATGGCGGGCAGACGACCTCCAGTGTGCCGGCGAGACTTTGCTCATCGTGAGCACGGTAACGCTCATACCCTCGTGACACGAACGTTCCACTTCTGAACACGTACGGAGAACACGAAAGCCCCTCATATCCGTGTCGCACCCGTCGCCGCGATGGGGAAACGGCTCTCGGTACTGACAGGCTATGAGGGGCTATCCAGACCGGTGAGTGACTGCCGCCCTCTATTGCAGGCT
>CAYSCH010000399.1:0-1720 GCA_964429355.1 uncultured Planctomycetaceae bacterium | reverse complement strand
AACTGTTCGGTGGGGTTAATTTTACCAGCCGAATCCAAGAGGACCCACTTGTACTCCGACATGCGGATGGTAGTAGTAGCCGTAGGATCGGTGGTGCGGGTATCTGTATACTCGAACCCCAGGGCTGTGGTAATAGTAATGGCGCGGATAGTAGTTTCCATGCCCGTAGTGATGGCCGTAATGTGGCCAATAGTGTTGCTGATAACCGTGTCGATGCTCGTATCTCCGCGGATGCGCTGCATCCGACGAAGTGGGTACGGCAACCAGGAGCGCCACTGCCGTAACGGCTCCCAGCAATAGTGTGGTTAATCGACGGTTCATGATCGTATCCTCACTTTGAGAAAGGGTTCTCATTTGCCTTTAGGGCTGCGGCCACGATTGCCGCCTCCCTTCGTTTCCGGTTTATCTACCTATTGAATGAGCGGCTGGTGAATCCGTATCTCGACCTGGTCGGGCTTCCGTTGCCAGCCTTCCTTCATTGAATACGCCGAACGAATAGCACACTTGGGTTGCGTCTGAATCTGCAGATAAACGTGTTGCAAACGGCGCGCCAACCTAGGATTGACCTGCCTTGAATTGTTGCTTCAAGTACAGAGATTCCGGGCCAGATCCGAGAGCCAGGTCGGACGTGTTCCTTGGGCAACCATGAGATGGCAGCCGTCTTCGTTTTCGTAGCGTTTTGAAGGATCGAACCGGCAGATTGGAGCCTCCGTGATCGGCCAGACGCCGCCCTGGTCGCGAAGCCGCCAAGGCTGCATCGCACCGCACACGTCACTTGTGCTCCCCAGCGCTGTCACGAAATCCTGCCAGGACATGGATGGAATGCTTGTCGGCCCGCTCTATGCGACAAGAAACCTGGCATGGAATACTCTGCTTCTTCAGCAACGGGAGGTGCCACGTTGGTCTCTACCCCTCGGCCAACGTGAGGGTCTCTGCAGGCGGAAACGTCTCTTCTCCCGCGACGAGGGATCGAGCAATGTCGACAAGTTTGCGACTGTTGCTGCTAGCCAGTTGCTGAAGGCGTCGGAAGACCTCGGGTTCGGTCAGGCCGGTTCGTTTCAGAAGAACACCCTTGGCTCGTTCGATGACCTTTCGATCCTCGAGGGCCTGCCTGGCGTCGGCGGCTTCCTGTCGGAGCTCTTGAAACTCGTGGAAACGCTGCATGGCCACGGCGATCGCGGGGGCCATGTCCGTATCTCGGACCGGTTTGACAAGGTAGGCCAGGATGTGGTTTTTCGACGCCCGTTCGATCAATTCGATGTCGCGAAATGCGGAAACCAGGATGACCGGGACCGTCGCCGTGCCGTAGATCTGCGTGGCGGCTTCAATACCATCCATATCGGGCATATGGATGTCGCAGATGATGAGACTGGGCTGATAGATTCGGCATTCCTCCACAAGCTGGCGCCCCGTGGAAACAGATGCTACGATCTGATGCCCGAGTCGTTCAAGGCTCTGATTGAGGTAGCAGCGCACTGGAGATTCGGCGGCGGCCGTCATAATACGCTGACGGGCGGTTGTCATCATGTACCTCGCGAGATCGTGGTCAGGAATTCGGTTGCGAGCTTCGACGACAGAGATGCACTGCGATGCATCGAGCAATCCCGTCATTTTGAGATCTAAAAACGATACACCAGTGGAATCCGTCAGTCACCATCCACGCAACCTCCGTGCCACGCGAGGTGTGGCACGGCCTTTGCAGAAGTTCTCCGGGGGCGAG
>CAYSCH010000398.1:3526-8630 GCA_964429355.1 uncultured Planctomycetaceae bacterium | reverse complement strand
AGTTTCACGAGGCGGTCCAGTCCTTCGCCCTGGAGGAGGTTGGGGGTGAATTTCATGTTCAGGAGCGTGCCTCCGGTGCGGGCATGGTCGATCCTGGCAGCCGACTTGAGGACCGCGGTGGGGCCCTTCGTATCGGCGCCTTGAGTGGGCGAGATGCCTTCCGAGACGGTGGCTCCGGCCTTCCGCCCGTTGGCCGTCGCGCCGACGACCGACCCGAAGTAGATGTGAACGGTGGTGGGAAGGAGATTGATGCGGTACTTGCCACCCTTCGTGTTGGGCCGTCCGTTGACTGCGTCATAGTAGGCCTCGAAAAGCGCCTCGGCCAGTTCGTCGGCACGCGGGTCGTCGTTACCATATCGGGGGGACTTGTTGACGAGTCGCTGGCGGAGTTCCTCACGCCCCTCAAAGTTCTCGGCCATGGCGTCAAGCAAATCGGCCAAAGAGGTGGACTTCTTGTCGAAGCAGTGGTACTTGATCGCGGCCAGCGAGTCGGCGGTCGTGCCCAGGCCAACGCCCTGAATATAGGTCGGATTGTAACGCGGGCCGCCGTTGTGGTAGTCCTTGCCGCGTGCTATGCAGTCGTCAACGAGGAGCGACATGAAGGGAGCGGGCATGCGTTCGGCGAAAAGTCGCTCGATCACATTATTGCCGGCAACTTTGACATCGATGAAGTGCTGCAACTGGGTCCGGTAGGCGTCCAGGACCTGGTCAAACGACTCGAACTGCCGGGGATCGCCCGTCGACGGTCCGAGGCGTTCTCCGGTCGCGGGGTCGATCCCGTCATGGAGGGCGAGTTCGAGCAGTTTGGGCCAGTTACAGTAGCCGGTCAGGGTACAACTTTCCTTGCCGAAGGCGCTGACCTCGACGCACCCGCTGGGGCCTCCCGAGCGGGCATCGGCGATGGTCTTGCCGTCGTGGAGCATTTCCTTCTGGATCACGTCCGAGTTGAACATGGACGGCTGCCCCAGTCCGGTGCGAACGACTTCACAGGCATGGCGTACGAACCGATCCGGGCTGCGATGGCTGATCTGGACGCACGAACTGGGCTGGGTGAGCTGCATCTTCTTGACGACATCGAGAATCAGGTAGCTGATGTCGTTCACGGCGTCGCTGCCGTCGGATTTGACACCGCCCACATTGATCAAGGCGAAATCGGTGTAGGTACCGCTCTGGTGCTCGGTCACACCGACCTTGGGCGGGGCAGGCTGGTTGTTGAACTTGACCCAGAAACACTGAAGAAGCTCTTGGGCCTGTTCTCGAGTGAGCGACCCCGCCTCGATCTCGCGGCGGTAGTAGGGATCGAGATGCTGGTCGAGCCGGCCCGGATTGAACGAATCCCAGGTGTTGAGTTCCGTGACCACGCCGAGATGAACAAACCAGTAGGCCTGGAGGGCCTCGTGAAAAGTACGCGGGGAGTGGGCCGGTACCCAGTCGCAGACCTCGGCGATCTTGAGCAATTCGCCCTTTCGGTCGGGATTCGCTTCCTCTTCGGCCAGCCGTCGGGCGAGGTCGGCGTGGCGCTGGGCCTGGATGATGATTGCATCGCAGGCGATCGCCATGGCTTTGTATTCCTCATTCTTCGCGTAGGCAGCGGGATCACTCAGGTAATCGAGCTCGGCCTGGCGGCGAGCGATCTCCGCTTGCACTTCGAGGAAACCACGGCGATAGATCTTGTCGTCGAGGATGGCATGCCCTGGCGAGCGTTGTTCCATGAACTCGGTGAAGATTCCGGCGTTGAAGGCCTTGTGCCAAGGTTCGGCCATGAGCTCGAAAAGCCGATCCCGCAGGGTGCGCCCTTGCCAGAAAGGGATGATTTCATTGCGGTAGACGTCGATCGCCTCGGGGCTCACCCGGAAAGGCGTTCTGCGGCGGCGGTCGAGTATTTCGAGGTCCTCGATCGAGTGGCAGCAGAGTTCGGGATAGGTGGGTGTGGCCTTGGGAGCCGGACCGCGTTCTCCGACAATCCACTCGCCGGTGTTGATGCAAATCGTCTTGTTCTGCATGACGTACTTGAACGACATGGCCCGACAGACGGGCACCGAGACCTGCCTGGGAATCTCGCTCTTGTAGAAGGCCGTGATCAATTCGGCCCGCTCCGTGGAGAGATAGGGGCGAGTCTCTACACTTTGCTCGCGCAGTCGCCTGACCCGTTCGTTCATATTCGTCTACCCGTCAATTTTCACGTCCAAGCCGAATTTGCCAACAATTCCGGCAAGCTGTTCCATGCGATCGCGGCCGGGAGCCTTGGCTCGCCAGAGTTCACAGGGCGGCAGGGCCGCCAACCAATACGAGCTACCGCTCGAGCTGAAATGGCCTGCTCCCGTTGGTCGCGAGGCTTTGTGAGAAACTTCACAATCATTGAGGTTAGTAGCAGAGAATCTAGCCAGCCGGGCGATCTTGGCCTGCATGGCCTCATTGTAGGGGAGTAGGTCAACACGGTCGACTCCGTCCAACTCGCGGGCAAACTGGCCGATCGAAGCCAGGTTTTCGTCAGAGTCGTTGAGCTCGGGGATGACGGGCACCCGGAGGATGATTCTCTTCCCGCGCTGAGCGAGGCGGCGGATGTTCTCGTGGATCAGCTCGATCGGCACTCCCGTCAATCGTTCGTGAACGGCCGAATCCATGTGCTTCAGATCGCAGAGGAACAGGTCCACATCGTCCAGGAGCGACTCGATCACGCACCAGGGGGCATGGCAGGTCGTGTCGAGGGCCGTATGCAGACGGCGGCGCCGGCATTCGGCCAGGAGAGCGGCGGTGAAATGGTGCTGCATCAACGGCTCGCCGCCGGAAACGGTCACACCGCCGCCCGACTCGTCGTAGAAGATGACGTCGCGTTCGATTTCGGTAATGATCTCGGCTACCCGAACCTCGCGGCCCACAATCTCACGGGCGCCGGCCGCGCAGGCGTCGAGACATTCCCCGCAGACAACACACTTCTCCAAGTCAGTGACGGCCACGTTGTCGCGACATACGATCGCGTCGTGAGGACAACGTTCTACGCATCGGCCGCAACCTCGGCACCGGTTCACCCGCAAGGAAGGCTCGGGTTCCTGATGCCAGCTCTCCGGATTATGGCACCAAAGACACCGTAAGGGGCAGCCTTTGAGGAAAACCGTCGTACGGATCCCCGGGCCGTCGTGTATGGCGTATCGCTTGACATCGAACACGATCCCCGTCACATCGTCGGCAGGCGGGGTGCTCGACGCGTCCAGCGACGGTTCGGGATCGGAGTTATTCTGGCGATACATGACGTTCGTTACGCTCACGGGTAGTTGTCTTTTCGCATGGAAGCCGAAAGATATACCTGGTGGGTATCACAATCGCAATTTCGAACGACAAGTCTCACGGTGAAAGCTCGCTGGGCTCAACCTCCCGAAGATTCGCCCATCGTGCAGAGCGATAGCTCTCCGGCTTGCCGTTGGGGGAACGGACGATCAAGGTTGCCGTACCTTGGGTGGCGTCAATCAGCTTGAGACCCTCCTTCGGACCCAGAACACTTACGGCCGACGCCAGCCCGTCGGCGGTAATCGTGTCGGGAGCGATCACTGTCACGCTGCTGTGATCCGTCAAGCCCATTCCCGTTCGCGGGTCAACCAGGTGAGAGTAGCGCCGGCCCTCGATCTCGACGAATTGCCAGGAGTCACCGGATGTGGCAATCGACACATTAGCAAGAGAGAGGAAGACGCTGGGTTTGGCATTGAGTTCCAGAGGGGCAACTCCAATGACCCAACCTGGGCGCCCCGGCGGGGCGTCACTGAGCCCGATATCGCCACCGGCATCAATCAACGCACTGCGGATACCGTGGTCCGCAAGGACTTTGAGGGCCTGGTCGACCGCATCGCCTTTGGCGATCGCGCCAAGATCGATCCACATTTCCGGCCGGGTCAGTCGGACGGCCTGGGACGATTCGTCCAGCTCCATCGCCTGGTAGCCGACGGCGGCCTTCGCCTGGGCAAGCCGCTGGGGGCTTGGCATGACCTCTTGCCTGCGAGCGCGCCGCCACAGGCGCACGACAGGACCGACCGTCACGTCGAATGCCCCGCCGCTGAGTGCAGAAATCTCTTTGGCCCGAGTGAGGACTCGCCACAGGTCGTCCCCCACTCTGACCGCCTGTCCAGTGCCCGAGGTGGCGGAGAGACGTCGGACCTCGCTGGTCGGGTCGTAGTCGCTCATGACCGCGTTGAGTTGGCGAATGCGGGCCAGTGCGGCACTCGAGGCAGCCTTGGCGGCCGTTTCATCCCTGGCATACAGGACGATCCGGACGGGAACGGCCATCTCAATGCCCTTCGACTCGAAGCGTTTCAAAGGCGATGCTGTAACGATTGCCGAGTTGGAGGTTTCCTGGGCCTGGGCGGCATCCGACGTGGTCAAGGGATGGGAGGCAGGAGTGTCACCCGCGGAAGGGAGGGTAGTGATCAGGATGAGGGCGAGTATGAAAGGGGGCATTAGAACGGCATTAAGCGAGTGATGGTTCTGGTTGCGATCGGAGACGACGAGATGGGACCTCGAACGCGATTCGGATTTCCAAATGGAAAAGTCCTATGCTGGGCTCCGTATTCAGCTTAAGCGCGGGCGGGGGCGGGCCGCAAGGACGCGAGATGGGACGAGATACAGCACCAGGCCGGAACGGGAAGCGGGTCGGTTGCGAGAGTGCGTCGATGCGGTCGGAAAAGTCGTCCGCACTATTGACGGCCAAGTTTCTCTTGGCGGAACGACTGATAGAGGTTGCGTTCTGAGGACTGAAACGGTGAGAAACCCGCCCGGGAGGCGCTTTTCTGAATGGGAGGGCGATTTTGCGTCGACAATAGCTAGCTAGTACTTTGCTGACCGTCGCAACTGGGATCCTGATTCTGAGCAGCGATTGGGGGGCGTCCGAGGACAAGGATATCCACGGCCTTGCAGACGTTCGGCGGGCCAAGGAAACCGAGATTGTTTCAGGGTGAGATCGGATTGGTCACGCGGTGAGCCCCTACTACATGGTGGTTGGATTATCGTTCTCGGAGAGGTGTGACGAGAGGGTTGTGCCCCAAAGGCGGCATTTCGGTCCGGGATCGCGGTTGGCAAACCAGACTTTTCGGAGTCGCTTTACAGGTATTTGACGATG
>CAYSCH010000398.1:1059-3516 GCA_964429355.1 uncultured Planctomycetaceae bacterium | reverse complement strand
GCGGAGGTTCCTCCCCGGGGAGGACTTCGGTCGTGCTGTTGGAGGCCTGTCTTTGCCGGTAGCGATTTGCAGACGACCTTTCCAGATAGTAGAATGCGAACTTGCCGTATACGACACACCCGGTTTCGGGAGGGTGGAAAGGGAGGCGATTTGCCGGCAAGATGTCCGGTGCCTCCAAATTGCCACTGACAGCCTGTCTGGAAATTAGGAGAGGCAATCTGCACTTGTGCAGGTGCCGAGCGCTCAAGCGAGGACACTCGGGAACCCATCCCGTCCCCAGGCAGTCACTGAACGGCGGTCTTTCCAAGAATGGTCCTGGGAGGCGATCGCGATTGTCTCCTATCCCGCTCAAGCGACACGCCCGCGAGCCTGCCGGCAGGTCCCGCCTCACTGAAACACCGACACGGTTCAATGGTTTTCGCTCGATAGGAGCGGTGTACTGACGAAAGGAGAAGAATTCCTCGATGAATCACAAATTATCTCGCCTGTTAATCGTTTTGCTCGTTGGCGTCATGTTTGTCGCCGCTCTGGCGGCCACCGTCACTGCCGCGGAGGAGAAGAACGCTCTGGGCTTTGATCCAATCGCGGAACCTTCGGTGAAGTGGATTCCGGAGCCTTATGAGGTCGAGGGGGCCAAGGCCGACGACGCAGCCAACATGCAGAAATACACGGAGAAGATTGTCAATTCGGACCTGACTTTTGAGATGGTTCCGATTCCGGGTGGCAAGTTCCTCATGGGCAGCCCCGAGGACGAGGAAGGCCGCAACGAGGACGAGGGTCCGCAGGTCGAGGTCAAAGTGGAACCGTTCTGGATGATGTCGACGGAAGTCACGTGGGACCTCTACGACTTCTGGTCGCAGAAGATCGATATCGAACGCCGCGGCCACCTGAAGCTGGAAACGACGAAATGGGACAAGATCGGCGATGCCTGTGCCCGGCCGACGGCCCCCTACAGCGATATGACCTTCGACATGGGGCACGACGGCTATCCGGCAATCTGCATGACCCAATATGCCGCGAAGATGTTCTGCAAGTGGCTCACCGCCAAGACGGGACGTTACTATCGTCTTCCGACTGAGGCGGAATGGGAGTATGCGTGCCGCGCCGGCACAGAGACGGCCTATTCCTTCGGCGACAGTGCCGACGATCTGGATACCTACGGCTGGTTCTTCGACTCGGCAGACTCGCCGGACGGCTACTCGAAGATCGGGCAGAAGAAACCCAATCCATGGGGTCTTTACGATATGCATGGCAACGTGGCCGAGTGGTGCCTCGACCAACTTGTTCCGGACTACTACCAGCAATTGAAGGATGGCAAGGTGAAAACACCTTTCGCGATCCCCACGCAGGAGTATGGCCGGGTGGTTCGGGGCGGTTCGTGGGATGACGACGCTGCGGCGCTCCGCAGTGCGGCCCGGCGTGGTTCAACGAAAGACTGGAAGATGCAGGATCCCCAGATTCCGCAGAGCATCTGGTACTTGACGGATGCCCTGGGGGTTGGGTTTCGCGTGATTCGCCCGCTTGAAACGCCAACGGCGGAAGAAGCCAAGCTTTACGAGCCGGATCCGGCCATCATGGCCGAGTATAAGGAAGCCCAGGGTGGAAAAGAGTAGGGCGGCAAGGATCGAGTTCGCCGATGTGTTAGTTCATTGACTTACTACCAACTTTGTGAAACGAGGAGATACTTCGAATGAGCGAACAGTCCAAAACGTCGCGTCGCGGATTTCTCAAGGGCACCACGGCCGCCGTGGCCGGGGCGAGTCTTATGGGGAGCCTGAACACGGCCCGGTCGGCCCATGCAGCCGGCGACGACGTCATCAAGGTGGCTCTGGTCGGTTGCGGCGGGCGAGGAACCGGTGCCGTTGCCCAAATGATGAATTCGGACAAGGGCGTGAAGCTCGTGGCGGTGGCTGACGCGTTCGCAGATCGCACCGAGAGCGCTGTCAAGAACATTGCGAAAGACTTTCCCAATCAGGTCGACGTTGGGGATCGAATCTACTCGGGCCTGAAGGCTTACGAGCAGGCGATTGCCAGTGACGCCGACCTTGTGGCGATTGCGACGCCGCCGGGTTTCCGCCCCCAGCAGTACGAAGCCGCGATCCGGGCCGGGAAACACGTTTTCATGGAAAAGCCGTGCTGCGTTGACGGGCCCGGCTACCTGAAGCTGATGCAGGCCAACAAGATGGCCGACGAGAAGAACCTGTTCGTTGGGGTTGGTCTCCAACGCCGCCACGAGCCCCAATACATGGAAACCATTCAGCGGATCCACGAGGGAGCGATCGGCAAGGTGATGTTCACGCGTGTGTACTGGAACGGCGGAGGTATTTGGAACCGACAACGGGACGAACTGGCAAAGATCCTCCAGCGCGAGCCCACCGAAATGGAGTATCAGGTATTCAACTGGTACCACTTCTGTTGGCTGAGCGGCGACAACATCTGCGAGCAGCACATCCACAA
>CAYSCH010000398.1:0-1049 GCA_964429355.1 uncultured Planctomycetaceae bacterium | reverse complement strand
ACAACATCGACATCAGCAACTGGGTGATGAAGGATGCTCATCCCGTCGAAGCCAACGGAATGGGGGGCTGCACGGCCCGCTACCTTGGCGATATGAAGGGAACCGGCCAAATCTTCGATCACCACTTCGTTGAATACACTTATGAAGACGGAACGAGGATGTTCAGCCAGTGCCGTCACATGGCCAATACGTGGACACCGGTTTCCGAAGCGGTCCACGGGACCCTCGGTACGTCGGACTGCGCCGGCACGATTGAAGGTGAAAACGCCTGGAAGTATCGCGGCGAAAGAGTCGGCGGTCACCAGCAAGAGCAGACCGATCTGATTGCGGCCATGCGGGCCGGGAAGCGGTACAATGAGGGCTACGTTGGTGCGAACAGCTCGATGACCGCAGTCCTCGGCCGCCTGGCCAACTACTGCGGCAAGGTCGTGAAATGGGACGATGCCGTCAACAAGGGTGTCACGGAGTTCCCCGAAGTGATGGACTGGAATGCCGAGGCGCCGGTCAAGAAGGACGAGAACGGCGATTACCCGATTCCGATGCCAGGCGTATATTCGCCTTACGCAAGTTGATTGTGGGGACTACGATTGCCGATTAGTTAATCAGGCGGGAGGCGTTTTGAAAACGGTTCCTGCCAAAACGGTTGTGGTCGGCAGCTTTTCGGCTGTCGCCCGCCAAGCGTATGGGGCGGGGAATGGAAACGCGGGAACAGGAGCGATTCCTTCGCCACCCCCTGTTTGGAGTATTTTTAAAGTTCCTGGAGTGAAAAAGTTCGTCGTTGAGAAGATGGACCGATTGACTTCGCTGGGTTCATCCGCGATGATAGGAGAAGCATAAGAGTGTTGGGACGAGCGACGAGTTCGACTGTCCAATCACTCGGGTTCCTCGGCATCGTGGGTTTAGGGCACAAACCTGTGACGAGTGGTCCTTGAAAGAGAGACCAGATTCTGTTGAGGTTTTATGTCCCGCTTTTCCCAGCCGGGAGCCTATGATTAAGACCACCGCCTGGTGGTAGGGTTACCCCACTCTACCGCCAACCCCTCTAGCCG
>CAYSCH010000397.1:0-8667 GCA_964429355.1 uncultured Planctomycetaceae bacterium | reverse complement strand
TCACCGCCAACCCCAAGTGGCAGACGGCCGTCGACGAAGGCGGCTGCTGGGTCGACTATGCCACCGTCTATTACTGGTACCAGACGGTTCCCGGCGGCTTTCCGCACCAGCCGCTCCCCCCGCTCGCCGACCGCATGAAGACCATGCTGCACCCGGTTTCCGACCCGCCCGGCATGCAAGCCGCCTTGGGACGAATGCCGGTCGACGCCAACCTCGAAAACCGCTTTGACGCCAGATCGGACCTTCGAAGGGTCTCCGTTGAGAAGGCCTACGTCGACACTCATCCCTTCTGGATCGACCAGCCCGAGCCGAAAGGCGGCCATCCGGGCAACCCCAACCCGGGCCGGCAAGGCATCCTCGCCGTCCACCCCAAAGGCCCGGACCAGCCGTGCACCATCCTCCGCCGCGTCACCCTCCCGGCCGATACGGAGTCCAGCCTCAAGCTTGTCGTCTCGGGCGACCCCTTCGAGGCCCCCGGCAAGAGCGATTTTGCCCTCCGGGCAGGCGTCTTCGACGGCCGACAGATCCATTGGTTCGACGAGAAGATTATCGACGCCGGCACACCCCCCTCCCCCGACAACTGGCAGACACTCCAATACCCGCTCCGGCAATACGCTGGCAAGACCGTGGGAATCGTCGTCAAGATCTCCTACGGTGGCAAGGTTGCGGTCATGAACGAAGAAGCCTTCTTCGATGAGATCAGCGTGGTTCGCCCCTGAGCCTGGCCGATCCCCCTCCGCAGACCGACTTTTCGGAGCATTTCTCGCGCCGTCATTTCCCACATTCCAGTTTGTCTGCCTGCGTAGAATATCAAAAGGCCAGACGGGACACGAATGACTATTTACCGCGGGACGCAAGCCGGCTCGGCAGCCCCCCCTGAGATCTCGATGAAATCCACCCTGTTGGCCCGATCGTGGCGATTGACTTTCCCCCGCCCGTACGTTAAGCAAAGGCTGAGTTGCCAGGGCAAATTACCCGGCAAGTGCCGAACCCGAGCAGCAGCCTGGAATCAATCGGACTGGAGCTACCATGTTGAGCGCAAATCGATCGATTGGCTTGATGGTGGGCAGTGTGGTTCTGATCGGGGCAACCTTCGCAGGAGCGCAGGACTGGCCCCAATGGCGCGGGCAGAATCGTGATGGGAAGGCGGCCGAGTTCGCCGCCCCGCAAACATGGCCCGAGGCGTTGGCCCAGAAATGGAAAACATCGATTGGGTTCGGCGACGCGACACCGGCCCTCGTGGGCGACAAGCTCTATGTCTTCACACGCCAGGGCGACGACGAGGTCACCCTCTGCCTTAAGGCCGACGACGGCAGCGAAGTGTGGAAGGATAAGTACCAGGCGCAGGCCGTCACCGGTGCCGCGGGCCGGCACCCTGGCCCCAGAAGCTCACCCGCCGTGGCCGAGGGGAAGGTCGTCACCCTCGGCGTCGGCGGTGTTCTCTCCTGCCTCGACGCCGCCACGGGCAAGCTCCTCTGGCGCAAGGATCCCTTCTCGGGCAAGGTGCCCACGTTCGCCACCGCCATGTCCCCCATCATCGCCGAGGGGCTGGCCGTCGCGCAGCTCGGCAAAGCCGGCGAAGGGGCCATGATCGCCTACGATCTGGCCAGCGGCGATGAGAAGTGGCGATGGGACGCCGGAGCTCCTGAATACGCCTCCCCCGTCCTCATGACCGTCGACGGTACGAAGCAGCTTGTTACCCTGACGGACCAAGGCGTTGCGAGCGTCGGTCTGGCCGATGGAAAGGTCCTCTGGCAATTGCCGTTCGTGCCGGGAAACCGGGCCTACAACGCCGCCACCCCGATCGTAGACGGCCACACAGTGATCTACACGGGGGCCGGACGAGGCACCCGCGCCGCGAAAATCGAAAAACAGGGAGATGCCTTCGTCGCCAAGGAACTCTGGAGCAACCCGGACCTGGCTCCCCAATTCAACACGCCAGTGCTCAAGAACGGCTTCCTTTTCGGTCTGTCGGACCGGGGAAAGTTCTTCTGCATCAACGCCGAAAACGGCCAGACGGCCTGGACCGACTCGGCCGAGCACGGGCGCGGCTTCGCCGCCATCGTCGACGCCGGCTCGTGCCTCCTCGCCCTCCCCAGCACGTCCGAACTGATCGCCTTCAACCCCAACGGCAGTCAGTACGAACAGCTCGCCGCCATCAAAGTCGCCGAGACAGCTACCTATGCGCACCCTGTCATCGCCGGAAACCGTATCTTCATCAAAGATGAGGACACAGTAGCCCTGTACACCGTTCAATAGGGTTTTCCTTTCCAGATTCGTGAGAGTTGCGTTAACTGGGTACCGGGAGCCGAAACTCCTGGAGTGATTTTTCCTTGATTTGAGTGGAGTGAAACATGAAACGCGCAAGAGTATTGATGGTGCTGGCGCTGGCGCTGGCCATGACCGCAGTCTGCTATTCTGCCGACCAGCCGCAAGAGCGCGGCGGTCCTGGCCGTGGGCTCGGCAGCCGCAACAGCCTCCTCGGACTGCTTGGAAGAGAGCAAGTTCAGAAAGAGTTGAAACTCACCGACGAGGAAACGGCGAAGGTCAAGGAAGTCGTCGAAAAGCTTCGCGGCGAGATGCGGGAGCAGTTCCAGGCTCTGGAACAAGTCGAAAATCGCGACGAGCGGCGAGCCAAGTTGACCCAATTCAGTGACGAATTGGACGAGAAGCTTCGCGACCAACTCCGCGACGTGGTCTCACGCGAGAAGATGATGCGGCTCTATCAGATCCGCATGCAGTACCGGCCGGCGGTAGACAGCCTCACCAGCCGGTTCCTTGCCGATCGGCTCAAACTCACCGACGAGCAGAAGACGAAGCTGGAGGAGATCAAGAAGGACATGCAGGCAAAGCAGTCCGAACTGTTCGCGAAGATGCGTGAAGCTTCCGAGAACAATCGTTCCGAACTCTTCCAGCAAATGCGAGATCTCAGCACCGAATCGGATGCGAAGGCCCTCGGTGTCCTGACCGATGAGCAGAAGAAGTCCTTCGAGGAAATGAAAGGCGAAAAGTTCGAGCTTCAGATGGAACGAGGCCGGCGCAACGCCACGTGAAAATCACCCCACTGGCTGAACTGGTGGCGGCTCGACCGTCGCTCGATGCGAGGTCCGCAGTCGCCGCCAGTAGTCGGCCAGCGGTGCCAGCCCCTCCGCCGCCAGGGTCCCCGGTGCATACGCCGCCTGGCAGTAGAGTCTGGCCAGGGCCACCGCACCCGCTCGAAGCGACTCCACCTGGTCCCCGATCCGGGCCGCAAACTCCAGCGGGGTCTGATCGGGCTCCCGCCGGCACCCGTTCTCACGAGCCCAGGCCTCCGTGGCCTCAAATGTGTAACGGACCAGTTCCGCCGGCGCGTACCTTGCCGCCAGGCCGGCTGAAAACGGATCCACATAATCGGTGAAGGGGCGCTCCAATTTCACCGCCGGCTTCTCTTCCTCCGTCGCTCCCTCCTCGCTCTTCGGTTTGCCGCCGAAAAGCCTGGCCCACAGATCGCGAAGCTCCTGCAGAAACAAACGAAATCCTTCGACCACCCGTGACCAGTTCTTCCAGAGCCAATACAGCCCGGCACACCCGAGCACGATGTACACGAGGAACTTGAGCAACCCGAACAGCCCACCGCTCAGTTGGACCTGGGGAAGTTGGAGAGGCGGATTGTTCGGTTTCTGCGAAGGAACTGGCTGGGATCCGGTCCGCTTTGACTGCTCCTCTTCCGCCTTCTTCTGCTCGTCGTCGCGGCTTCCACCGTTTTGCGGGCGGTCCTGCGATCGATGGGAATCCTCACGGGCGTCCTCCGATCGCTTCTTCGAAGGAGCGTCCTCGCTGTCGGACTTGGGCTGTGCCGACTCCTCCTTCGAACGCTCATCCTTCGATTCCGGCCGTTCCGACTTGTTCCCCTCCTCGCCCGAATCCTTGTCGCTGTCTTCGCTCGTCCGCTTGTCACCGTCCGGTTGCTGCTTCTCCCCGCCCCGCTGCTGGTCGTCACGGCGCTCAGGCTGGTTGCCGGAAGACTCCTGTTTCTCCCCACCGGACGGTTGTTCCTTCGACGGTGAGTTGTCCGCCTGCGATTTCGACGATCCCTCTTGCGGCTTGGACGACGAGTCCTGCTTCGATCCGGACTCTTCCTTCTTATCCCCTTGGGAGGAACCCTGCGCATTTCCATCGGGAGATTTCTCTTTTCCCTCACCCTCTTTGCCTCGCGAGCCTTCCTTGCCTCCCGATTCGGGATTGTCGGACCTTCCGCCTTCTGGCCGGTCGCCGTCCTGCTCTCCCTGGGTGCGGGACTGCGAGTCTGGGTTATTCGTGTCGGCTCCCTCCCCGCCCATGGCGTAACGATTCGACTCCCGTTCGGGCGTGGTGAACTTGAGGGGAAAATCGGGCATACGAGCGATTTCGTATTCAGCGGCCGGACGGGGCAGAATCGCACACACGGCCAGTAGTGCTACGATGATCGCTGCTCCCAATGCGATCCACACGCCCGCCATCTCCGGCGGCATTTGCACGCCCCGTTGCCGCAGGTAACGGCGCAGACCCACGAAGCTCGTTGTCACCAGCAGTCCGAGCCCCGCAGCTACGTAGGTGCAAAGCAACTGGAACGTCCAGAGCCGCCTTCCTGCATCTGAAACAGGCACGAGCATCTGGCCAAGACCAAACAGGGGAAGTGCTGCCAGCGAGAAGTAGACGATCCAAACGCCCGGAGCATGGGCCTTGCCTTTCGTTCGTCGTTTCGGGTGCGCCTCCTCTCGCATCCGGCCGACCCGCTCCGTAACACCCTCTGGTTCGGCCGGTTTTTCCTCCTTCTTCTCGGTCACCGGCTCCCCGTTTTTCTCTTCCTTCTCTGGGGCCTTCTTGCCGAATCTCACCAGTTGCAGCAGTCCCTGGCCAGAGGAGTCCTGCTCCTCGTCGATGAGTGTGCAGTCCATGGTGAGCTTATGGGCGGCCCACCATGCCACCGCGAGGAGGATCCAATGAAAATACACGGAGCTAGAGAACCGCACCGTCGCCAGTCCGACGGCCCCGGCTAGGGCCATGCCGAACATGGCTGCCCGTTCCTGGCCCCCCTCGATGGCAATCCGCGTAATCAGCACGATGGCGAAAACGTAACAGGCCAGGATCCAATTGATCCGACCATCGTAGCCCCCCTGATAGAACACGGCCACCAGGAACCACATCAGGCTCCCCACCATCAGCATGATCAACGCCGGGCTGATCGCGATGGCAACATAGTCGGCCAGTGTCTTATCGAGACGAGACATTCAGCAGATTCTCACCGGGGGGCTTACAGTTCAACGCTCACCACTCACAGCTCTTTGATCCTCACATTCCGATACCAGGCCTCGCTCGGCGGCCCGCCGTGAATCTGCAGGCCAATCAGCCCCTTTTGCGGGATCGTTTCGTCGGATTCGGTGTAGTCGACGGTCGGCTGGCCATTGATCCACAGCCGGATCCGGCGCCCTTCGCAAAGGATGCGGTAGTCGTTCCAGTCGTCCTTCTTGACCACCTTGTCGCGGTCTGCCGCTTCCGGTCCGGCGAGGACTTTCTTGCGTCGCGATTCGTCGTACAGGCAGCCCCACCATCCGTCCCCCATGTCGGCCTGATAGCCGATCATCTCATGGTGGTCAGGAATCCGCTGGCTCCGGATCTGGACCCCCGCATTGGCCGTCTCACCGAGCAGTTTGAACTGGAGGCGCAACTCGAAGTCGCCGTATTCCTTCTTGGTGGTGAGGAACTCGTTTCGGGCAACATTCTCTTTGAGCGAGCCCCCCACGACGGCCCCCTCCCGAATTGCGAAGACGTCGAGGTTTCCGTCCCAGCCGTCGAGGGATTTGCCGTCGAAAAGGCAAACGAATCCTTCTTCGATTTTCGCCGTCTCTTCAGCAGCAAGAGATGCTTCCGCCATCAGCAGAACGCAGGCCAAAACAACAACTCGCATCGTCAGATCTCCTGGGGGGACAACCGTGCGGACCGATATTGCGTAACTCCCTTCAGAATAACGCCTTCCAACAGACGCCGCCAGCCTCTTGTCAACCATCGCCGGCCCCTGGTCGACCGTTGCTAAACGCCTTAAAATGAACAACTTGCAGCAATTCCTCCCACCGACCCGAAACGCAAGCGAAGACAGAAGACTCCTCCATGCCAACCTTACGGGCAAGGGAGGAGCAGAGAACATTCCCACAGATCGGAGAGTCTGGACTGTTAGCCCTCCAACCTGCCGTCTTCGGCCTCCAGCCCCATAATACCAACCCGGCGCGCCCCCCAAGGCCCACGAAAGGAAAGAAATACCACCATGCGATCCGACATGATCAAACTTGGCGATGCACGAGCACCTCACCGAAGCCTACTGCGAGCCACCGGCGTTGGCGAGGATGATTTCAACAAGCCCTTTATCGCCGTGTGCAACAGCTACATCGATATCATCCCCGGCCACGTCCACCTCAACAAGGTTGGCGAGTACATCAAGAAATGTATCCGCGCTGCCGGTGGCGTGCCCTTCGTGTTCAACACGATTGGCGTCGACGACGGCATCGCCATGGGCCACAGCGGTATGAAGTTCTCGCTCCCCAGCCGGGAACTGATTGCCGACTCCGTCGAAACCGTCATCAACGCCCACTGCTTTGACGGCATGATCTGTATCCCGAACTGCGACAAGATCGTCCCCGGCATGCTCATGGGGGCCGTGCGCTGCAACATCCCCACTCTCTTCGTCAGCGGCGGCCCCATGGAGGCGGGCCGGACAGAGGACGGCAAGACGGTCGATCTCATCGATGTGTTCTATGCGGCCGCCGGACGGAACGACAATCGCGTGTCGGCCCAGGAACTCGAGAAGATCGAGAAAATCGGCTGTCCCACCTGCGGCTCCTGCTCGGGGATGTTCACCGCCAACAGTATGAACTGCCTCTGCGAGGCTCTCGGCATGGCGCTGCCTACCAACGGCACCCTCCTGGCAACCAGTGCCGCACGCAAGAAGCTCTTCGAACGGGCATCCAGGCGGATCGTCGAAATGGTCGTCCAGTTCGACAAGCTCGGCAAAGGTCACGGGCTGCTGCCTCGCGAGATCATCACCGAGGATTCCGTCGACAACTCCATGATCCTCGACATGGCCATGGGCGGCAGCACCAACACCGTGCTCCATATGCTTGCCATCGCCAACGAAGCCGGTCTCGACTACAACGTCGAGCGGATCAACAAGCTCAGCCGGCAGACTCCCAACATCTGCAAGGTCTCGCCCAGCAGCAAGTACCACGTTGAAGACGTTCACAACTCAGGGGGAATCCACACGATCCTGGGAAGCATCCAACGCGGCAAGCCCGGCCTCCTGAAGACCGGCGTGCCGACCGTAAGCGGCAAGACCCTGGGCGAGAACATCGCCGACTTTGATATCCGTTCAGAAACCGCGATCGAGGAAGCGCTCAGTCTGGCCACCGTCCGCGGCCAGGGCAAGCGAAACGTTGAAGGGATGAGTGTCGAAGCCGCCGGTGGTTCCATCCGGGACCTCTCCGCCGACGATCTCGGCTTCGACCCAGCCGACTGCGTTCGCGAGGTCGATAACGCCTACAGCCCCGAGGGTGGACTGGCCATCCTCTACGGAAATCTGGCCCCGCAAGGGGCCGTCGTCAAGGCGGCCGGAGTCCTTCCGCAGATGCTCAAACACTCCGGTCCGGCGATCATCTTCGAAGCCGAAACCGATGCCTATGCGGGAATCGTCAACGGCCAGGTGAAGGCGGGCGACGTCGTTGTCATCCGCTACGAGGGGCCCAAGGGGGGACCCGGCATGCAGGAAATGCTCGCCCCCACCAGCGCCATCAAGGGCGTGGGCCTCGACGACAAAGTGGCCCTCATCACCGATGGCCGCTTTTCCGGCGGCACGGCCGGCGCCTGCATCGGCCACGTCAGCCCCGAAGCGGCCGCCTGCGGACCGATCGGGCTGGTCGAACCGGGCGATATCATCGAGATCGATATCCCCGGCCACAAGCTCAGCGTCAAATTGAGCGATCAGGAGCTCGAAGCCCGAAAGAAGAACTGGAAACCGCGAGAACCGCGGTTCAAGACCGGCTATCTCGCCAAGTACGCGAAGATGGCAACCAGCGCCGATACGGGCGCCGTACTGAAATGGGATTGATCCAACGAGGATATTGCTATGCGAGAACTCATTCCGCAACGGCTCTGGATCGGAAATGCCGGGGAAGCGAGTGATCCCACCCGCGTGCTCGACGCGGGGGTGTCGGCCCTCGTCAATCTTGCCGCGGAGGAACTCCCGCCAAAGCTGCCCCGCGACATTCTGTACTGCCATTTTCCGCTCGTTGACGGACCGGGCAATCCGCACGCCACGCTCAAGATCGCCGTCGAAACGCTCGTCTCGCTCCTTCGCGAAGAACTTCCCACCCTCGTCTATTGCGGAGCGGGCATGAGCCGCTCGGTCGCCATCGCGGCCGCTGCCATGGCGCTGTGGCGGGGCGACTCCCTCGAGCAAACACTGAAGACCGTCTCCGATGCCGTCCCCCATGACGTTTCTGCCGCCTTCTGGCGCGAACTCAAAAACACCCTCGAACAGACCGTAGGCTGACCCAGCTCTGATAGTATCAGCGTGTCACACGATCATACGATTACCCCTGGTCAGACCGGCAATTCATCGACCAGAGAGACCTTCATCCCGTCGCTCGATTTCGCTCCCAA
>CAYSCH010000396.1:0-8689 GCA_964429355.1 uncultured Planctomycetaceae bacterium | reverse complement strand
TTCTGTACCCGCCCTGAGAACTGCCTGAAGAACGCTGCGTCGCACACGGGGCGCCGTCTCGCTCGCATCCATTTGGATCGGATCGGTCAGGAACCAGCAGTTCCCCTCACCCACCTTGTGATGTGTGAGCACGGCCTTCCCGCCGGCTGCCTGCCCCATCACCTCAGCCCCGACCGAGCGCACCTCGATACAAGGCCTCAGGACCTGCCGGTCCAGGCCCGGCACTCGGAACGTCACTTCCTCTTCGGGTCCCCGATCGCGGTTCACGTTCGGGTAGCGTTCACTCACGTATTCCACGCCGGCAAGCTGCTTCAGCCGCTCCAGTCGCGTTCGCTGCCGGTCTTCGTCGTAACTGAAATCGCCGGTCACGATGAGCGTGCCGCCGCCGCGGACCCAGCCGAGCAGGCGCTCGAACGACTCGTCTCCCATCGTAAACGGCGACGGCAGGATCATCGCTGTCGCCTCTTTCGGAATCTGCTCCAGATGGTGATCGTCGATCGTGCCGAAGGTGTAATGCAGCGCCAAGAGATCGGCGAAGGTCCGGTAGGCAACCTCCCGCCCCAGGTCCTCGCCATTTCCCAGCCGCAACTGGTTGGGCAGGCACACAAGCAGCGGCGACGCCGCGTACCGTGGGCGGAAGTGCCGCCAGATCAGCGACTGGTTGCGGTGAACGTAGGCCACGTCCTTGGGAACAAGGTCGTTGGGGTAAAACATTCCCCAGGGGAATACTCGCGTCTGGGCGTCGCGCAGACACCAGTTCTGAACCTTCGACGCCCCCAGGCCGAGCCCATAGTGCGCCACGGCCATGAACAACTGCTTCTGCTCCTCTTCCGTGCGGACGATGTGGTAATGGGTGGCGCCGTTCTCCACGGTCCATGCCGGATGCGTTTTAACACCGTACTCGCCCAGGCTCACCCCCTTGCCGCGAGAGCGCAGGTCGTTGAATGCGATCTTCAGCGGCAACTGCGTGATGTCGTCGATCGGGCGATCGAAATAGCCGATGTTGGAGACGTCCTGTCCGTCGATCGTCAGCACCAGGTCCATGCCGGCAAACGGATACTGGTAATACTCCGACGTGATCGGGTGCTCCTGATCGTGTTGCCGTACGGCCGCAACGTGGGCCGAGTTCCAACGCCGAGTGAGCTCGTTCTGGAACCGCATCCGGTCCACGGCCGCCACATCATCCCACCGCCCCGAGTTGGGCGGCGGAAACTCGAGGCGTCCCAATTCGAGATCCGCGGCCGCGCCGCCCCACGCTCTCCGCAACTCGGCCGTCGACGAATAACGCGCCGCGAGCCAGTCGTTCCACAGCTTCCGCACGTCCTCGGGATTCTTGTCCAGCTGCATCTGATAATCGCCGTTGATGTAGTAGAGCAGTCCGGGCGTGTCGGCGAAGTGTTCCGCATAGGCGGCACAAAGCTCGCTCTGACGCGACATTTCTTCGTCGCCAATGGCCACATTGTGTCCGACCAGCATGCCCGGCATGAACACCAGTCCGTGCTTCTGCACCAACTGGTCTAGCGCGTGAAAGGATCGCCAGTCCGCCTCGCTCATGCGGTGGTCGGGATGGGTGTACTGGAGGTTCTCGTAAAGATTGAGCCCGATGTCGCGAGCGGCCGCCAGCTCCTCTGCCCAGGTCCAGGGGTTTTCGCACGCCGAGTGGTAGACGCGGCTGTAGGTGTCGGTGCCGAAGAGAAACACGGGCCGGCCGCGAAGGGTGAAGTAGTTGTCGGCAAAGCGAAGCTCCGGGCCGGCCGCAACCGCCTGGGGCTCGGCCAGCACCAGTCCGGTGACCATCTCGTCCAGCGTTCGTTCGCCCTCCACCAGACGGGCAACCACGCGGTAGAGATCGCCCGATCGATCGAACTTGTCGAACACAGCCTGAAATGTCGCCGTTTCCCCAGCCGGCAGATCGGCCTCACGCAATTCCGTCGCAATCGGCTCCGCCTCATCGCCACGGTGAAGATCGAATCGAACACCCAGCCGCCGATCTCGCGCCGGTCCGTTCTCGGCAACCACCGAGACCTTGACCGGTTCCCCCTGGCGATAGAGCCGCATGTCGGTCTCCAGGTTGTGCAGATAGACCCTGTCCACCAGGGAGCGAACGAGCTGCTTGAGCAGATCGGCTTCTGCCCCGTTCGGTGCGGCGAACAGGTCCACGTTCTCCAGGCCGAAGAAGGCCCAGGCGGAACCTGCGTAGAAGCCGTTGTAGTGCAGCAACACGGCCGCTGCCGGGCCACGTGGCCGATCGTAGCGGTCGCATGCTTCAAGAATCGGAATCCAGCGCGCATCGTTGGAGCCTACGACCCCCGAAGCGGCCCAACCTTCCAGCAGGCCCTCGCGATCGATGGGGGCGGATGCGACATGCTGCCCGGTCGCCGTTCGCAGCCGGCACGCTCGCTTCAGCCGGTACGAGGCGTCAAACGCTCCGATCTGTGCGGGCATGACCTCCAACCCGTCGGCCGGATGCCCCGTCGACGTATTCATGGCAACGTAGCACGCCCCGGTCACGTCGCCCAGCCGAAAGTCGTCGAACCAGGCCTTGCCGCTGCAGTTGTAGAGCCCGAATCGAAGACTGATCCGCGTCACGGACGGTTCCGGTGTGAATGTGTACTGGTGCTCGTGCCAGCCCTTGTCTTCTCGCACCACGGCGAAATCGCGAAACTCCACGAGCTGGTTGCCTGCGTCGTACTGGTAGACGGCCATGTAGGCCATTCCCTCGCCCGCGAGCTGGGAGGTTCGCATCCAGCCGCTCACTTCATAGGTCAGCCCCGGCACCGCTTTGAGATCCAGGTAGCATTGCGCCCCCGCCTGCCCCTGCGGAACGTCCATCTCAACGCATCGGTTCCCCTCGTGCGGTTCAAACGTGCCCACACGGCCTGGCTCAGCGCCGCGACGCCACAGGCCGTCGTCTGCTGCCTCACCGACCGGCAACTCGCCGTCGCGCTCGAAACCGCCGTTTTGCAGCAGCGACTTCTCGGGACTCATCGCCCGCTGGCGTGCCTCCCGGACCACCTCGATTTCCGGTCGCCAGCGGCCGTCGGCTTTGCGTACCAGGTCGCTGAAGGCATATCCGCCCATTGAGAGAAACGCACCGCCGCCGCGGAGGAATTCGATGAAGTTCCGACGGGCGGCCGCCGGAAATGTCTCCCCGGTTGGCAACACCACCAGATCGAATCGATCCGCATGGAACACCCCCGGATCGGCCAGCTCGTCCGCCGAAAGGTACGTCGCCTCCACGTCCGCTCCCCGAATGATCGTGGCCAGCGTCTCCGGATCCGATGCACAGCCTCGGGTCGGCATCTCGGCCTGGCGCAGAATGGCCACCTGGGCTGGCCCGCCGGCAGATCGCAAAAGGGGCTCGCTGACCTCGTCCAGTCGCCTGGCCTCCGTCCCAGCCACCAGGGTCCAGTTGTCGAACCAGGCCGTTCCGGTCGCCTGAAACAGACCGCAGCGGAGCGAGACCGTGTCGGCCCGTGGATCGACCTGGAATGTGTAGGAGAAGCGTTTCCAATCCTGTGTCTGGCGAACCTGCGCAAAATCATGGTGGGCAACGAGCCGCCCGTTTTCGTCTGTCTGATAAACGGCCGCGAAGGCGTAGCCCTGGTTGCCGGAGACCGCTTGCACTTCCTTCGCTCGCAGATCGCAGGCAACCGTCAGCGTGATGCCCCTGGTGCCCACGAACACCTCCTGCGACGCGCCCCCCTGCCGGTCGAATTGCAGGCAGGGGCCCGGACATCCTTCGTCCACCAGCCGGGCCGTTCCGAGGCTCCAGCCGGCCGGCCTGTCCAGTCCGCCGTGCCTCACCAGCGTTGCGGGCGGTGCACTGGCGAGGATGGTTGCCGCAGTAAGGAATACGAGAATGCTCACAGCAAGAGTCTCCAGATTCTTTGGCGTAGCGTCAGAACAGGCGGACGATTCTCCGAGGGGACAGCCCTTCCCCGCATGCAGCGAAGAGTGCCGTTTCATGGGCGACCACGCCCTTCGTGCCTCAGGGATGTGCCACACGAGTTGATCAACTTCTCGTGAGACGGCGACCACGTTCGTCGTCCCGGATCGAACTACCTGGCGTAGGTCTTCAGAGCTTCCGTGTCGCCCAGTTCCTCGAGCAGCCGCTCCATCCCTTCCAGATTCTCGCGCAGCACCACCTCGATATCTTCGCCGCTCGTGTGCCCGAGGATTCCGATCGGTCCGTGATAACCGCTTTTGAGAATTGTCTCCATCATGGCCTTCTCATGCTGCCCTTTGCCCAGGCGCACGATCTTGGGATTGGCCCCGTCGTTCATGCCGTTCAGGTTGATGCAGAGGAGATAGGGCTTCATTGCCGCAAGGCACTCGGCAAAATCCTGAATGTGGTCGTGCCCGTGGTGGAGATTGTAGACGATCCCCACGTGGTCGCTCCCCGCCTTCTCCCGCAGCCACCGGCAGATAGCCACCATGTTCTTCGGCCCGCCCCCCCAGCCGCCGTGGTTGTAGAGCCCGAATTGGCAACCCAGTTTCTCAGATTGCTCGACGAGTGGGAGGAGTGCCTTGCCTGCTGCCTCGACCATCGCTTCCTCCGTTTGTGCCTCCGGACTGGGCACCGTCATCCAGATCTGGGGCCGGATGCCGTGCTTCTCCAGGAGCGGCTCCATGGCGGGGTGCCAGCTCCAGAAGGCAAAGTAGTCGAGGTGGTGCTTCTTGTAGGCCAGAATCTCTTCTTCGAAGCTCGCCACATGCTCCTCGCGCCAGTCGTAGGCCACCCGTTGGATCCCCAGTCGCTCGAGCATCTCCGCCCGTGCCTCCGGGCTCCGCTGGCTGGAGTCAAAGGGCACAATGCACCATGCGACCAGGTTGCTTTTGGCAAACACACTCGCCGGCCGCGTCCCCTCCTCCGCTCGGGCGGCGACGATCGATATCGCCACGACCAACGTGGTCATCAACATGGCACGGATCTGATTTCTGCGATAGTTCATGGCTTTCGGTCTCTCGGGTGGTGTGGCTGGAGTGAGTGTTCTGGTCCGGCTCAGGGTTGTGACGTGTCAACACACTCAGTGCAATGGAATGCGGGCGCGGCAGTTGGATGGCCACTCCCAGAACCAGTTATCGTGTTTTCCGCCTTCCCTGTCCACAGTCGATCTCGCCCGAACTCGTTTTTTCACAACCATTTAGCCGCTCGCTGGCAGAGCCCGTTTTCTGAGATCGTTCACCGCTCCCGGGGTTGGCTCCTCGACGGCATCCAGCGAAGTTCAAGGCAAACCTTGCAGCCGCCAAAACAAACGACTATCCTTACGCTTGCTAACTGGTCATATCAGTATATGAGTCTTTCACGACTCGAAGGAGACCTGCGTGGCAACGGCCGAAATCCTCCCCATCTCGCCACGCGAGACGGTCGTGGACGCGATCGTCCGCGCCCTCGTCCAATACATCGCCGACCATCGCCTTCAGGCGGGCGATCGCCTGCCGTCCGAACGCACCTTGGTCGAGATGATCGGGTCCAGCCGCCTGCCGATCCGGGAAGCTCTTTCCGTCCTCAATTCTGAGAGGACACGGACATGACCCGAAGTCTCGTTCTGACCCTGCTGCTGGCAACCACCCTGTCTGCGGGCGAAATGACGGTCCGACCGGACGCGCCGAATGAAATCGCGTTTCCTCCGGCACAGGCCCGGTTTGTGCGTTTCCTGATCCATGGCGCGTTGAGCGGCCAGCCGTGCATCGACGAGTTGGAAGTCTACGCACCGGAAGGCCAGGAGAACCTGGCCCGGGCGTCCGATGGGGCCAAGGCCACGGCGTCGTCGTGCCTCGCCGGATATGCAATCCATCAGGTGCCGCACCTCAACGACGGCCGTTACGGCAACAGCTTCAGTTGGATCGCCGCCGGTGCCACGGAGGAGTGGGCTCAGATCGAACTGGCCGGGGAGCAGACGATCGACCGGGTCGTTTTTTCCCGCGATCGGCAAGGGCAATACAGGGACCGCCTGGCGGTCGACTTTGAACTTCTCGTATCGCTCGACGGACAGAGCTGGCAGTCTGCGCGAGCCGTGAAGGCGATTGCGGCGGGAGTGCCCGCCCCCGAGGCGCCGGCGCCCCTTTCGCCGCAGAGCGTGGGAGCACTCGACACATCGGACGCCACCCTGGCGTCGCTCCTGGCGGCCGAAGAAATGGTGCCCTATGCCTTCCTCTGCGAGGCCCGAACCGGCTCGCGGATCGACCCGGCCAATCCGATCGACCGCGTGTTGCGGCAGTTCGAAGAGATGATCGATCGATTCGCTGCTCAAGGTATCGACACGGTCCAGGAACACCAGGAGGCGGCCAGTCTCCGGCAGCGGCTCGACGGCTGGCTTGCCGCGGGCCCGTCCGCCGACCCGTCTCTGGCCAGAGAGCTGTTCCTGGATGCCCGGCATGCCAAACGGCGCCTGATGTTCCGCGATCCGACGCTGGAACCGCTTCAGAACATCCTCTTCGTTCATCGCCATCCGTACCTGCCTTCCCACAACTACAGCGTGATCCTCGACGCCCTGGGCCCTCCCGGCGGTGCGATCTGCCGGCTGGAGATCCCCCGGCTCGACGGCCGCCTCGCCCCGGAGCACAAGCAACTCGTCCGTTTGTTCGACGCCGGTGAGGGTGTCGCCCGTGATCCGATTGCCTCCTTCGATACTGAGAAGATCTACTTCGCCCATCAAACGACCAAGGGGGACTACTTCCGCCTGATGGCGATGAATGCTGACGGGAGCGATCCCCGGCAACTGGCGAGCGGGCCCTTTCACGATTATTTTCCCTGCCCTCTGCCTGACGGCGGCCTGGCCTTCATTTCGACCCGTTGCCGATCGCGGTTCCTCTGCTGGCGGCCTCAGGCGTTTGTGCTGTTTCGGATGGATGCCGACGGCACGGGCATCCGTCCCCTCTCCCACGCCAACCTGAGCGAATGGACGCCCTCGCTGATGCGCGACGGCCGTGTGCTCTGGATGCGATCCGAATATCTCGACAAGGGAGCCGATTTCGGGCACACGCTCTGGGCCATCCGCCCGGATGGGACCCATCCCGAATTGATCTTCGGCAACAACACGATCAACTGCTATGCCAACGGCCATCAGGTCCCCGGCACCAACGAACTCTGCTGCACTCTCGTGGCGCATGGTGGCGATCTGAACGGCCCCATCGCGCTGGTCGAGCCGGCCAAGGGACGATTCAACCCGGAAGCGATCCGCAGCATCACGCCGGACATGCCTTTTTATACCCACATGAACTGGCCCCGGCGCGAGTGCTTCCGCGATCCCGTGCCGGTCACCCGCGACTACGTGCTCTGCAGCCACGCCCCCGACGATCGCTTTGGGCTCTACCTGATCGATCGCTACGGCAACCGGGAACTGCTGCACATGGATCCGGCAATCGGCGCCATGAGTCCGACCCTGTGGCGTCCGGTCGCACCACCCCCCGATTTCCCGGCGACACCCGAAGAGGAGCCTGAGATGGGGTGCTTTGTCGTGGCCGATGTCTACCAGGGGCTCGCCCCCAACGTCGAGCGGGGGCGAGTCAAGTACATCCGTGTCTGCCAGGAACTGCGGGCCGATCTGCTCGAGTTGCCGACCGGCGGATACCAGGCTGACCACGAACCATTCCAGGACTGGTATGCTACGCCGACCCACAAGGTGCTGGGGCCCAACGGCTGGCCCAGCTACGTGGCCAAGGGGGTCCTCGGCCTGGCCAGGGTGGAAGACGACGGCTCGGCCAGTTTTCTGGCCCCGGCCGGCAAAGTGCTTTATTTCCAGGCCCTCGACGAGGATTTCAAGGAGGTCCAGCGGATGCGCAGCGTGGTGCAGCTCCAGCCTGGCGAAACACGAAGCTGTGTGGGATGCCACGAGAATCGCCTCTCGGCACCGCCGGTCCGCGAGGGCACGGCCCTGCGTCGCCAGGCTGAGCCGCTCGAGCCGCCGCCTTGGGGAGCCGGGCCGTTTGCCTACGAGCAGGTTGTTCAGCCCGTTTGGGACAGCAAGTGCACGAACTGCCACAATCAGAAAGACGAGCGGGGTTTCAACCTCACCGCCGCGCTCGATCCCGAGGGCGTGCCGGCCTCCTTCCGCACGTTGATCGAGGGTGGCTGGGTCCACTACTTCGACTACCAGTGGGGCCAGGAGCACCACAAGGCCGACCCGCTCACCTTCGGTACCGTGAAGAGCAAGCTCTGGGAAGTGCTCGACAAGGGGCATTATGACGTCCAGTTGACCCAGGAGGAAAAGCACCGCGTCAAGTGCTGGACCGACCTGAACTGCCCCCTCTGGTCGGACTACCAGTTCCGGCAGAATCGCCTCACACAGAATGCCGTTCGCTGATCCGTCACCGGACGTCACACATGCTGTGAGACTTCCACCATGCGATATCTTGCTCCCATCCTGCTGCTCGCCTTGATCTCGCTCACCGCCGCGGCCCACGAACCGGGCGTTCCCGGCGCCAGCGAACTCTGGTACGACGAGCCGGCGAAGACCTGGCTCGAGGCGCTGCCCATCGGCAACGGCCGTCTCGGCGCCATGGCGTTCGGCGGAACGGCCAAGGAACGCATCCAGTTCAACGAGGATACTCTCTGGGCCGGTGGGCCGCGAGATTACTCCCACCCCGGCGCCGCCGGCGCTCTGGCCGAAATCCGCCGGCTTCTCTTCGAAGGCAAACAGCGCGAAGCGGAGCAGCTCGCCATGGAGAAGTTCATGAGCATGCC
>CAYSCH010000395.1:0-8693 GCA_964429355.1 uncultured Planctomycetaceae bacterium | reverse complement strand
CCTGAATCGCCCCTGTAGCACAGACCGCCTCGTTGAACCCGCTGCCGCAGACGAGGCTGCCCAACCGACCTCGCCCCTTCTGCCTGATCAGATGCAGAGTCCAGCAACTGCTTGCACGACGTTTCCCGCCACAGTACGATAAAGACCCCACGGGATGTTCGCGGCGCAGAGTGTCTCCCGCAGTCTTTCGCTCGCTTCGTACCGTACCACAGCCGACAACCGACGGGTCATGCGATGCCCCTGGCTCTCCCGCAATCGAACTGGCAGCCAACAGAGATCTTACGATGGGTTCGCTGTGTGCCTTCCAGCACTGGGGTTTCAGTTGTCGTAACAGATGCTGGCGAAGGTTACTTGAAGGCAATGGGGAATCCGGAAGGCGAACATGTCCTCGCATGCGAGTTGGTGGCTACACAATTGGCTCGCCGGTTCGCTCTGCCGACATTCGACTACGCCCTCATTGAGGTGACCGGAGTGCCGGAAATCTGGCTGCCGAACGGCGACGTCGCGACGACCGGCCCCGCCTTTGTAACTCGCAGCGAAAAAGGTGGGAGTTGGGGCGGCAAGCCGCGTGAACTGAAACGGCTTGTAAACGTGCCCGATATCAGCCGACTCGTAGTCTTCGATACGTGGATCCGGAATCGAGACCGATACACACCCCCACCGAACGAGCGATGGAATCGCGACAATGTCTTCTTGAGCAGAGAGGCCCCGTCGGGAAAGCTCCTGTTGCGCGCGATGGACCACACCCATTGCTTCGTCGGCGGAGGCGAATTGACGCCGAGATTATCTCATATCGACCACATGCGCGATTCTGTGGTATACGGCCTTTTCCCAGAATTCCGACGATTCTTGGGCAAGGATGGGGTTCAGGCCGCAGTCGATATGTTGCGCAGTATCCCCCGAAAAGAGGTGGAAGGCGTCATCCAGTCGATACCATCCGAATGGAAAGTGAACGATCGGACGAGGGCGGCCCTCGCAGACTTCCTGATCGGTAGAGCCGCCTATGTCGCCGAGCATATAATGAACTGGATCTGGCCTCAGGACGAATTCAAGTTCATGAAAGAGGCGGAGGACGAACCATGAAACCGGCCCAAGGCTACTACTGCCTGATTCAATACTGTCCCGATCTTTCTCGCCTTGAAGCGGCCAATATCGGCGTGCTGCTTTTCTGCCCCGACCGGATGTTTCTTCAGGCCCGCACGGCGCGCGATAATCGCCGAATCCGACATTTCTTCGGCCCGGAAGACCACGATTGGGCTCAGATCAACTCGTTCAAGCGTGGTATCGAAGAACGCTTGGAAGTGGAGCACCGCAACATCCAAAGTCTGGAGGACCTGCAGCGCTTCATCCAGCTTCGCGCCAACCAGATTCAGATCACAGCGCCGCGCCCGATGCGAGTGCTAGATCCGTCGAAGGACCTGGATCAACTCTTTCAAGACTTGGTTGGGGGGACCCCGCGAAAGCAGGGCGATGAGGGCAGACCTTTTCGGCGGTATGTGGGCGACTGTATTTCCAATGCCGGACTGGATTCAAAGATCGCCAGGGATTTGACTGTCCGCGTTCCGATTTTCAATGAATGCCTCAAGGTCCCCTACGGCTATCAGAACGGGCGATTCAACCTGATTCAGCCCGTTACCTTCCAGTCGAAGGAACCAGGTTACGCAATCGGCAAGGCTTGCCGGTTCGCAGTCGAAGGCCGCTCGCTCTACTCGGAGCCGCACCCGGAGCACGGCGATTTGCAGCTTGTTGTGGTGGGACGCTTCTTGTCCCAGCCCACGGAGACGAGCACCGACGTGCGTCGAATTCTCAGTGAGCATCAAGTGCAGCTCTACACCGAAGACACGCTCTGGAAGCTGATCGACGAGATTCGTCGAACCGGCAAGGTGCTGCAGCCCGACTGAGCAGTTGAGGCCTGAACGAACTGCTGCTCAACGCGGGCGGAGTAGCCCGAGCCGCGGTCAACGGTCCCGTCGTCGCGCCGGTCGATGTGACCGAGGCAGAATGGCAAATATCTCTCGCGACCTTAGTCGTGAACATCGACAAGTACAATGAAGTCACCGTCCGGCGCATCGGTCGATGTGACCGATGCAGGTTGTGATGGCGTGGGTTGCCACCTCGGCCGTGAACTCCTGAGTCAGATGCGCCATGCACTCTGTCCGCGTCGGTGTAACCGTCCGAGGTCAGTGAAGTGAATCTCATCCCACGCGGTGTCTCGCCGGTTGAGTTCGCCCGACGCGGAATCGTGAATCGTCCGCTCAAGGGCACGTCGGCCCTCTGGATCTGACTGCGCCGCTCTAAAATGGACGACCTCGCAGGCGCACTGATCGGGATGATCAAGGCGATCGTCGAAGCCCAGGCCACCGTCACCGTCGTCGGGATGGCCCCTATCTCTGACCTATTTCGCCTCCACCGTCGGTGATCGGGGGGGAAGCGGGCTCACCCCCGATTCCCCAAAACGCCGCTCTGCCGCGAGTCGCACTGGTGGCTGGAGCATCTTGCTCCGGGATGCTGCGGCTGGAAGCCCCAGCCACATACTCCGTCCCCCCCAAGAAAAGAATCCCAAGCTCCCCAACATTCCGCTTGCACATACGACGCGTGTCGTATACACTGCCGTCCGGTACGACGAGTGTCGTATTACGGCCGCCACTGCAGCGGGAGGAACTGATGTCGCCAAAGAAAAAGCTGCCGCAGCCCTCAGAAGCCGAGCTGGCCATCCTGCGAAGGCTGTGGAGTCGGGGGGCGTCTTCTGTGCGCGATGTGCACGAACTGCTGGGTGGGGACCCGCGAACGCGGTACACGACCACACTCAAACTCATGCAGCGGATGGTCGAGAAGGGACTCGTCCGCCGCGACGAGTCGCAGCGCTCTCACCTCTACACTCCGGCCGTCAAAGAGGACGACATCGAACGGGCCCTCGTCAGCCGCTTCGTCGATCGCATGTTTGAGGGCTCCGTTCAGAAGCTCGTTCTCCATGCCCTGGAGGCGGGCGACGTCAGTGACGAGGAAATTGCCGAAATCAAACGTCAACTGAAGCAGTGGGGGAAACAGAAATGACCGGCCAGCTTTTCCAATGGGTCTCGCCGAATGTGACCCAATACGTAGCCTTGGCCCTGCTTCACTTCCTCTGGCAGGGCGCGCTCCTGGCGGCTGCTGTGGCAATCATCCTGCGACTGCTTCGCGACGACCTGGCGCCGAGCACTGACGCGGAACCGAGTGCCTCGAGGCCGCACTCACGAGCCAATGCACGTTACGCAGTCGCCTGCGCTGGGCTGTTGGTCATGGCCGTTCTGCCCGTCGTCAACGTGTTCCTTGTTGAGCCGACCAGCGATGCCGTCGCCCGTGAACCGTACGCCTCCTCCGACTGGAATCCACAGGTCGGTCCTGCAGCAACCGGCACGCGGCAAGACATTTCACTAACTGGCTCATTCAGTTTCGATGCGCCTGCCGGAGAAGCGGCAATCGATTGTCTGTCCATCGATGCACGTACGGCTTCCGCAGGAGGCCCCGGAACTGCGCCTTCCTACTCGCCCTGGCTCCGGCTGATCCTGCAACTCGTCTTCTGGGTCTGGCTTGCCGGTGTTGCGTTTCTCTCGGCGTGGCACGGGGCGGCGTGGAGCCTCTCCCAACGGTTCCGCCGGGCGGGTAAGCCGGCAACCAGCGACATTCTGGATAAGGTGAAGAGCATCACACGACAATTGGGGCTCCGCCGTGCAATTGCCGTGCGTCAGTCGGCCGAGATGATGGCGCCCGTCGTCATCGGCTGGATCAAGCCGGTGCTCATTCTGCCCATGAGCCTGGTGACCCATCTTTCACCGGCCCAGTTCGAGGCCGTGCTCGCTCACGAACTGGCCCACATCCGGCGCCTCGACTACCTCGTAAATCTCATCCAGGCGGTTGTCGAAACGGTGTTATTCTACCACCCGGCGGTGTGGTGGTTGTCGCGCCGGATTCGTTGCGAGCGCGAGTTCTGCACCGATGATCTGGCCATGCGGGCTTGTCGCGAACGCGAAGTCTATGCCCAATCGTTGGTGGCCCTGGCCGAGTTCGCCCGCACTCCGCCGGCCTACGCCATGGCCGCCACGGGAGGCCGCCTGCTCGCGCGCATCCGCCGTATCATGCTGCTGCCCGACGAACGTTCGGCATCGCGACGCGGCGCCGGGCGCACTTGGCTTGTGGCTGTGGCAGCAATCGTCTGCCTCGGCGGCGTTCTGGCCGTGGCGCAAACTCAGGCGGTCGGCGACAGTGCCGATCCGCAGATCGCGGCAGCCGCAGTCCAGGGCGAGCCGGTCGGCAGTCCTGCTGAATCCACGCTGCCTGTAGTCGGCGCCGATCCCTTCGCGATTGAAGGCAAGGATGCCGCGAGGCAAAGGGATTGTGGGGAACGGATGGTAGATGCCTTGCGACAGGGCTCCAGGGTTGAATGCATCGAAACACCCGTGCGAGACATACTCACCCATCTCGCTTCGGATCACAACATCAACATCGTGCTGGACCTGCGAGCTTTGGACGAGGCGGGCATCGATCAAGATGTAAAAACCTCGCGGAGTCTTGAGGGTATGCCCCTGGCGCGGACTTTGGATTTCGTGACCGGGGACGTCGATCTAATCTGGTGTGTGCGGCACAACGTGGTGCTCGTTACGACCCACCGGGCAGCGCCCAGGTACGCGACGGTGTATAAGATTCGAACGCCCGTGAAAGGGCTGCGCGAGGACATCACGCACAGCATGGATTATTTCTCGTGGAATAGCGTCGGTGGGATCGGTAGCCTGGCTTCCGTCAGTCCTAATCTGCTGGTGATCGCTCAGAGCTGCGATGTTCAGAGGCGAATTGAACTGCGCTACGCCGAGGAACTCCGGCCCGTGCCGCCTGCCTGGGATGCGATGCCCCCCACGTTGGCCGGTACACCGATGGCCGACGCTTTGAATAGTGTCACCACGCTCGCAGTGATCGAAATGCCGTTGAAGGACGTCATCGCTCTTCTGGCTGAGAAGCACTCGGTTAAAATGAGCTTGGATCAACAAGCTTTGCAGGGCGAACAGTTTGGCGATAGCGTGCCGATCACCCGGAAGTTGCGGGAAATTCCCCTGCGATCGATGCTGTCACTTGTGCTGGCAGATCTCGACCTGGTGTGGATTGCCGACAAGGACGAGATTCGAATCACAACCTTGAGGGTCGCCTCCCAGAAGCTTCAACGGATCGAATACCCGGTTGAGGATCTGACAGAAGCTGGCGACACCGGCGCACTCGCTCAATTGCTCACGACCACGGTCGCACCCGAGACTTGGGATCGCGTCGGAGGACCGGCAACCATCCAGCAATCCGGCCCGGGGAAGCTGGACATCCATCAGACCTTCCAGGGCCACCTCCGCATCAGCGCCCTATTGCAGGAAGTGCGAAAGGCACGGCAGGCGAACCCGTAGGACAGGATTGCATCCAGTCCGGACAGGAGCCTCACAAGATCAGCGTCGATTACCGTCGATCAGCGTTCCCCCATTCTTCCCTGCCTACCACCTGCACCGGCCGGATCTTTCACCGTCATTTCTCACCACCTCACCGACGACCGACCTGGCAATCATCCTGAGCCCTATAACTGCAAGGACTTAGCGAAAACCTCGCTGTACTCCGATACCCCCATTGTGCAGGCCAGCACTCGGCACGCGTAACGACCTTTCTTCGCAGGGCGTTCCACTCGACGTAACAACCGAGCTGGCAGAAATACTCGAGTGCCCTGCGACCCACGGGGCGATTGAGTTCGTAGAAAATTATCCCGCGCGGAGCGTAGCGCAACGGGCGTGACAGGCGTTGGTTTTACCCATTTTGCCCAGACTTGTCAGATCTAGTGACTGGCAATTCTTCGGATTCTATGGAAACAGTTTTTTGTAGTGCGTTTACGACAAATTGGCAGGTCACACAGACGAACGCTTGCGTTCGTCGAAATCCAGGGATAACATTCTGGAATCACCCTTACTAGCCGGGAGGGTTTTGATGAACCTCGCACACTCTGCGCGAATTTGCGCCGCGCTGCTGACCCTTCTGACCAGCCTCACAATTGCGAAATCTCTGGCACAGGCGGGAGAGGTTCAGCCTTCAGCTGTCGATGATGGTCAACACCTAATCGAGAATGGTGAGTATGGGAATGCGCTGGAACGATTCATGAGCGTTCCTTCTTCCTCTCCAGAGTACGTGAGGGCGCTGGCGGGAGTATTGATTTCCAGCATCACGTTGCGCGAGCGGCAAACGGCCATGCGAGCTTCGGAGGAACTTTGCCGCCAGACGCCTCTTGATGGCGAATGCCACAAGATGCGAGGACTCCTTCTGCTGATGCTTGACCGTAACAACGCGAAAGAGGCCCTCGTCTCGTTGGAGGAGGCGCATCGGTTGTTACCCGATGACGAAACGCTGTTTCTGATGGCAGGCTGCCACGCCTACCTAGCGACACCCCAAGAGGGGGCTTCCCTGACGGGCGCAACGCGTGCTTCCGAGTTGCAGTTGGCGATTCGGCTCTGTAATGAACTGATCTCGTCTGACACGAAGGACTATCGCTACTTCTTCCTGCGCGGATATTGTCTCTTCGAACAAGGAGACTTCGACAACGCCTTGCAGGACTTGTTGCATGCGGAACCGCTGGTGCCCAACGAAGGGAGAGAGCAATATCGCTGGTTTATCGCAAACGTCGCCCTCAAGGCCATTGAAGAGCCGTTATCAACGACGCGAGGGAGCAAAGAGAAGTGCCTTATGCACCTCGATACGGCCATTTCGAATTGCCCGTACTGGGCACGGCTCTACCATTTGCGAGGCATGGTACGTGCGGAATACCTGAACGATCCTGTTGGCGCCATTGCCGACTATACGATGGCAATCGAGTTGCAGTCGAAGTCTGACACGAGCTACCTGCTTAGGGCGCGAGCCTATCTTCAACAACTCATGATGGACGAGGCGATAGCCGATATCGATGCCGCCTTTTCCCTGTGCGAGACTCCCAGTGATCTCCATTACTTGACACGAGCCGAGATTCGTCTGCGAGCGTGCCGATTCGACGAAGCACTCAGCGACAGCACAGAAGCTCTTCGGCTCGAGACAACACCATCAGCGAGAGTATACTTTGTCCGTGCCCTTGCATGGGACGGTATCGGAAAAAACGCGGAAGCAAGCGGCGACCGAGCGAAGGGGATATCGCTGCTGACAAAGCGTGAAACCACGCCAGTCCCGAAAGAACAACTTGAACTCTGGAAGCGACTCGCTCCAACCGCAGAGGAAAGACGCAGGGTCCAGTTCTTTGTTCTTTCGCCAACCCACTTGGCAGAATGGTTGCGAGGCAAGCTAAAGTGACTGTCCTTGCCGATGACAGAGGGCAGCGACCCAATCGGCATCGCCCAGCGGACCGCCGCGCTTCAGACAACGACGCACCGCCTCCAGTTCCGTCTCTCGGCCTGCGATCGGTTGACGTTCATCCACCGCCGAATTGACGAATACATGCGTCGTCGCCACGACAAGGTATTTGGAACCGAGTGGCAAAGCATGTCCGCGGGCTCAAAGTGCGACGTGAAACGAGTAGTTGCCCTCCCGGCATAAGGATAGGGTTCATGGTATTGAAAGGAGATGTTGTCATGAAAGGTACGGAATCTCGTCGGGATGGCCGCATATCGCGTCGCATACTGTTATTTCGCGCAGGCGTAGGTACGGTTCTTCTGACGCCAGCGGTTGTCGCAATTGGGCGTTTCTTTCTGAGTAATCGTTTCGCAGACCGGGAATCTTTGGGCGAAGACACCCCTGCTCCTGTAGGCACTCCTGCCCAGAACCGTTTCGCAGACCGGGAATCTTTGGGCGAAGACACCTTTACGTTGAGCTTTGATGGTCCGTTCTCGATGCAGAGGCCCGTAGTCGATCAGTGTGTCGAAAAATCTTGGATCCAGATATGTGAGGTGTTCTTTACAGATATCGGTGAGAATGGGGCATTAAACATTGTATTTGGCCTCGGTAATGGCAAACGTTTCGTCAACAAGATCCGGAGCTTCATCTGCTGTACTGCGAATGATGGTGCGAAGTATGTGTTGGATGATCAAGTTAAGTTTCACCCGGCACGACAGGGGGGGGCGATGGGCGGTGCGTGGGTGGTAATGCCAACCGACGGGGCGTTGCTGCCGGTGCCCGTCGACAGGATTGCCAAACTGAGCTTGCGCTACTCAATTGCCGAGGAGTTTTGACAAATGGAAAGACAGAATCAAGAGTTAGGCGAGAGCCGCCAGGTGGACAGACGTAACCTGCACGCCGTTCTTCTCAGGAAGGCTTTCCAATCCCCCCTCAATCACCAGCAGAGTCGCGACGGAGACCAGGCCGTCGTCCCGGCCTTTCAGGTGTGCCTTGGCGCTGCTCGGCCATCAGATCCAGGTAGGCCAGATAGTCGTCACAGAAGAACGTCTGCTGTCGGCGGTTGCCGCGCTGCGTGATGTGATGCGGCATCCCAGGAACAACCAGCCTCGCCAATCTTGCCATGCCCGGAAGCTACCAGTTCGCCTTCGATCACGAGAAGGAGCACGAATTAGGTATTGTGTCCCCGGAATTCGGGGGATCAAGGGGCCGTCAATGCCTGTTTCGATCGCGTGGCGCAGACCATGTCGGCCCGGCAAGACCCGAAACTCATCCGAGAGGGCTTCATTGCGCCACTCAAGGATTCCGTGCTCGCCGCGCGTTGA
>CAYSCH010000394.1:0-8700 GCA_964429355.1 uncultured Planctomycetaceae bacterium | reverse complement strand
GTCCAAGGTGGAAGCAGGCAAGCGGGTCAAGTTCTCACCACCGGGCAAAGGCAACTTCGCCGCGGCGATCGTCAAGTAGGGCGTGATGCGGAGCGGTGGGCCTTGGGGGAGCAACCGCTTCGAGCCTGAAAATCCGTTCTCACTCCTTCCCGCACCTGCCTCGGATTTCCCCTTGACTTGATACTGGAAATATGTATAAATATACATGCGCGCACTGACCGTAGCCTGTCCCTCTCCAGCCAGACTCTCGCCGCCGCCATGCACCCACGAACTGGCAAAATCGCACCCTGTTGACCAACCCCCATTCCTGCATCGCCCCTTCGTCAGAGGGATTTTTGGCACGCCCCTCCATCGACGGATATGAACTTACGTCCACAACAGCATTCGTAAGTCCCTACCTGCAAGTCACTTGAAACACTCCTTCTTGCCCTGTTTTTTGTGCGACAGGCTTACTTGTGCCAAAAATCAAATCGCCTCCCAAAACCGTTCCTCACCCCATCGATGCCCTGCAACAACCTGTAACCCCCAATCTTCGTCATTTGACTTTCGTCAGTCGTCATTTCCCCTTCCCATGCCCTGCGCCGAAATCTACGCCAAATCCAACTTCTCCTTCCTCGAAGGGGCTTCCCACCCCGAAGAACTCGTTCGCCGTGCCGCGGAACTGGAATATCGCGCCATTGCGATCACCGATCGCAACTCGCTGGCCGGCGTTGTTCGGGCCCACACGGCCGCCAAAGAAACCGGCATCCAACTCCTTGTCGGCACCGAAATCGTCGTCGAAGATGCTGCCACCGCAGTTCTCCTCCCCACCGATCGCCAGGCCTACGGCCGCCTCTGCCGCCTGCTCACCGAAGGCCGTCGCCGAGCCGGAAAAGGCCAGTGCCGCCTGCGGTTCGAGGATCTCGCCAGCCATGCCGAGGGACTGCTGGCCTGCGTGATTCCAGGAGCTGAGGTCGCCCCCCGCTTTTGCCGCGACCTGGGCGATTACCGCAACCTGTTCGGCGATCGTTGCTACCTCGCGGCATCCCTCCACTATGGCCCCGACGATCGCCGCCGACTCGCCGAATTGGCAGATACGGCCCGCAAAGGGCATGTTCCCCTGGTCGCCACCGGCGCGGTCCGCTATCACGTGGCCGAGCGTCAGGCCCTGCAGGATGTCTTGACCGCCGTGCAGCATCACGGCACGGTGGCCGAGGTGACCGAGCACCTCTTTGCCAACGCCGAGCGCTATCTGAAGCCGCCCGACCAGATGCAGCTCCTGTTTGCCGATGCCCCCGACGCCCTCCGCCGCACCCTCGAAATCGCCGACCGCATCGGCTTTTCCCTCGATCAGCTTCGCTACGAATACCCCGAAGAACTGGTGCCGGAGGATTTCACTGGCCCAAGTTCCAATTCGCAGTCCGCGAAAAAAGGCCTGCCCCCTTCCCCCGCCCCATCGCGGGCTTCCCAATACCTGGACCACCTGACCTGGCTCGGCGCCGAAAAACGCTACCCCAACGGAATTCCCCAAAAAGTCGGCCGCCTGCTCCAGCATGAACTCGACCTGATCGCCGAACTGCACTACGAGGCCTATTTTCTCACCGTCTGGGACCTTGTCCGCTTCGCCCGTGGCCGCGGCATCCTTTGCCAAGGGCGAGGCTCGGCGGCGAACTCGGCCGTCTGCTACTGCCTGGGCGTGACGGCCGTCGATCCCGACCGCGTCGACCTCCTCTTCGAACGCTTCGTCAGCCGCGAGCGCAACGAGGCCCCCGATATCGACGTCGATTTCGAGCACGAGCGCCGGGAGGAGGTGCTCCAGTACCTTTACCAGAAGTATGGCCGCGAGCGGGCCGGCATGACCGCCGAAGTGATCACCTATCGCCCCCGTTCGGCCGTTCGCGACGTGGGCAAGGCCCTCGGGCTCTCGCTCGACCGTGTGGACAACCTCGCCAAGCGGATCGAGCATTTCAGCACCGAGCCCGAAATGCCCCAGCGCTGCCGCGAGGCCGGAATCGATCCCGACTCCACCGTGGGCAGGCAGCTCGTCGAATTGGTCGATCAACTGGTCGGCTTTCCTCGCCATCTCTCCCAGCACACCGGCGGAATGGTGATGACCCAGGGCCCCTTGTGCGAAATGGTGCCCATCGAAAACGCCGCCATGCCCGGCCGGACCGTGATCCAGTGGAACAAAGACGACCTCGACGAACTGGGCATCCTCAAGGTCGATTGCCTGGCCCTCGGCATGCTGACGGCCATCCGCAAGTGCTTCCATCTGATTGAGCAGCACGAAGGGGGGCGGTTCACTCTCGCCACCGTGCCCCCTGAAGATCCCCACGTCTATGCCATGATCCGCAAGGCCGACACGATGGGTGTTTTCCAGATCGAGAGCCGGGCCCAGATGAGCATGCTTCCCCGGCTCAAGCCCCGTTGCTTCTACGACCTGGTGATCGAGGTGGCCATTGTGCGACCCGGTCCCATCCAGGGCAACATGGTCCATCCGTATCTTCGCCGGCGCAACGGCCAGGAGTCCGTCACTTTTCCCAACGAGGCGGTTCGCGGCGTGCTGGAAAAAACCCTCGGCGTGCCTCTGTTTCAGGAGCAGGCCATGCGGCTGGCCGTCGTGGCCGCCGGTTTCACGCCGGGCGAGGCCGATCAGTTACGCCGTGCGATGGGTGCCTGGCGACGGCCGGGCGTGATCGACGAATTTCGCCGCAGGCTCATCGACGGCATGAAATCCAATGGATTCTCCCAGGAGTATGCCGAAGCGATCTTCAACCAGATTCGCGGCTTCGGCGATTACGGATTCCCCGAGTCCCATGCGGCCAGTTTTGCCCTCCTGGTCTATGTCTCCTCCTGGCTCAAGTGCTATCACCAGGCTGCCTTCACCGCCGCCCTCCTCAACAGCCAGCCCATGGGCTTCTACGCCCCCGCCCAGTTGATCCGCAACGCCCGGGACCACGGGGTAGAAGTCCTCCCGGTCGACGTCAACCACAGTGACTGGAACTGCACTCTCGAGCTACCCACACACATAGAAACCCGACGCGTAAGCGAGGCCCCATCGACCTCCAAAGAAATTGAAACCCGACGCGTAAGCGAGGCCAAACCGACCTCCATAGAACTTGAAACCCGACGCGTGAGCGAGGCCAAACCAACCCGACTCGCCGGCGAGGATAGAAACCGGATTCCTCCCTCTCCTTCCACTTCCGGTCTCCATCCCACCAGGCAAGACGCCCCCCCCGGCCCCCTCGCCCTCCGCCTCGGCATGCGACTCCTGCGGGGCATGTCCCAGGCCCACGCCGAGGCCATCCAGGAGGCCCGGCGGCAGGGCCCCTTCTCTTCCATGGAAGAGTTCACACGCCGCACCGGCCTGAGCACTGCCGTGGCCACCCGGCTGGCCAAGGCCGGAGCGTTCAAGTCCTTTGGGCTGAACCGCCGCGACGCCCTCTGGCACGCCCTCGGCCAGGACCGCAAGGAACTCCCGCTGTTCGCTGCCTTGCCCTCCGCGCCGGACGAGCCAACCGCCCTGCCCGAGATGCAGCCTGTTGAAGAGATGCTGGCCGACTACCGCAACCTCGGCATGACGCTCGGCAAACACCCCATGGCTTTCCTCCGTCCCGCATTGGACGAAATGAAGATCGCCCGTGCCGATGACCTACGTGTGCTACCCAAGAATCGCCCCGTGGCCGTCGCCGGCGTTGTCCTCGTCCGCCAGCGCCCCGGCACGGCCAAAGGCATCACCTTCGTGACCCTGGAAGACGAAACGGGCGTGGCCAACCTGATCATCCGTGCGGACGTGTGGAAGCGATTCCGCTCTGTCGCCCTGCGCGGCAATCTGCTCCTCGTTCGCGGCCGCCTCCAGCGCGAAGGCCGCGTGATCCATGTGCTCGCCTCCCACCTGGAGGACCTTTCCACCCGCCTGGCAGAACTCGCCTCCAAGAGCCGCAACTTCTGCTGATGGCCCTCACATCTTCTCAACCACGCGGATCCCCAACAGTTCCAGCCCCTTCTGGATCGTCCGCGCCGTCAGGTCGCAGAGTATCAACCGGCTGCTGCGAAGCTCCTCCGTCTCGGCCTTCAGCACCGGGCAGTTCTCAAAAAACGTCGAGTAGCAGTTGGCCAGATCGAATAGATAGCTCGTCAACAGGTTCGGGCGATAGTCCTTCAGGCAGTAGTCGATCGCCTCGCCGAATCGCAACAATTCCAGGGCCAGCGTCCGTTCGGCCGGCGTGCCGAGAAAGATCTGCGGCCGTGCTGCCCGCAGGGCCTCGATCTCCACACCCCCCTTGGCAAAGATGCTTCGGACCCGTGCATAGGCGTATTGCATGTAGGTCGCCGTGTTTCCGTTCATGGCCAGCATCTTGTCGTAGCTAAACACATAATCGCTCTCGCGGTTCTGCGACAGGTCCGCGTACTTGAGGGCCGCGATCCCGACCGTCTCGGCAATCTTTGCCCTCTCCTCCGGCGAGAGCTCGGGGCCGTTGGGCTTGGCCTCATCGTTTTCTGCCACGACCTTTGCCGCCCGCGCCACCGCCTCGTCCAGAAGGCTCTCCAGCCCTACCGTGTCGCCCGCCCGCGTCTTGAAAGGCTTGCCGTCGGTTCCCAGCACGGTGCCGAAGCTGATGTGTTTGAGCTCCGTTTCCGTGCATCCCATCAGCCGCGCCGCGGCGAACAGATGCTCGAAATGCATGCTCTGCCGGAAATCGACCACGTAGAGGATCGCGTCCGGCTTCCACTGTTCCATGCGGTGGCGGAGCGTAGCCAGGTCCGTGGTCGCGTAGAGAAACGCGCCGTCCTTCTTGCGGATCAGCATCGGGACGTCGTGCCCTTTGAGAAATACGCAGATCGCCCCATCGCTCTCCCGGGCCGCGCCCCGCTCGATCAGTTCCTCGACGATTGGAGCCAGTCGATCGTGATAGAAACTCTCGCCCAGGGTCTGGTCGAAGCTCACCCCGAGCCGCCGGTAGGTCTCGTCCAGCACCGCCAGGCACGGCGGGAGGAACTGGCGCCACAACTTCAGATTCTCCTCGTCCCCCGCGTGAAGCCTGGCCGTCTCCTGCAAGACCGCCTGGCTGATGGCGGGATGCTCCGCCGCCAGCTTCGACAGAATGGGGCTTGCGTCGATCTCGGCAATCCTGGCCCGCAGGGACGTGAGCTCCTCCCGCCCCTCTTCGACATCCTTGCGGAGCTTTCCGAGGAGCTTCTTGGTTTTCTTGTCCGGCTTCTGATCCTCACCGGTCGCAAGCGCCTCCTCGAGCCGTTCCTCGGCATCGTTCAGCTTCTGGGCCATCGAGTCGAGCCGGGCCTTGCCGTCGTGGTAGTCCATCAACTGGCGCACGAGCCGGTAGAGCCGGGCCAGCTCATGAACGGGATTGGCCTGGTAGGCGGCCCCGTCACAGAAGTGCCGATAGCCGTAGATGATCATTCCGAACTGGGTCCCCCAGTCGCCGATATGGTTGTCGGTAATGACCTTGTGTCCGGCAAATCGCAGGGTTCTCGCCAGGGAGTCGCCGATCGACGTGGAGCGAATGTGTCCCACGTGCATCGGCTTGGCCACATTGGGGGCCGAAAAATCGACCACGCAGGTCTTCACCTCGGTCGCCAAGGGCACGCCCAACCGCTCGTCGGCCAGAGCCGAATTCAACTGCCCCACGATCCAGTCGTCGCGAATCCGGAGATTGATGAACCCCGGCCCGGCTACCTCCGGCGCTTCGCAGAATCCCTCGACATCCAGCCCCGCCGCAACCTCGCCCGCCACATCACGGGGCGACTTGCCGAGCTGCTTGCCCAGCGACATGGCAAAGTTGGCCTGGTAGTCACCAAATTTGGGATCCTGGCTCCGCCGGATCATCCCCAGCAGCGGCTCGGGATCGACGTTGAGGGGGGCCAGGGCGGTCCGAAAACGTTTTTCGAGTTCAGGGAGGATACTCACGGCAATCTGGCCTGCTAGGGTAGGGCGCGTCTTTTGGCACCAAAACTGAAACGGAACTTGTCGCCTCGAAGGCAGGGTTCGTCTGGACGGACCGCAAGGTGTCACGTCCATTGGCGGAGCCCCTATTCTGAACCTTCCAAAACGATCAGCCAAGGGCCCTCAGAACCCGTTTGATGCACACCCAGTGCGAAGCTCTTCAGGCCGATACAGTCAGCTTCGAGAAAGTCTCTGGGCGACTGCCGCGGACGCGGTTGCTGGGTTTCATCGCGTGCTACCACGAACCGCGACCACCGCACATCCTATCGCGGCAGCGCCAGTCACCAACACACAGAGCCACCGCTTCAGCTCAAAACCTGACACGACGGTGACTGCAGCCATATCGACGGCACCGATACTGAGAATGGCGAAGGACAGCCAACACAAAACGAGAAAGAACCCGGAAGGCCAAGACCGGGATTTAGCGTCTGCACCCCCCCGCGAGGCCCGATTCTCCGGCGACCTGTACGGATTCACGTCCACCTTGCGAGGCTCCTTGTGGTACATCAAGACACACCCTACGGCCTCAATTGCCGACCGATGCTCCACTTCAGAATGCCGCGCGGCGCCCGGGCCCTACCGCAACGGGCTGCTACAACGCGGCAGGACGGGTGCTGCTTGCGGGTTCGAAGGGGACTCGCTTGGCATGGCCCCAGAGGTTCTCCAGGTCGTAGTACTTGCGGGTCTCCGGCTCGAACATGTGGACCACAATGTCGCCGTAGTCGAGCAGGATCCAACGGCTTTCGTCGTAACCCTCGATTCCCAGGCGGTGGTCGCCGAGGCCTTGTTCCAGGGCGCGGTCGATTTCCTCGCTGATGGCATGAAGCTGCCGGCGGCTGGTGCCCGAACAGATGACGAAGTAGTCGAAGAAGGTCGTCATGCCGCGCATGTCGAGAATGACAATGTCGCGGCCGCGATTGTCGTCGGCCGTTTGAGCGGCGATCAGGGCCCGCTTCAGGGCTGGGTTGTTCTGATCGTCCGTCACGACCGCCGCACCGGCAGGGCTGTTTGTCACGATGGTTCTCTGGTTGGGGGAGATGGTCACCATTTCCACGGAACTCTATTCTAAACCGAGGTTGCACGCCCGCAAAGGTACAGAATCGCCGGCTCCCCCCAACGTCCAAACAGGCAACCTGACGGGCGACTGCGACAGGCTTTGGGCCGCGTGGAGGGGATGGCCATTTTAGAGACACACCCAGCCAGACGGGGGTTCGCCGCCTCCTTGCATGCCCCCTCTCCTTGGCCAAATTGGCCCCGCCTCTACAATTCCTCCACGATACCTGCCCCTCCCGGAACCCTCACCAGTGACGAGGCTTCCAATCGCGGCAGTATCCCCGAACAGGCATTCTCGCATCTAAACCTCTGGAGACCCCCAATGGCCGATTGGATTGAAGCTGGCAAGAAAGCCCCCGATTTTACCCTCCCCGCCGACAACGGCACGAAGGTCAAGCTCAGCAGCCTCCGGGGCAACCCGGTGGTGCTCTACTTCTACCCCCGCGACGACACGCCGGGCTGCACCACCGAGGCCTGCTCCTTTCGCGACCTGAAATCCGAGATGGCCAGTCTGGGAGCGACCGTGCTTGGCGTAAGCACCGACAGCGTCGAAAGCCACATCAAGTTCCGGAACAAATTCCAGCTCAACTTCCCCCTCCTGGCCGACACCGAGCACAAGGTAGCGGAGAAGTACGGCGTCTGGCGGGAGAAGACCCGCTTTGGCAAAACGGCGATGGGCATCCAGCGCTCCACGTTCCTTATCGATGCCGGCGGCGTCGTCCGGAAGGTGTGGAAGAGCGTCAAGGTCGAGCAGCACGACCAGCAGGTACTTGGGGGGCTCCGGGATTTGAATGACAAATGAGAGTCAAATCGCGAAGGAACGACGGATGCCAGAATCGCGAATTGCCGTTCGTTTTTTGGGCTTCTTCGCGATGGGGGAGCGTATTTCCCGTATTTCCCGTCGGTTTGACGCGATCCCACGCAGGTTGGTAAGATTGAGAGGCAGGAGCAATACCCATGGCCTATCAGATTCCGGCGGACCTCGAGCAACGGATCGAAGCGCAAATGCGAGACGGTGAATTCCAGACGGCCGAGGACGTCCTTCGGGCGGCCATGGACACGTTGGAACGGCGTCAACACGGCCTTCAAGACGTACGGCGGATGGTTCGAGAAGCGGACGCAGATCTTGCGGCCGGACGGGTTGGACCGTTTGACGCCGCCGAAACCAAACGTGCCGTCCGTGAGGAACTCCGAAAACGAGGAGTTGTCGACGGATGCCAATAGCCCGCCGTACGGCGGCGGCCGAACGTGATCTTCAAGCGATTGCGATTCAGATTGCCCTGGTCGACAGACGCCCCGCGACGGCCGATCGGATTGTCGACGAGTTGATCGAGCAGTGCGAGAACTTGGCGCAACGATTTCCTGTTGCAGTACTGGGAACCGCTGCGCCAGAAATCGGCAAAGACGTCAGGCTGTTCTCGTGCAAGCGCTGGGTCATCGTCTTTCGATACGAACCCCACGGCGTTGATGTCCTTCGCTTCGCCGACGGAAGCCAGGACTACCTGTCGTGGAGACTGTCTTGAGAAGGTGAAACCGGAAGCACAGTTGCGGTTACGTACTTCGGGCATTTCTTTGTGTTTGGCTTTCTTAGAGCCGCTAACTAACAAAACCACCGGCTGAATGGCATTATTAAAAGTGATGGTGGGAGTGACTGCCAGCGCTACACTGGTTTTTCCGTTGGTGGGGCTAAAGGTTACGGATAA